>JAZNAD010000051.1:0-24989 GCA_045586345.1 Eubacteriales bacterium
GCACACCGAGCGCCGCCTCGCCCTCTGGGGACGTGCCGATGCCGGCTATAAGCGCTCGCGCAGCGGCGGCGGTGCCTGGAGTGAGAATTCGCTCCCCGAGAAGTGGCGCATTACGTACGGCCACCTCACCTTCCGCATCCAGCCGACCGGCTTTAAGCATACCGGCCTTTTTCCCGAGCAGGCGGTCAACTGGGATTTCATGATGGATCTCATCCGCTGTGCTGGGCGTCCCATCAAGGTTCTGAACCTCTTTGCCTACACCGGCGGTGCCACGGTCGCGTGCGCCTCGGCAGGTGCTTCGGTCTGTCATGTTGACGCGGCTCGCGGTATGGTCGAGGCCGCCAAGGAGAATGCCGCGCTTTCCGGCCTTGCCGATGCCCCCATCCGCTATATTGTCGACGACTGCAAGAAGTTTGTCGAGCGCGAGATCCGTCGCGGCAATCGCTATGATGCCGTCATTATGGATCCCCCCTCGTACGGCCGTGGCCCCGGCGGCGAGGTCTGGAAGATCGAGGAGAACATTGATTCTCTGATTGCTCTCGTTTCGGGCGTCCTCTCGGAAACGCCCCTCTTCTTCCTTCTCAATTCCTATACGACCGGGCTCTCGGTCTCGGCCATGAAGTATATGACCGACCTTCACCTCGGGGGGCGCTTCGGCGGCTCCTCGGAGGCCGAGGAGCTGGGTCTCCCCGTAACGAGCACCGGGGGCGCTCTGCCGTGCGGTGGGAGCGTCCGTCATGTCTTTTGAGGTAGCCTATGAGTGATTTTATCCGGGCGGAGCACGTGTCCTTCAGCTACGATGACGGCGAAGGGATTCCCGTGGTTCCCGCCCTTTCGGATGTAAGCCTTACTATACAAAAGGGCGAATATGTAGCCATCCTCGGTCATAACGGGTCGGGGAAGTCTACCTTTGCGAAGCTTCTTAACCTGATCCTTCTTCCGACGGCCGGCAAGCTCTTCATTGACGGTGCGGAGATCACGCCGGACGGGATCGTGGGCGATTCCGATAAGCAGGAGGACAGGCTCTTCGAGATCCGCAAGAAGGTCGGGATGGTATTCCAGAACCCTGATAATCAGCTCGTTGCCACGACGGTCGAGGAGGATGTTGCCTTCGGTCCAGAGAACCTCGGCATTCCGCAGGATGAGCTTCGCGTCCGTGTCGACGAGGCATTGATCGCCGTCGGGATGAAGGGCTACGAGCGCCACGCGCCGCACCGTCTTTCGGGTGGGCAGAAGCAGCGCGTGGCCGTGGCCGGCGTCATCGCAATGAAGCCCGACTGCATTGTTTTTGATGAATCCACCGCGATGCTGGACCCCTCAGGGAGGCGCGAGGTGATCGAAACGATGGAAAAGCTCAATCGCGAGGAGGGGATCACTGTCCTCCACATCACGCACTACATGGAGGAGGCGGCTCGCGCCGGGCGCGTGGTCGTTATTGATGACGGCGCCGTTTTGCTTGACGGAACTCCAACCGAGGTCTTTTCCCGCGTGGATGAGCTCCGCGCTGCCGGGCTTGACGTTCCGCAGGGGACGGCGCTTTTGCACGAGCTCCGCTCGCTCGGGCTTGACCTGCCCACAGGGATCACCGGGGTCACCGAATGCACCGAGGCGATCCTTACGTTGTTTTTGGGAGGGAGGGCATGAGTACGATCCTCGAGCTGCAAAGCGTTTCTTATGATTACAATGCCAAGACCCCCTTTGCCACCGCCGCTCTTTCCAATGTGGACGTCTCCTTTGAGCGTGGGCACATCACCGGTGTCATCGGTCATACGGGTTCGGGAAAATCCACTCTTGTCCAAATGCTCAACGGGCTTCTCCGCCCGTCCTCGGGCAAGGTCCTTCTCGACGGTGAGGATATCTGGGCAAAGCCGAAGGAAATCGCCAAGGTGCGCTTCCGTGTCGGCCTTGTCATGCAATATCCCGAATATCAGCTTTTCGATGCCACCGTGCGCTCGGATATCGGCTTTGGTCCGCGCAATATGCGTCTTGACGAGGGCGAGATAGAGCGCCGCGTGATCGAGTCGGCCGCCTTTGTCGGTATCGGGGAGGAACTGCTTGAGAAATCCCCCTTCGACCTTTCGGGCGGTCAGCGCCGCCGCGTCGCTATCGCAGGTGTCATCGCCATGCGTCCCGAGGTGCTCATCCTTGATGAACCCGCAGCGGGGCTTGATCCGCGCGGTCGCCACGAGATTCTTTCCGGGCTTTGGGAGTATGGGAAGAGAAGCGGAACGACGGTGATCCTTGTTAGCCACAGCATGGAGGATATGGCGCATTACTGTGACGACGTCGTGGTCATGAACAACGCAGGCATCTACATGAAGGGAACGGTATCCGAGGTCTTCTCACGCTCAGAGGAGATGGAGGCCATCGGCCTTGATATCCCCGAGATCACCAAGATCGCCAACGCCCTTCGCCGCCGCGGTATCAAGCTGCGCGACGACATCTATACCGTGGAGGCGCTGAAGATCGCTCTCCTCGGCACCCTCGGCAGGGAGGTGGGGGAATGAAAGACATTGCCATCGGCCAATATTTTGAAGGGAATTCCTTGCTCCACCGCATCGACCCCCGCATCAAGCTTTTCTCGGCCTTCCTTCTTATCGTTGCGCTCTTTTGTGCCCAGAGCCTATGGTGCTTCCTGCTTCTCACCGTGCTGGTTTTCGCGCTCATCGCCTTCTGCGGCGTTCCGCTCCGCATCATTCTCGGTGGTCTGCGTCCTCTGATCTTCGTTCTTTTTGCGACGGTCTTTATCTCGGCCTTCCTCACAAAAGGGGAGGGCGATCCCCTGTTTTCACTTCCCATATTCAATTGGTTCCGTGTTGAGGTATACTATGAGGGGCTCGTGCGCGCTTTTCTTTTGGCACTCCGCATCCTTCTCCTTGTGATCTCGACGGGTATTTTCCTGACCTATACCACCACCCCTACCACGCTTACGGATGCGCTTGAGCGAGTTCTCCACCCCCTTACTTATCTTCGCATTCCCGTCTATGATTTTGCGATGATGATGACGATCGCGCTCCGCTTTATCCCGACACTTGTCGAGGAGACCGATCGCATTATGTGCGCGCAGAAGGCGCGTGGCGCCGATTTCTCGTCGGGCTCGCTCTTCCGCCGCATCCGCGCGCTTGTTCCGATCATCATTCCGCTCTTTGTTTCTGCCTTCCGCCGTGCGGTCGAGCTGGCAACGGCGATGGAATGCCGCTGCTACCGCGGCGGTGCGGGGCGCACCCGTCTCCACAGGATGAAGTACCGTACGCGGGATTGGTTCTTCCTCCTCTTCTTCGTCATTTGCCTCGCCCTCGTGATCCTCGGTAACATCTACCTTCCCACCAAGATCTCGATGGGAGGTGGGGTATGAGGTATCTTGCCCGTATCCGCTATGACGGGACTCGCTTTTGCGGCTTTCAGGTGCAGAAGAACGGGCGCACTGTGCAAGGAGATCTCCATAAAGCGACCGAGAAGCTCTTCGGCTGTCCCTGCCTGATTACGGGCTGCAGCCGTACCGACAGCGGTGTCCATGCCGAGGAATTCTATCTGACGGTCGAGCCAACCTCGGAGGGGGCTCCTGCCGTTCCTCCGTCAGCGCTTCCGCACGCCATCCTTCAATATCTCCCTGGCGACCTTTCTCTGAATTTTGCCATCGAGGCACCCGTGGGCTTCCACCCGCGCTACGATGCCCTAGGCAAGGAATATCATTACAGGATGCGCTACGGCAGCCTCCCCGACCCCTTTCTCGTCGGGCGCGTGTGGCAGATGCCCTACCGCCTTACCGACGGGGGCTTTGCACGGATGCAGGAGGCGACGGCACACTTCCTCGGTGCTCACGATTTTACGTCGTTCATGTGCGCCGAGTCGGATATCGAGGACCGTGTGCGCACGATCTCCGATCTCTCGGTGACAAGAGAAGGCAACGAGGTCACGGTGTCGGTCACCGCCAACGGCTTTCTTTACAATATGGTGCGCATCATTACGGGCACCCTTTTTGAGATCGGTGCCGGCCGCCGCGAGGCCGCCTCGATCCCTGTAACCATCGAAGGGCGCGACCGCACGCTTGCGGGGATGACCGCACCGCCTGATGGGCTCTATCTTCACCATGTCATTTATCCTAAAAATTTGGTAATTCTACTCGGAAAAGAGTAAATTCCTGTGCAGAACGCATACTGTCTTTGATTCCGTATGCGAGGTTTTCGGGACACTCCGCAAAGAGGAGTGCCCCTTTCATTTTTTATGAGAAAGAAAGAAAAAGGAAACAAAAAACGGCGGCGCATCCTGCTTGCGATCGTCCTCTCTCTTTTGTCGCTCCCCTTGCTTTTGGCAGGAGGAGTTGCTTTGTATCTGGCCATCATCATCGACCCGGCAGCAGACGCCGCCCTTTTTGAGGCGTCGCGCGGCTCGCGTACCACGCGGCTCTATTACAATGCCGATCGCGGGAGCGAGATCTACTCGGCCCGGGAGTGGGAGAGCGAGCGGATCGTGGGCACAGAGAACGCGATATGGACCGAGTATTCCGACATTCCCGACAACCTCAAAGCCGCCTTTCTTGCGGTGGAGGATCACCGCTTTTTTCGTCATGACGGTGTCGATTGGTACCGAACGTGCAAGGCGGCCCTCAATCATATTTTCCACTTTGACAGTCGCTTTGGCGGCTCCAGCATCACGCAGCAGCTCATCAAGAACATGAGCGGCGATAACGAGTCTACCGCCTGGCGCAAGGTGCGTGAAATGGCCCGTGCTGTGGCGCTTGAGCGCCGTTTTACCAAGGAGGAGATCTTAGAGCTTTACCTTAATATCGTCCCGATGGGCGAGAATTCGGTCGGTGTCGGTGCCGGGGCCGAGCGCTATTTCGGCAAAGCTCCGAGCGAGCTGACCAATGCCGAATGTGCTGTGCTCGCCGCAGTCATCAACGCCCCCGCTCGCTACGATCCCCTGAAGCATCCCGCGGCAAACCGCGCGCGCAGAGATACGGTGCTCGAGCAAATGCACGAGCATGGGATGCTTACGCAGGAGGCCTACCTGGCGGCACTCCGCGAGGACCCAAAGCTTCAAAAAACACCGAAGACCGACCCTGCGGCGGTGCATTCCTGGTACACCGAGACTGTGATCGACGACGTGCTCCGCGATCTTTGTGACGTTGCAGGCTACAGCCGTGCCACCGCCCTGCGCCTTGTCTACGGTGGCGGTCTTGAGATCTATACCCTTGCCGACCCCGCGGTTCAGGAAGTTATGGAGAATACCTTCGCCGGGCTTTCTGCCGCAGGGGGCATGCAGTATGCGGGGGTTGTCATTGACCCCAAAAACGGCGATCTGCTTGGCATCGTGGGTGCGGCCGGAAGTAAGGACGGTAACCGGCTCTTCAACCATGCCACCTCGCCTCATACCCCCGGCTCAGCGCTGAAGCCGCTCTCGGTCTATGCCCCCGCGCTTGACGGCGGCCTGATTACCTCGGCCAGCGTTTTTGACGACGTCCCCGTCGATTTTCTCGGCAAGGAGTTCCGCCCTTGGCCGAAAAACTCTCCCGAGGTTTACCACGGTCTTGTGAATCTCGGCACAGCTATTGCCACCTCGAAGAACACCGTTTCGGTGAAGGTCCTGCGCCTCCTTGGGAAGGAACGCTCCTACGATGTCCTCGCCAATACCCTCGGCATTACGACGCTCGTTCGCCGTGAGGTAACGGACAGCGGTACTGTTCTCACCGATCTCGGTGACGCTCCTCTCGCCCTCGGGCAGCTCACGTATGGTGTCTCTGTCCGTGAGCTTACCTCGGCCTACACCCCCCTTTCGGATGACGGCACCTATAAAAAAGGACGCACGTACCTCGCTGTATATGATAAAGAAGGTAAACTTTTGCTTGCAAATGAACGAGAATCCCACCATGCCTTCTCGCACGAGACGGCGTCTATTATGACTAAGCTGCTCGAAGGAGTGGTCAAGGGGGGGACCGCGAACGGCGTTTATCTCCCCGGTCATATCCCGGTAGCGGGGAAGACCGGCACCTCCACCGAGGGGAGGGATAAGTGGTTTGTCGGCTATTCCCCCTACTACCTGTTCGGCGTCTGGTGTGGGGCGGAGGACGGAAACGCCTCGATTGGCGGCAAGCCTCAGCTTGCCGTCTTCAATGCTGTGATGGGCGAGCTTCATGGGCCAATTGCCGCGGGCGGTGCTGCTTTGACCGAATTCCCACTTTCAAGCGGTGTTCATCAATGCCGCTATTGCCGTGATGGCGGTGGCCTTCTGACGGTCGATTGTCTTTCGGATCCACGCGGCGACCGCAGTGTCCTTGGCTGGTTCACGGCCGCCACTCTTCCGAAGAACCCCTGTGAGTGTCATGTCGGCGTCCTCTGTGCCGAGGAGGGTGGCGTGGTCTCCGAGCTTAACGGCGTCCCCCTTTCAGTTGCATACGCCGGGGATACACCGCTTGTGCGCCGTGGTCTTCTTCGCATTCTCGACCGTCGCTTTCCGTGTGCCGTCCCTGTCCTCGATGCCCAGTATGTGTACCGTCCCCTCGGCGATGCCAGGCCCTCGCTCTCTCCGACCGAGCCCTACTTTATGTCCACTGTGCCCAGGGGCGACTATATTGGCCTGAGTCCGACCGCGGATGGCCGTCAGTTCAATGCCTCGTATTTGGGACCCGAGCTGCAAGACCCCCTCGGCTTGCTCACTTGGCCCCCTGTTGCCCCATAAGACGAGCATACTTTTTTCGGATTTTAATGGAAAAATCCCCTCCCGTATGGTATAATAGAGAAAAAAGGGAGGAGGATGGTCGATGCAGTACCGTGTTATACGCTCGGGGCGCCGCACGCTGGCGCTTGAGATCACTCCGTCGGGCGAGATCCTTGTTCGCGCGCCGCATGCGGCAAGGGACAGTGAGATCGCTGCGTTTGCCAAGGAGCACCGCACCTGGGTCGACAGCCACCTTCCGAAGGTCTTATCCCGTCAGCGCCCTCCCCTCACCCCGGAGGAAGAAAAGTCTCTCCGCCGTCTGGCAAAGGCCGACCTCCCCGAGCGAACCGCCCGGTGGGCCGCCCGCATGGGGGTTGACTATGCCGGCGTCTCGATCACCTCGGCGCGCCACCGCTTCGGTAGCTGCAACTCGCGCGGTAAGATCTGTTTTTCCTTCCGCCTTCTCGAATTTCCCGAGGAGGTCATCGACTACGTGGTGGTCCACGAGCTGGCTCACCGCCGCGAAATGAACCATTCCCCGCGCTTTTATGCTATCGTAGCGCAGTACCTTCCCGATTATCGCCGTCGGCGGGCGCTTTTGCGCTCTTTGCCACATTCGCAGTGAGGTGTAGGATGCAGAATTTTGCTTTGCCGGCGTCGGTCGTCGGCGTGATCGACCGCCTCGAGGCTGCCGGCTTTGAGGCCTATATTGTCGGCGGTAGCGTGCGCGACCTTCTGTGCGGTACCGCACCGCATGATTTTGACATTACCACCTCGGCGCTCCCCACCGAAATGCAACGCGTGTTTTCTGATGTCCGCACAGTCGAGACCGGCCTCCGCCACGGTACCCTGACGGTTCTTTTTGACGGTGATCCGATCGAGGTGACGACCTATCGCGTCGACGGTGACTATACCGATCGCCGTCGCCCCGATTCCGTGAGCTTCACCCCCTCGCTCTTGGAGGATCTCGCCCGGCGCGACCTTACCGTCAACGCCATGGCCTATTCGCCTCGCCGTGGGCTTGTTGACCCCTTCGGTGGCAGGGGAGACCTTAAGGCGCAGTGCCTTCGCGCGGTCGGTGATCCTGAGCGCCGTTTTACCGAGGACGCTCTCCGCATCCTCCGTGTCCTGCGCTTTGCCTCCACCCTCGATTACATGATCGAGGGGAAAACCGCGGCCGCTGTGCGAGCAATGGCACATACCGTCCGCTTCGTGGCGGCCGAGCGAATTCGAGAGGAGCTGTTTCGTCTTGTCCTCGGCAAGGGAGCACTGCGTATCCTTTCGGACTACCGTGAGGTGCTTTCTGAGGTCTTGCCTGAGGCTTCGCCGCATCCTGCCCTTAACGAATTGCCTGATACCCTTCCGATCCGCCTTGCCGCACTTTTGTTTGGAAGCGGTGTCAAGTCGGCCGAGGCGGCACTCCTTCGGCTCCGCATCGACCGAGCTACGCTGGACGCAACACTTGCCCTTTGTCGCCTTGCTACGGCTCCCATAACAGCCGAACGCCCCGTTCTTTGCCGTCTTTTGCGCCGGGAGGGCGAGATCGCTGTCACCGGCGCCCTTCGCTTGCGCTCCGCGCTCGGCTATGACGATTCTGCCGCCACGCGTCTGGTGGCCGAGATCCTTCGCACAGGCGCTCCCTACCGCCTTTCCGATCTCGCGATCGGCGGGCGCGAGCTGAAGTCGATCGGCGTGCCCTCGGGCCCCCACCTCGGCGCGCTTCTTGAGGCGCTTTACGGTGCGGTGATCGCGGGTACTGTCCAAAACCACGCAGAGGCCTTACTTTCCTATGCCTCCGAGCTCTATCGGGAGTCGGATCCTGACCGTGTCCTGCGATCCTTGATCCGTTGACGGGACCCACCGTCGGAATACCGTCTGATGTCAAAAAAGCACCGCCACTCTATATGGCGGTGCTTTTTTGCGTTGATATTATTTTTCGTTGGTGTGGTTCCAGGTCTTATAATGATAGGAAATGACGTCGTGGTGAGCCTCACAGTCGAGATAATGAGGGAAGCCCTCCTTCTGCTTGTCGTTCGCGTCGGGCTCAAAAGACTTGGCAAGGCCGTTCTTATAGTGCTGGCAATTCTCACAGAAGGCGATCCAGCCGTCCATCCACTTGCCATTCTTCAACTCCTCATTGCGCTCGGCAAAGCTGTTCATGATCTCATCAGCCTCCTCGCCGACAGCGAGCTTAACGCCCCCCTCGGTATCCTGTATGACCATGGGGTGGAACGTGAGCTTGATGTCATCCTCGATGTCCATCTCGATCAGCAGGCTGGTGTACCACCCCTTGATGGTGTGCGGCTTAACAAAGTGGAGGTTGCCTTGGCCGTAGACGATGTGACTGCCCTCATACTGCTCATAGCAGCCGATACAGTGGCTGTGCTGGGTAATAACGACGTCGGCGCCGCACTCGACCATCTCGTGGCAGAGACGGTAGAGACGGGGCGAGGGGTAACGGCAGTGTTCCTTACCGCCGTGGTAGATGACGATCGTAATATCGGAATTTTTCTTCGCTTCACGGATGTCATGCATCGTCAGGTAAGGATCGTAGGGGTTGGTACCCATACGGTCAGGGAGAGCATAGGAGTACTCATGCTCGCATACATTAACGATGGCGAACCTTTTTCCGCCCTCGGTGAAGTAGTAGATCTTACGCGAGTCGGTGTCATTTTCGCCAACGCCGGTGTAGGGAAGTCCTACACGCTCGAGGTTTGCCATCGTGTCACGAAGCCCCTCGATGCCAAAGTCAAAGGTGTGGTTGTTGCTGAGCATAACGTCGGTGACGCCAAGCTTGACAAGGGTATCGGCACATGCGGGCGATGCCTTGAGGTTCGGCCCGCACTTTTTGATGGCATTGTTAGATTCGGTCAGCGCGCACTCGAGGTTGACGATGAAACGGTCGGCGCTCTTAATGAGCGGGAGAAAATCTCCGAAGAGCTTTTCGGTATCACCGGCAACGAACAAGGGCTCGGAGAGACTGGTAGGAACTAAGTCTGCACCAAGAATGAATTTCATGGAGATACTCCTTTCGGAAAGCAAAGATTTCATTTAAATTATAACTGACCGTTAGGAAAAAAGCAAGAGATATAAGGGATTTTTTTTGAAAGAACGCAAATGTAAAGTGTTGTTGTCGACATTTGCACTCGCAACGTCGAAAAAAGTGTGAAAACAAAAAAAATAAAAAAAACACACGCATTCCTATTGAAATAAATAAAAATCTGTGGTATATTGTACATATACAAGTGTGTGCGCTCCCGCTCTGAGGCGTGCGTACCGTAAAGAAAGGGGCAACTATGTTAGTAAAGACCTATGCGAAAAATGTAGACGGTGGTCATGGGTACAGACGGTTTCTTCTTACCTTCCACGTCGCTCTTTGGATCCTTGCGGTCCTTTTCTCCGTGATGTTCTTCATTGAGGTTCTTGGGGCGGATGCCACGGCAGAGTCCTACACCCCCGCGACCTCCTTCACGGGCTTCTTCCTGCTTCTTGCAGGGGTTTTGCTTGCGCCTAATGTTGCCGCTGCCATTTTCCTGGCGGTTTCTGTTGCTCTTGCGGTGCTTCTTGTTTGGCCCTGCTTGCTTTTCCTCCGCAAGAGATACATACATTGTGTGACGAATCTCGGTACTACGGTTTATGCAGTCAAGGTCTATCAGCGCTTTTCGCCTGCCTCCCTTTCGGCCGTCAGCGGTAAGGAAAGGATCTGCCCCGATACGTGGTACAGCGATAAAAATATGAAGCATCCGGCCCCCGCCACCTGCCGTATGACGGCCAAGAGCATGCTCTTCTTTGCTAAGATCGAGCTTCCCGAGGAGCCGGCGGCTGAGAGCATGGTACCGGCCGAGAGTGCTGCTCCCATCGAGAGAGCGCCGGGCGAGCCTGAGATCCAGGTGATCATCCGTGAGGCGCTTGAGCGCGAAGCCGCCCGTATGGCCGCTCCTCAGGAAGAGCCCGTGCCTGCCCCCGCTCCCACTGAGGAGCCCGCCCCTGTCGAGGAGCCTGCTCCTGCTCCTGTCGAGCCCGCTCCTTTGGACGATGATAGCGATGACGAGGAGGAGGAGAGCGAGATCCGCGAGGTCATCGTGAACGGTCGCACCTTCCACATGATCATCCGTTACAGCCGTAGTTTCACGGCCCGCGTTGTTCAGGCTCCCGATACCTTGAAGACCTACTATTCGGCGATCAAGAACGAGCTTCTTTCCTACAACCTCGTGAAGTCGCGCATCAGCTGGAAGCACGATGCCTTCAATCGCGGCCGTCTTCAGCTTGCTAAGCTGGTCGTCCGCGGTAAGAGCCTATGTGTCTATTTGGCGCTTGATCCGGGTGCCTATGAGGTAGAGAAGTATCACCAGGTGGATAAGGGCGACACCAACGCGTATGCCAAGGTTCCTATGATGATCCGCATCAAGAGCGATCTTGGTCTTCGCAAGGCAAAGTTCCTCGTCTCCGAGATGATGGCGAATTATGAGATCGAAAGAGGAGAGACCCAGGATCTCGATTATCAGTCCTCCTATGCCTACCGTGATACCAAGACCCTCGTTGAGGAGGGGCTTATCAAGGAGCTTGAGAGCACCGAGCCTGCCGAATAATTCCATCCATATGTAAAAAGGACGGGAGTCTATTCTCCCGTCCTTTTCTATTGCCTTCGATTTTTTCTCCCCTTTTCTTTCAGCAATTGCAACAGTGCTTCAAAAACACGGCGGTTGGCGTCCTTGAAGCCAAACCCCTCGGCCGCCGCCTCCATAGCGGCTCGTCGTGAATCGTCGCAAAGCAGATCTCTTACGGCTTTGGAAAGTTTTGTTTGCTCGAGATCTGCTTCCCGTATGAGGAGCGCTGCGCCGAGTGACTCTAAGACCTCGGCATTTTTTGTTTGGTGGTCGTTTGCCACGTTTGGCGAAGGGATGAGAATAGAGGCTCGCCTTGACAGGGCCAGCTCGGTCACTGTCATCGCGCCCGATCGGCAGATCAGAAGGTCGGCGGCCGCCATCAGGACGGGCATCTCATGCAGGTATTCACGCACGTCGATCCTTTCCGGCAAAGCGCCAAATCGAGCTTGTATTCTTTCCGTCATATCCTTTGCATAGCGGCTTCCCGAGCTATGGATATGATAGGCATTTTCATCCGCAAGCGTGTACCCCTCAAAAATATCCAGCACGGCATTATTGATCGCAGCCGCCCCGAGGCTCCCTCCAAAGGAAACGGTCAGTTTGGCTCCCGAAGGGATTCCCAACCGTCGACGCGCCTCCTCTCTCGTTATCGACGAGAAGCCGCTCCGCAGCGGATTGCCGACATGGAGCGTTCTTGCTCCCCGTGGTAAATGCTCGGCCGTCTCCCGAAAATTAAGAAGGATAAGATCGACTCTCTTTGCAAGCCGTCGCACGGTGAGCCCCGGGACGGCGTTCGACTCGTGAACGGCGGTCGGGATACCGAGGGAAGCGGCGGCAGAGAGCATCGGCCAGCACACGTAGCCTCCCGTCCCCACAACAAGATCGGGCGAAAATTCTGAGAGGAGCCGCTTCGCCTTTTTCGGTGAGGTGTAGGCAAGGAAAAGTGCACGCAGGTTCTTGAGCGAGAAGGATCGCGAAAGCCCCATGGCATTGATTACGCGGTAGTCGTACCCTGCGGCTGTTATCAGCTGCTTCTCCATACCGTTCCTCGTCCCGCAAAAAAGGATTTCGGTGTCCGGAAAATTCTTTTGGAAGGATTCGGCAATGGCAAGCGCCGGATTTACATGGCCGGCCGTACCGCCGCCCGTCAGTATGATCTTCATATATCCTCCTATCCTTTTTAGGGTGAGCTACGGCAATACACGCAGCTTTTATTGCCAAGGGCGTATTGGTGCTACCGATAGGAAAGCGTCGAACGCCGCGAGATCGAGAGCAGAATCCCCATTTCAAGGAAAAGCATGAGGAGTGACGTTCCCCCGTAGCTGAAAAAAGGGAGTGAGATCCCCGTGTTCGGAATGGTGTTTGTGATAACAGCGACGTTAAGTAAGACCTGAATGGCGACCTTGGTCGTAATGCCGAGGGCCACGGTCCTTGAGAAGCCGTCCCCGTTGCCGAGCGCGATGCGGTAGCCTCGTCTTATAAAAAGGAAAAAGAGAAATAGGATGAAAGACGCGCCGAGAAATCCGAGTTCTTCACAGGTAATGGTAAAAATAAAATCATTGGCCGGCTCCGAGACCCAACTGTATTTTAAGCGGCTCTTGCCAAGTCCCAGGCCGAAAAAGCCGCCCGAGCCGATCGCCATCATCCCTTGGAGAGTCTGCCAGCCGCCCTCAAGGGGATAGGCCGCAGGATCCAGCCAAACCGTAATGCGCTCGCGGGCGTATTCCAGCGTCAGAGCCAATACTCCAACGCCAAGACCTCCGAGAGCGCAAAGAAGGCCAAGGATCCTTGTCGAGGAGCCCGAGAGAAACATTACGCAAAGCCCGATCGAGGCAATGATGATAAGACCCGAGAGATGGCGTTGGAGAACGACGAGAATACAGAAAAGTCCCGTGATCCCGAGCGGATACAGGATCCCGTATTTCCATCCTCCTCCCGGCTTCTTTGCCATTTTGTCGCGATGCGCGTCGAAATATAGGGCGAGCATTAGGACGAGCGTCAGCTTGGCAAGCTCCGAGGGCTGGAAGGTGAGGGGACCGATGGCGATCCACCGTTGGGCACCGTTCCCTGTCAGACCAAAGGCCAGCGTACAGAGGAGAAGGAGAACGGTCGCGAGATACAGCGCCGGTGCTGACCGTCGCCAGAAGCGTGCAGGAACGTACGAGGTGAACGCCATCACGAGTAACCCGAGCGCTACGAACAGGATCTGCTTTCTTGTAAAATATCCGGCATCGTTATAGCGTGATTCTGCATAGGCATAGCTCGCCGAGGCCACCATCACCGAGCCGATTGCGATAAGAATGAGGATCAGCAGAAGGAGTGCACGGTCGATGCGTCCCACCTCGCGTCGGCTTATGAGGGCTTTTATTTTTCCCCCCTTCATTATCCCACCCCCGGGAAAGCAATGACCGAAAGGATGAGCGAGACGATAAGGAAGAGAAGAACGATGCTATTCTCCCTCCATCCGCGCTTTTCAAGATGATGGTGGAAGGGAGCCATACGGAAGAGCCGACGCTTTGTCAGCTTGTAATAGGCTACCTGCAGGATCACGCTTGCCCCCTCAAAAGCAAAAACGCCGCCCGCAACGAGGAGAATGAGGGGATTCCCGAGTAGGAAGGCGCAACCAACGCCGAGGCTTCCGAGGAAGAGCGAGCCGGTGTCACCCATAAAGATACGGGCAGGGTGCCGATTGAAGAGGAGAAAGCCGAGCGCCGCCCCGGTCATAGCTGTAGCTGAAAGGAAGGCCGGTACCTCTCCAAGACGTGTGGCAACTACGGAAAAAAAGGCCCCGAGGGCGAGACTTGTTACCGAGCAAAGGCCGTCCACTCCGTCCGAAAGATTCACACAGTTTACCATCCCCACCGAAAGGAAGATCGCAAAAAAATAGTAAAGCCCCCCAAGCTCCCATACGGTGTTGAGATAGGGGATATAAAGGCTGGTATCAATGTGTCCGTACAGTCGCAAGAGGAGCAGATACGCAGCCGAGAAGGTGACCTGCAGGATCAGCTTCTGTCGTGGGGTGAGCCCCTCATTCTGCTTCCGTCTATATTTCGTCATATCATCCGCGATCCCCACCGTGGCGTTGGCCAGCGCATACAGAAGCGTGAGGAGGAGCGGTCGCCAGAAAAGAGCAGGGAGCTTTTCGGCGTACAGTGCTCCCGCGACAAGCAGAGAAAAGCATGTCGCAAGGATAAAGCCGAGGCCTCCCATCGTCGGCGTGCCTTCCTTTGTCTTATGCCAGGCAGGGCCGATCTCGAGGATCCTTTGGCCGACATGATGGCGACGGAGGATCGGTAAAAGGATCCTTGTGGCTACGGCGGTCAGAACAAAGGTCAGGGAAAAGGTGAGTAGGAAAAAAAGCGCGTATGACATGCTATATCCTTTCTTATGCTTCTCTTATGCTTCGTACCGCCCACGTCCGAGGATCGCCTCTACGATCCGTTTTCCGCCCAGCGCGTGCGAGGCCTTGACGAGAACGGCATCTCCGTCCGAAAGCGAGCCGAGGAGCGCCGCGCTACACCGATCGCTATCTTGGTGGACATGGATCTCCTTTTTTGCCATCCCTCCCTCACGTGCCCCCTCGGCGATCTCCTCGGCATATGCACCGAAGGCATACAGTGAGCTCGCGTATTGCGCAGCAAGCCGACCAATCCTTCGGTGAAGTGCCGCGCTCTCATCGCCGAGCTCCAGCATATCACCGAGGACGGCGGTGCGCCGCCGTGCGGGAGCGAGGCCGAGGAGAAGTCTCAGCCCCTCCTCCACGGCCTCGGGGGAGGCATTATAGGCATCGTCGATTAGGAGGACGCCCCCCGCCTCGTGGATCGAGCCGCGTCCCTCGGTCGGCGACATACGGAATAGAGCATCGGTAGCTTGTGCTACCGGAACGCCGAGGTGCATGGCACACGCAAGGGCTAAAAGAGAAGCACCGACGCGCGGCCGTCCGACACCGCGGAGAAAGACACGCCGCTCTCCCCCCGTCCACCGTGCGGTATATGAGGTTCCAAAGCGCGAAAAAAAGACGCCGCTTGCGACAAGGTCGGCCTCCTCCTCAATGGCAACGCTGAGGATCGGGATATGCGATGAGAGGGAGGAGAGGTAGGGGTCGTTTTTTGAAAGAATGAGACATCCGTCCGCCATCCCGTCGGTGATGCTTGCTTTTTCGGCAAGGATTGCCTCTCGGCTCCCAAAGGCCCCGATATGCGCCGAGCCGATGGCGGTAAGGATCCCGACATCCGGTGAAATTGCTCTTGAAAGGGGGGCGATCTCCCCGGGGTGATTGCTCCCGAGCTCCAGAACAAGAAGCTCGGCATCCGCGGGGCGCGAGAGCACCGTCTTGGCAACCCCCAGCTCATTGTTCTCGTTCCCCGCCGTCTTATACACACGGAAGGCGGGGGCGAGTGCAGCCGCCGTTGCCTCCTTGGTGCTCGTCTTTCCCATGCTCCCCGTAATTGCCACAACGCGCACCCGATGCGAGCGCAACGAATGCTCGGCAAGCGCAAGGAGTGCACCGTGCGTATGCCCGACGGTGATCGATCCCTCCCTTGCGACCTCGGTAAGGCAGGCGACCGCCCCTTTTCCTTCGGCGGTCTCCAAAAAGCGGTGCCCATCGTTCCTTTCACCGTGGAGCGCCACGAAAAGATCGCCGGGGCGCAAGGTCCGTGTGTCGGTCGATATTGTACGTACCGTACAGTCGTCACGGATCTCTCCGATACCGCCGACCGCCCTTCTTATTTCCTTCAGCGTCATAGGAAACGCAAGGTCAATTCTCATTCTCAGTATCTCCGTTTTTTCTTTTTTCAAGCGCGCTTTTGACGATCTCGCGCTCATCAAAATGCCGCACCCCTGCGGGGCCGATCTCATAGGTCTCGTGCCCCTTGCCGCAGAGAAGAATAATATCGCCCGGCCTTGCCCCAAGGATTGCCTCGGTGATGGCACGCCGTCGGCTTTTTATGACGGTAGCTGTATTCTTATCCCGCATTCCCGAAAGAATGTCGTCGATGATCGCCTGCGGATCCTCGGTGCGGCTGTTGTCCGAGGTTACGATCACGCGGTCGGCAAGCTCCTCAGCCACGCGCCCCATAGGTGCACGCTTTGTCTTGTCTCTGTCACCGCCGCAGCCAAAGAGAAGCACGATCCGTTCCCCCTCGGTGCAAAAGGCACGCACCGTCACGAGCAGCGCGCGAAGAGCCGCCTCGGTGTGCGCATAGTCAATAAAGACCGAAAAGCCGTAGTCCCTGCCGAGCTCTACGCGCTCAAGGCGCCCGGGGACGGCGATAGGCCGTACCAGTGCCTCGGCCGCGGTCAGGGGCGGCACGGAAAGCTCTATCGCCGCCGTCAGCGCTAAGAGTGAATTGTAGACCGAAAAGCTCCCGGGCAGGGAAGAGCGCACGCGCAGGCGCATTCCGGGTGCCGTATAGCAGTATAGGATTCCCTTTGCCCCTAAAAGACGGATATCGGTGGCGCGCACATCAGCCGCAAAGGCCACCCCTGCCGTCCTGATGTTGCAGGTGGACCGCGCGATCAGGGCCGCGGCATACTCGTTATCGGCATTGCAGATACCCACCTCGCATTGGCGGAAAAGGGCGGCTTTTGCCTCAAGATAGCGCTCCATCGTACCGTGAAAATCCATATGCTCCGGCGAAATATTGGTGAAGATGCCGACCCGGTAACGAATGGGGCTCACCTTTTCAAGCGCCAGTGAATGCGAGGATACCTCCATGACGACATGCGTCACCCCTTCATCCACCATTTTTCGGAGGATTGGGTACAGAATGTCGGGATCAGGCGTTGTCATTGTCCGTAGCCGTGTATCGCCGTCCTTTTCCCTCGGTAGAGTATAGAGACTTCCGTTGTATACGCATTCGGCGGTGCCGATGAGGCCTGTCGGGTATCCGGCGTTCGTCAGAATGGAGGCAAGGATGGTCGCGGTGGAGGTTTTCCCGTTGGTACCCGTGACTCCGATCATCGTGAGCTGCTTTTCGGGGCACCCGTAAAAGCGGCTGAAGGCAAAGGAAAGCGCGCGCCGTGTGCTCTCGACGAGGAAGACGGGCACCGTGATCCCCTCGGGAATGAGCGCATCCTGCTCTGCGAGGATGGCGGAAGCCCCTGCCTCCCCGATCCTTTCTATGAGTGTATGCGTGTCAAATCTTGCCCCCTTAAGACAGATAAAAAGGCAATGTGGCTCGAGTGCCCGCGTGTCGGAAACGATGCGTGTGATCTCGATCGCTTCGGGGGAATATCGACTTTTGTATTCCCCCTCGTAAAGGAGTTCGGATAGCTTCATGGGTTTTGTCCCCTTTCTTATTATTCCGTATCGTCATAGAGAAATTCCACCGTGACCGAGGTTCCCTTCGGAACCGATGTTCCCGCGGGGATTGATTGCCTCGCAGCCTTCGGGAATGACGTCGTGCCTGCGGGCGAATTCACAGTTCCCGAAAGCCTGATATTGAGCCCGGCATCAAGGAGCCGTTTGACGGCTGTCTCCATTGGGAGACCGATAAGGTTAGGCACCACCGCCGCCGTGTCCCCTCCGCCTTCGGTATAGAGGAGAACTCGCCCGTGCGCCTTGGTGAGCCCTGTTCCTGCCGACGGCATCTGCTTTTGTATCACCGTATTTCCGTCGCCGCCGTCGGTGACGGCGGTGATACCCAGCTTTTTTAACTCGGCTGTTGCCTCCTTGACCGTCATTCCCACGTAGCTCCCAATCGGAATCTCCGCAAGATCCGCTTCCTTTTCGGTGTATCTTGCCTCATACCCGAGATAGGGAAGGGTCACGCTCATCATCCGCGAGATATACGGCGCAGCGACCGTGGCACCGAAGTGCGCCGTTGTCGGCTCATCTACCACAATGATCATAGCGATCTCGGGGTCATCGTACGGGGCAAATCCCACGCAGGAGCCGATGCGGAGCGAGAAATTCCCGTTTGCGTCGGCCTTGTCTAGCTTTTCGCTTGTTCCGGTTTTTGCCGCGATGCGATATCCGGCGGCGTAAGCGTTGCGTGAGGCTCCGGTCCCGGAAACGCCTTCTTCGAGTATAGCGCAAACGGCGTCCGCCGCCTCGGTCGAGACGGCCTGCCGCACCACCTTTGTCTCGTAGGTGTAAATGCTTTTACCAGTCTCATCCACAAGGTGCTCGAGAATATGCGGAGTGACAAGATAACCGCCGTTAGCCACCGCGGCGATTGCTGTCAGCTCCTGCAAGGGGGTGACCTTGAAGCGTTGGCCGAAGGAGGAGGTGGCCAGCTCCACCGTTCCAAGACCCGCCTCGGTGTGAAAAATCGATCCTGCCTCGCTCGGCAGGTCGATTCCGGTCTTTTGCCTTAGCCCAAAGGCTGTAAAATAGCTAAAAAACCTCTCACTTCCGATTCTTGCTACCACCTGCATCATCGCACAGTTGCAGGATTGCTGCAGCCCGTGGGCGTAGCTGAAGCCACGCCCGTGACCGATCTTTCGCCAGCAGGAGATGTTTACCCCCTTGACGGGGGAATAGCTTCCTCCACAAAAGAAGGAGGCGTCGGTGGGGGTCGTGACTCCGAGATCGAGCGCCATGGCAGATGTCACGATCTTAAAGGTCGAGCCGGGCTCATACAGTGTGCTTACGGGCTTATTCTGCCACATGTTTAAAAGAAGCTCGTTTTTCTTCGCCCGATAGTCGTCACCTCCCGCGGTAAGGCCCGAGGCGGCGAGCACCTCGGCCGATAACGGATCAAGCTCATAGGGGGAATTGAGGTCGAAGGAGGGGGCGGTGGCCATGGCAAGGATCGCCCCGGTCTTCACGTTCATCACGATCCCGGTTGCTCGGTCGCGCACGTCGAATTCCTCAACGATCTCGGCGAGGGCCGATTCGAGCGATCGCTGAATGTAGGAGTCGATGGTCGTAACGAGCGAAAGCCCGCTTGTCGGCTCGCGGTATGTGGTGTAGCTATAGCTCTTGTCGTTGCCGTGGGCGTCGACCGCCGACAGATACGCGCCGTCGATCCCGCCAAGATCGTCGTCGTAGTAGTATTCAAGACCGAAAAGCCCCTGCCCGTCGCTCCCTACAAAGCCAAGAACGTGCGAGGCCAGTGTCCCTCCGGGGTATTGCCTCGTGGTCGAGCCCTCGGTGGCCACGAGCCCAAATAGCTCCTCGTCAGCTGCAAAGGCGAGGACGCGCGCCGCGGTTTGGGCATCCACCCCACGTGCGAGTGTCTCGTCAAGAAAACGGGTCTTTTCTGCTTTTTTCAGGATAGCCTCCTGGGATATTCCAAGGATCTCGGACAGCCCGTCGGCGATAAGCGCCTTTATTGCTCGCCCCGTCTTTCGTTCGAGTGTCGCAATGTTTTTTGGGCTGATGTATACGCGATATACTGTCTTGCTCGTTGCCAGCACGTTACCGTTCGTGTCGTAGATCGTGCCACGCTCGGCACGCATCGCCGAGGAGACAGTGATCTCGTCCATCACGCGTGCCTGATAGTCATCGTATCCAAAGACCTGAAGCACGAAAATTCGTGCTCCGAGAAATAGAAAGACGAGCAAAAAGGCCAAAAGCGCAGCCGTGGTGCGCTTTGCGGTGATAAGGGCGGCACGGCGATCGGTCAATAGAGAGGGAAACTGCTTCATACAACCTCCGAGATAAAGAAAAAGCGACAGACCTTCGTCTATCGCTATTTTTATTCGGATGCTGCTCAGAATATGAAAGCCTTACTCGGCGTACGGGACGGCCTCGGCCTCCGGTGTGTAGATCACCGCTGCCTCCTCCTCAACGCTAAGAAAGGTGTCGCGCGTCGGCGTATGATGACGGAGGCCGGCAACCAAAAGGTACGAGAGGATAACCATCGAAAGGAAGAGCGCGAGGATCGCACAGGGATTACGGCGGAGAAGAGCAAACGGGCGCATGGTAGGGCGCGCAGCAGCCGTGGCCATACCCTCGCGGGGCAACAGATTTGCATGGGTAATGCAACGCTCGGCGGTAATATCGCGGAGCTCATCGCGCCGACCGGCGGCAACACCGCCAGCGGCTCTCGCACGGCAGAGCATCATTTCTCCTACGGTCTTGCCGTCATAGGAAAAACGGTGATACAGCTTTTCATACAGAGGATTTTCGCACGCATTGGCCGTGGATCTCATAGGATACTCCTTTACAGCTTTTCCGCCACTCTCAATTTCGCGCTTCTGGCGCGGGGATTGTCCAGAAGCTCACTGTCGGAGGGCAGGATCGGTTTTTTTGTCAGAATTTTAATTTTCGGCTTCTTGCCGCAAACGCAAACAGGAAAGTCGCGCGGGCAGGTACAGCCTGAGGCGGCCGCCATGTACGCAGCCTTCACAGCGCGGTCCTCAAGGGAGTGGAAGGAGATAATGCTGATACGTCCCCCGGGAACCAGGGCATCAATGACCGCCTCAATGGCCGGAGGAATGGCATCCAGCTCGCGGTTGACCTCAATGCGGATGGCCTGGAAGGTGCGCTTGGCGGGATGCGGCCCGTCGGCACGCGCGGCAGGTGGGATGGCCGCCTTGATAAGATCGGAGAGCTCAAAGGTCGTCTTGATCGGCGCCGTCTCTCGTGCCATCACGATCCGCCGCGCGATCTGGGCGGCAAAGCGCTCCTCGCCGTAGTCGCGGATGATGCGGTAGAGCGTCTCCTCTGTGTAGGTGTTGACAACGTCAGCGGCCGTTAAGGGGGCATCGGTGTCCATACGCATATCGAGCGGCGCGTCGTACTGATACGCGAACCCGCGCTCGGGCGTGTCGAATTGATGGCTCGAGCAGCCGAGATCGGCCACCGCGCCTCCGAAATTGTCGATCGAAAGCTCACGCAGTATGCGGCCGATGTTCTCAAAGTTCTCGTGAATGAAGGTGATTCTGTCCCCAAATTTCTCGAGTCGCTTGTGGGCTGCCGCAAGAGCCTCGGCATCGCGGTCGAAGCAGAGAAGACGGTCACCCTCTCCCAGCTGCTCGGCAATGCGGTAGGAATGTCCGCCACCGCCCGTCGTCAGGTCGGCGTAGGTGTAACCGGGACGAATGTTGAGCGCATCGGTCGCCTCGTCGAGGAGAACAGATACATGATGAAACGAGCCTTCCATAATTTACAGTCCGATCTCACGCATCTTCTTGCGCATCGCCTCGAGGTTGGCGGCCTGAGCAGCCTCCTCCTCGTGCCAGGCATCGGCGGCGTAGATCAGCACGTGGTCGCCAACGCCAACGATCGCCAGCTCGCGGTCAATGCCCGCATATCCCGTAAGATCCGGGGGGAGGAGGATGCGCCCCTGCGAATCGGGCACAGCACAGACCGAATGCGAGAACAGAAACATCTTGATATCCCCGACCTCGGAGTCAGGGAGCTCGTTAAGTCTCATTTCAAGCTTTTCCCATTCGGCCGCGGGGTAGACTGCCAGCGCCTTCTTGGTAAGCTTGCGCGTGATGTAGAAGGATTCTCCGAGCTCCGAGCGCAGCTTTGCCGGGACGAAAACGCGATTTTTGGGATCCAGCGAATGCAGGAAGGTGCCGTAAAAGCCGTGCATCTCTCGTAGAACCTCCTTTTTGTGGATTTTTGGTGTTTTAGTGCCCCACTTGGCACCACAATACTACACTTCTCCTCCATTTTACTCCATCCGGCGTAAAATGTCAAGTGAATTTTTAAAAAAGAAAAAAATCACCGTCATCTCTAAAGATGAAACGGGAAGCTTTTTTCAAAAAAAATACCTACGCCTCTTTCACTTTCCGGGAATCTATGTTATACTTATACTGTACGTTCAACGGAGGAAGGTCTTATGTTGATTCGCAAGCTCCTCGGTCTTAAGGAAAATACCAAAAGCCGTGCCTACCGCACGCGCCGTGCGCTTGAGCTTCACGGTCTTGTGATCCGCTATGTTACCGAGCGGAACGGAGAGAACGATGACGTCATCGGCCGCGGCGGTAATCTCTCGGTGAAGGGGGACGAGCTCCTCGTCTTCTCCTCAGGGGAGATCCTTTTGCGCGCGAATATTGCCGAGCTCGATGTCAGCCACCTGATGTCGGGAGACGGCGTGATCCTGACAGCGCCGAATCTTGAGGAAGGAGGACGTGTGCGCACCATGACCGCGCATTACGTATATCACAGAAAATGAAATTCACCCGTTGCCTCTCTCGCCTTGTCCGAGCCGTTACCTTGCGTGGCCGCCCTCATACCTCCGCCGTCATTCTCGCCGGGGGGAGCGGTCTCCGCATGGGGGATACCGGCGGTGTTGCCAAGCAGTGGATGCCGCTTGGGGATAAGACCCTGCTCGAGCACGCCGTTGCCGCCTTTGAGGCCTGCCCTCATATTGATGAGATCGTCGTTGTCGTTCGCCGCGGCGAAGGCCAAAAAACGGCCGAGCTTCTCCGTGATGCCAAGGTGGAGAAGGTACGCGCCGTCGTCAGCGGCGGCAAGACACGTCAGCAGTCGGCCTACCGCGGCGCCCGCAAGGTCTCCGCGAAGACCCGCTATATTGCCATCCACGACGCCGCCCGATTTCTTGTCACCCCCGAGGATATCTCTGCCGCCGTTCTTGCTGCTTACAGTGATGAGGCTGCCTCTCTCGGCGTTCCGGTATCGGATACCGTCAAGCGCGTTGATAAAAAAGGCTATATTCTCGGAACGCAGGACCGTAGCGAGCTCTGGCTTGCCGCTACCCCACAGGTGTTCGCGTATCCGATGTATATGGCGGCTGCCACCTCCGCAATGAAGTGGGGAACTGCCGTTACCGACGATAATATGTTGATCGAATCGCTCGGCCAACGCATCCGCATGGTGGACGGCCCGAGTGCCGCCCTCAAGATTACGCGGCGCGAGGATCTTGATATCGCGGAAGCTATCCTTGCAGCGCGCGATAAAGCGAAGGAGAATAAGAAATGATACCGTATCGCATAGGCCACGGCTATGATGTCCATCGGCTGACCCCCGAGCGCCCGCTGTTCCTCGGAGGTATTGAGATCCCCTACCACCTCGGCCTGCTCGGCCACTCGGATGCCGACGTGCTTTTGCATGCCGTGATGGACGCTATCCTCGGCGCCCTCGGTGAGGGGGATATCGGGCGGCATTTTCCCGATACCGACGAGGCCTTTTGCGGCATCGACAGCAAGGAGCTTGTTCGTCGCGTCTTTTTGCTGCTTGACGGGCGCGGCTATGTCATCGGGAATATCGACGCCACCGTCATCGCCCAACGGCCGAAGCTTGCCCCTCATATTCCCGCGATGCGCGATACTGTCGCGGCTCTCCTTGCCTGCTCTCCCGGCACAGTGAATATCAAGGCTACCACCGAGGAGGGGCTTGGCTTTACGGGGAGAGGAGAAGCGATCGCCGCTCACGCTGTCTGCCTCCTCGCTCTCAAAGAATAAAAAAGGGGCGTTGCCGCCCCAAAAAACGCACGCGTATGCACCGTCCCTTCCCACATCCTGTCTTTTCGCTCCGTGGTACACACCGCGTACGGGATCCACACTACCATCTTATGGAAAACGCCGTATTCGGTGTTATTCCCAAAAACAAAAAATGAAAGGGTAATACTATGATCCGCATTGCTCCCTCTATCCTCGCCTGTGATTTCGCCCATATGGGCGATGCCGTAATGGAAATTGATAAGGCCGGTGCCGACGCCGTCCACCTTGATGTGATGGACGGTCTCTTCGTTCCTAACCTAAGCTTTGGCTATTCTGTGATTGCGGCACTCCGCCCCTACACAGATCTCCCCTTTGACGTTCATCTGATGATCGATCGCCCTGAGCGCTATATTCCGCAATTTATTGAGGCGGGTGCCGATTGGGTCACGATCCATTACGAGGCTACCTCCGATCCGGCCGCGGCCCTCCGTATGATCCGTGAGGCAGGGAAGCTCGCCGGCCTTTCGATCAAGCCGGCCACTCCTCCCGAGGCTATTTTTTCGCTTCTGCCGCTGTGCGATTTTGTCCTTGTAATGACGGTAGAACCCGGATTTGGCGGACAGTCGATGATCCCCGAATGTCTTAAAAAGGTCACTCGCCTCAAGGAGGAAATCAAAAAACAGGAACTTACTGTCTTCCTCGAGGTGGACGGCGGCATCAGTCCGAAGACCGCCAAGGTCGCGCGTGATGCCGGCTCGGACGTCCTCGTTGCCGGCTCCTCGGTCTTCGGCGCTGCGGATATGGCGGCCGCGATGGATCAGCTCCGCTATGAGTAATTTTTAAAACCCTATTGCAAATCTCTTCACGATGTGATATACTTATTCTACAAATACATATAGTATCTTATCAAGAGTGGCGGAGGGACTGGCCCTGTGAAGCCCGGCAACCTGTTGATTCAAGGTGCTAAATCCCGATAGATGAGAGCCTCTGATCGGGACACGGCACGTGCCCCGATCTTTTTGATACGACAAGAAGGAAGACCTATGAACAAAAGACTTTTTACTTCTGAATCGGTGACCGAGGGTCACCCTGACAAAATGTGTGACATGATCTCGGATGCGATCCTTGATGAGATGCTTCGCGAGGACCCCGAGTCGCGTGTTGCCTGCGAGACCTTTGCCACCACCGGTATCGTTACCGTCATGGGCGAGATCACGACGCGTGCGTATGTCGATATCCCCGCTGTCGTTCGTAAGACCGTGACCGAGATCGGCTACGATCGCGGTGACTACGGCTTTGATGGCAATACCTGTGCCGTCCTCTCCTCGATCCACGAGCAGTCGCCCGATATCGCCATGGGCGTCGACCGCTGTGATGAGGATAAGAAGGGAAGTCGGAGGCCAAGCGGTCTTAGGA
>JAZNAD010000052.1:0-28533 GCA_045586345.1 Eubacteriales bacterium
GTGGTGGGGCGGCAGGGCAAACAGGGTGCGCTCGGTGATATTGAAGTTATACATACCCTGCTGCATATCCGAGCAGATGTTCTCGAGCGAGAGCATAACGCCCTTGCCCTGACCCGTCGTGCCCGAGGTGAAGACGATCGAGGCCAGCGCCTTTCTGTCGATCGGGTAGTCGAGGTAGGACGTGTCACCGGCATCGACCTTGGCCTTGCCGGCGTCGCGGAGCGCCTCAACGGTCGTCGCGCCCTCGGCCTCGCCGGCCATCGAGATGAAGTGCGTAAGGACGGGCGCCTCGGCGGCGACGGCGCGCACCTTCTCACCGCAGTCGGCACCGAAGAAGACGGTCTCGCATCCGGCCGTCGTAATGATCGAGGCCATGTCCGCGACCGGCAGCTCCTTGTCGATCGGCACGGTGATGGCACCGACGCACATGATCGCCGTATAGGAGAGGAACCACTCGACCGAGGCCGGGCCGACGATGGCAATGCGCTTGCCGACAAGGTCCATCGAGTGGAGCTCGGTCGCGAGGGCGCACACATAGTCACGACATTCACGGAAGGTGATGGAGGACGCCACCTTCTCGCGCGGGTCGCGCTTAAAGCGGAAGGCCACGCGGTCGGGATACCGCGCGGCGACGTTCTCGGTCATCTCGCGGAAATCGGCGAATTCGGTCGTTTGGTAGAGGGGGTAGTTCTTCTTTCTGTTCTTGAAGCTCATGAATGTAAACACTCCTTTACGGTATTTTGATGGTCATCACAGGACTCGGTGAGGGGGCTGCGCTTCAGATTGTGTCGGTGCACGCGGAGGAGAAGGGGGAAGTTTGAGCGTAAAAGGAAGACGGGGAGGAGGCTTAAGACCGCATTGACGGCGGCCACGGGGAGCGCAATGCGCAGGGCAACGGAGGGGAAGAGCGGCAGGATGAAGAGCCCGTCAATGACATTGGCAGCATGGATCACGATGCCGTAGGCCGCCTCGAGGAGGTAGCGCCTCGTGTAGGCGGGGTCGTTCGGGGAGGCGAGGTTCTTTTTCGGGAAGCTCGTGAAGCAGCCGAGGTCGGGGATGGCATCCTTCCAGCGCTTGACGCCGATCGCCCGATAGAAGGCGCTCTCGCGCCGACCGACGGTGAAGATCCGCCCCTCGGGGGCGAACCACGCCTCGGGGAGGCGGCGGATGAGGAAGGCGACGATCCCGTCGACGGCAATGACGGCCACGGTCAGGAGGGTAACGTAGGTAAAGACGGCAAGCGGCGTCAGCCCCGGCGCCGGGAAGAGCAGATTCAGGGCGGCGATGACGGCCATCGCGCTGAGGATAGTAAGCAGGTAGATCACGGCAAGCTCCCTTCGGTGTAGGACACGGGGTGCCCATAGACGGTCTCATAGATGCGGCACCAGGCGGCGTAATTCTCCTCGGCCATCTCCTCGGCCGCCTCGCGCAGGGAAAGGTCGGTCCGCGGGCGGATCGGGGGGAGGATGTGCACCGTGTGCTCCTGGATCGGGAAGCCGTCCTCGCCAATGTCGTTCGAGTCGCGGAGCGTCAGGAAGAAGGGGATGACGGGCACTCCGGCGCGCACGGCCATGTAATAGGCGCCGGGCTTGCAGGGGCGCGGCTTTTTGTAGTTCCACCACATAGCCTGCTCGGGGTAAATGAGAATTTTTTCGCCCCGGCGGAGGAGGGTATCGGCGGCGCTCATCACGGTACGCAGGCCGCGCGGTGAGCTTGCGAGGGGGAGGGTGTTGCAATGGCGGAACATATACCCGTAGAGCCCCGGGAAGGAGGTGTAGTTCCCCTCGCGGATGATCTTGTAGAGGCGCCGCTTGCCGAAGGTCGCACGGATCGAGCGCCAGACGGCGTAATTGTCGAGGGCGGAGATGTGGTTCGAGGTCAGGACGGCGCCCCCCTCGACCGAGGTGTAGTTTTCAAGGCCGTGCACCTCGGTAATGCGGAAGGTGCCCGCCTTGATCATCTTTTCATAATGGCGCGTGGCCACGCGGTTGGCGATGCGCGTACCGAGGCGCGTGGTCCACTTTTTGCCGAGAAAATCGACCTTCCGATAGTCGAGCGGGACGGTGGGGGGATCGTCCTCGACGTCAACATCGAAGAGGCCGCGCGCCTCATAGTCGGCGATCCGCTCGAGGACGGCCAGACGGTCGGGCGCGCGCTCGGGCACCTGCCTTGCGGGGGCCTTCATAGGAACCCCGCGCACCGCTTCAGCACCGTAAGGACGGCGGTGAGCTTCAAGGCGGCGAGAGAGGCGCGCATCTTGCGTCTCTGCTCCTTGCGCATTTCGTTCTTTGCCAACTTGACGAGGTTCTCGTAGCAGAGGCGGTCGCGCTCGATGCGCGCCTCGTCATATCCCTCGAGCTCGCGGCGGAGCCCGTCGGCAAAGGGGGTCGCCTCGGCATACTGCCAGAAGTAGCGGCCGAAGTTGACGTCCCCGTAGTGCCAGGGCTTGCGGTCGAGCTTATAGTGGATGAGGAGGGGAGGCGTGCCCCCCTCGGGAACGAGGGGCGAGGTGTTCCAATAGGCGGGGAGGAAGCGGATCGCCCCGCGGCACAGGACGTTCAGGTAATCCTGGTCCTGCGTGACCACAAAGCGGCGGCGCGAAAGGAGCGAGAGGAACTGCCCGAGCATGTCCTCCTCGCGGAACTTTTTGAGGTTCATGACGAGGACCCCGGCGTTGAAGTATTCGGCACGCGGGATGTCGAGGACACGCTCCACATACCGGCCAAAGACATCGACAAGCGCCATCACGTCCTCGGGGATGGCGGCCACATACTCGTCCTTGAGGGGGGTCTCGTAGAGGGCGACGATATCGCCCGTCAGGATAATGTCACAGTCGAGATAGAGTGCCTTATCGTACTCGGGGAAGAGCTCGCTGATGAAAAGGCGAAAGTAGGTCGCGCTCGAGTAGTAGTCGCGCAGGACAAGACGGTCGGCGAGGGGGGCGATCTTCTCCTTCATATCAACAAAAAGGAGGGTGGCGCGTCCGGCGACAATGCGCGTAAGGAACTCGCGGTTCTCCTCGGTGAGCCCGAGCGTCAGCACGTGAATGCGGAGGTCATAGTCCGAGGCGGTATTGGCGAGCATCGATGCGAGGGCCACGCCAAGCGCGGGGGCATAGCCGTCATCGGTTGCAAAAAAGATCGGAACGATGGAATTTGTATTCATAATCATTGTCCTTTCGTAGAATTGCGCGGAGGCGCACGTAGCGCTTCTGCGGTTGCTTCCAGCAGTATAGGGCATCGTGATGTCGCCCCGATACCGCGCCCTATGCAATACATCCCGAAGAAGTATTGCTTTTAGAGGAAAGAGAATCCTCTTGCTGATCCGACCGTCTTTTTGGTGCTTTTTCCGGACGAAGCGAGGCGGATCTCCGCAGCGGACGATTTTATTATAGCTCCTGTCGGGCGGCAAGTCAATACACTGCGCGGCCTTCGCACTCTCGCCTTTTTGGGGTCTCCGTAGAGTTTCTGCAGGGCGACTCTACGGAGAGTAGAATGTTAAAAAACTGGCGGAACATAAGGGAAAAATCAAAGGTTCACAAAACAAAATGGCAGGCGATCCTGCCTGCCATTTTTTCAATTGCAACGTATTCTTTACAAACTTTTGGGGTGTCAGCACTGCGGTTTCGCCGCCGAAGGGGGATTCCACGGCCGGGAGAACGGTTTTTATTGCGGAAGGGCGGGAGTGCCCTTCTTTTCGTTTGCGGGGCGCGTGATGATGGTCTCGCCTGCGCCGAGCGAGTGCGTCAGCCACACGTTACCGCCGACAACGGCGTGGTCGCCGATCACGGTGCGACCGCCGAGGATGGTGGCACCGGCATAGATGACAACGTGGTTGCCGATATCGGGATGGCGCTTGATGCCCTTGACGAGGGTGCCGTCAGCACCGACCTCAAAATTCTTGGCACCGAGGGTGACGTGCTGGTAGAGGGTCACGTGCTCGCCGATCGTCGTGGTCTCGCCGATGACCACGCCCGTGCCGTGGTCGATGAAGAAGTAGTTGCCGATCGTCGCACCGGGGTGGATGTCGATGCCCGTGCGCTCGTGCGCGTATTCGGTCATCATGCGCGGCAGGATCGGTACATTCCGCACAAAAAGCGCGTGCGCGAGGCGGAAGATGCTGATGGCGGTGAAGGCCGGGTAAGAGAGAATGATCTCGTCGGTATGGCGCGCCGCGGGGTCGCCCTGGTAGGCGGCGAGGATATCGGTCTTGAGGACGCGCAGGATCTCGGGCAGCTCGTCGATGAAGCTGTCGGCGATCTCGTCGGCCGAGACGCCCTCGGGAAGCACGCAGGCGAGCGCCGTCAGGAGCGAGGCCTTCGCGGTGAGAAGTCGTACGCGGCGCAGGGCGACACCGTCCTCAGCAGGGGCGCCGATATGGCGCGGAAAGAGGGCGGCAAGAAGGTCATGGATGAGGTCCGGGATGCTCTCGCGCAGGCCAAGGTAGGAGGGGCCTCCCTCCTCGGCGGCAAACAGTGCTTCGGCGGTCGTATTGATCAGCTCGTGGTTCATAATGACTCCTTAATCAAACGTATACAGGGATGAGAGATAGCGCTCGCCCGTATCGGGCAGAACGAGGACGATGGTCTTCCCGCGATAGTCGGGGCGTGCACCGAGGCGTGCGGCGGCGGCAAGCGCCGCACCGCCCGAGATGCCGCAAAGGATGCCCTCGGTGGAGGCCAGGCGATGGGCGGCTGCGGTTGCCTCACCGTCGGTGACGGTCATGACCTCGTCAAGGACCGTGGGGTCGAGGGTCGCGGGGATGAAGCCCGCCCCGATCCCCTGAAGGCCGTGAGGACCGGCTTCACCTCCCGAAAGCACGGGCGAGCCCGCCGGCTCAACACCGACGATGCGGACCTCGGGGAGGTGCTCCTTGAGGTAGTGCCCGATGCCTGTGACCGTGCCCCCCGTACCGACGCCGGCCACGAGAGCATCAAGATCGCCCTCGGTATCCGTAAGGATCTCGGGTCCCGTCGTGCGGTAATGGGCGTTCGGGTTCTCGGGGTTCTCAAACTGCGAGGGGAGGAAGGCACCGGGAGTTGCGGCGGCGATCTCCTCGGCACGGGCAATGGCGCCGCGCATCCCGAGAGCGCCGGGGGTCAGGACCACCTCGGCACCGTAGGCACGCATCAGGCGCCGCCGCTCGACCGACATCGAGTCGGGCATGACGATGACGGCACGGTAGCCGCGCGCGGCAGCTACGGCGCAAAGCCCGATGCCGGTGTTGCCCGAGGTCGGCTCAACGATCGTCGCTCCGGGGGCGAGCTGACCGCGGCGCTCGGCATCCTCGACCATGGCAAGGGCCACGCGGTCCTTCGCAGAGCCGGCGGGGTTCTGTGCCTCAAGCTTGGCAAGCAAACGGCAGGGGAGCCCCTCTGCCTCGGCGAAGCGAGAAAGCGCAAGCATCGGTGTGCGGCCGATGAGGGCCTCCATCGAGGGGAATATTTTTGACATAGGTGCATTTCCTTCCGATAGTATTCCTTACTATTATACAGCCGTCTCTCCGTTTTGTCAATCGGATCGGGCGCCTTCGTGCGGAAAAGAGGGGAGACGGTCGGCGGTCGGCGTCATATGGGGGCAGGGAGGTAAAATCGGCTAAAAAATCGGATCGTCATTGACAGAGGATGCCATAGAGTGATAAAATATTTCCATAGAACCTCAATTACCGAACGAAAGGGAACAAGGATATGAAATTCAAACCGACACTGGACAAGCACTACCGTCCGTTTATCGTAGAGCTCGAGAGCTTTAAGAAGGCGGTGGCCGAGAGCGGAAATGCCCGCACCGCCAAGATCGCGGTCACGGGGGCCGGGAACGCTTATGCCTATACCCTCGATATCTTTGCTGAGGGGCACGAGGACGAGAATTACCTCGTCGTTGAGCGCCTTGCCAAGGCTCTGCTCTGGGTGATCGGCGGCCATCGGATCTACCTCTATGCGCCCGATGCCATCATCGAAAGAATGCGCCGTGAATACGCGCCCGACGGAATCCGTCACAAGGATGCCGAAATGATGGCGAGGGTCTACGAGGCCCCCTTTGAGATCATTGCGTGCGCGACCGAGGATGAGGTCCCTACGACCACCGAGAAGAACATTCAGCTCGGCGGCCATCTTGATGGTTGCCGTATCGGCTTTGATGCCGGCGGGAGCGACCGTAAGGTCAGCGCCGTGATCGACGGCGAGACGGTATACAGCGAGGAGGTTGTCTGGCATCCGAAGACCACGGCCGATTGGCACTATCACTACGACGGTATCGTGGCCGCCATGAAGTCGGCTGCATCCAAGATGCCGCGCGTCGATGCGATCGGCGTGTCGAGCGCCGGTATCTACGTCAATAACCGCGCCATGCTGGCCAGCCTCTTCCGTCTCATCCCTGACGACGATTTCAACGCCCACGTGAAGGATATCTACCTGAATGCTGCCAAGGAGATCGGAGCCCCCATCGAGGTGGCGAACGACGGTGACGTTACGGCGCTTGCCGGTAGCATGTCGCTTGGTGAGAACGGCGTTCTTGGCATTGCCATGGGCACCTCCGAGGCGGGTGGCTACATCAACCTCGCGGGCGGCATCAACGGTTGGCTTAACGAGCTTGCCTTCGTGCCCGTCGACTTTGCCTCCGAGGCAGGCTACGACGAGGCGGCCGACGATATCGGCGTTGGCGCGCAGTACTTCTCGCAGGATGGCGTTATTAAGCTGGCGGGCTACGCCGGCATCACCTTCCCTGAGGGCCTTCCCCCTGCCGAGAAGCTGAAGATCGTGCAGAAGATGATGGAGGAGGGATCCCCCGTTGCGGCACAGATCTACGAGGATATCGGTACCTACCTCGGCTACACCACGGCGTTTTACAGCCTCTTCTATGACATCAACCACCTCATCATTCTCGGCCGCGTTACCAGCGGTCGCGGCGGTGACATCCTGATGGCCCGCGCCCAGCAGGTCCTCGATGAGGAATACCCCGCCCTCGGCATCAAGATCTCGATGCCGAATGAGAAGATGCGCCGCGTGGGACAGAGCATCGCCGCCGCCTCCCTCCCCATGATCTCGAAGGCGTAAATTGCGCCTCGCTTCGCCGGGGAGCACAACCGTGCTCGACGACCGCTATGGTCGCCTTCGCAGTGCCCCCCGACAAACCGATGCATCAATTTCCCCACTGCGAGATATCGCGGGCAAAAAGAAAAGAGCAGACAGCGTCTGCTCTTTTCTTTTTTTCTCCCTGCCTTCATTTTCTTCGCTTTGCAAAAAAGAAAAGCACGATATGTGCGATAAGCAGGGTAAGGGCGATACCGATAGGCAGGAGGCCGATCAAACGGCGCTCCTCGAAGAGGTAGTAGCTTCCGACGGCGGTGAGTGCTACCATGCCGAGAAAGACGGCGGCGGCAAGGAGCTTTAAGAGCCTGCGCGCCCTTTTGGTGAGCCCTTCCTCAGGGATCATGCCAAACACGATCTCGCCGTAGATATCCACGATAATCTCGATCAGAATATCCATGTCAGTGTCCTTTCCGTGTGCTTAGGACAGTATAGCACACTCACATGGATAAGGCAAGCCCCGGGAGATATCTTTTTTCTTGACAAAAGGCGACTTTTCCTATATACTATATACTGGTATGTTTTGGGCGTGTTTTGCCCCGAAGATGCGATATGCCTACGGAGGAAAATATGGACGGAAAATTTTTGGTTGAAGAGCTGCTTGCTTATGCGAAGGTGCACCTTTCGCTCGATCCCCTGGACGAGCCTTGGCTGCGTAACCGCCTGTTGGCGGCGTTGCGCCTTGACGGTGCCACGAGTGCCGCGGTAGACACCGCATTCGTTGCGGATCTTGAGGTGCCGGATGTGCTCACCGAGAAGCTGCGCGCGTATGCGGCCGAGCGCGGTCTTTGCGAGGAGGGCTACGAGGCCATCTTTGCAACCGAGGTGATGGGGCTGATGACGCCCGCCCCCTCGGCGATCAATTCGCGCTTCTGCGCGATTCGCGATGCCGAAGGCATCGCCGCCGCCGCGCAGTGGTTCTATGCGCTCTCGATCCATAACGATTATATTCAGAAGACGGCCATCTCGCGCAATATGGAGTGGGAGTTCGTCGACGGCGACAACACCCTCGAGATCACGATCAATCTCTCAAAGCCCGAGAAGAGCAATAAGGAGATCGCCAAGCTCCTCTCGGCACCCAAGCAGACCGAAAAGTACCCTGCTTGCCCCCTCTGCGAGACGAATGAGGGCTACGAGGGGACGCTTACGCACCCGGCGCGCGGCAATCTCCGTACCCTCTCGCTCACGATGGGCGGCGAGCCCTGGTTCGTCCAGTATTCCCCTTATGCGTATTACCGCGAGCACTGCATTGCGATCTCGCGCGCCCATACCCCGATGAAGGTGGACGCCACGACCCCCGCGAAGCTCCTTGACTTCGTTGATGCCTTCCCGCATTACTTCATGGGGAGCAACGCCGCCCTTCCGATCGTCGGCGGCTCGATCCTCAACCACGAGCACTACCAGGGCGGCGGCACGCTTCTGCCGATGCAGAAGGCCCCCGTCGAGAAGATCTACGCGACCCCCGCATACCCCACGGTGAAGCTCGGTCGCCTTTCCTGGTACAACAGCGCTCTCCGTCTTGAATCCACCGACCGCGCCTCGCTCGAGGCGCTGGCTGTCCGCATTATCGAGACGTGGCGCGGCTTCTCGGCTCCCGAGGTCGGGATCCGTTCCGAGACCGACGGCGTGCCGCACAACACCCTCTCTCCCATTGCACGCCGCGTGGGAGAAGTCTACGTGATGGATATGATTCTGCGCAACAACCGCACCGACGCCGCCTATCCCGACGGGATCTATCACGCCCACCCCGAGTATCATAACATCAAGAAGGAGGGCATCGGCCTGATCGAAGCGATGGGTCGCTTCATCCTGCCGGGGCGTCTCAAGACCCAGTTGGCCGCCGTTGCCGACATCCTTTCGGGTAAGACGGCGTACGATGCCGCTGCCCTCGCCACTGAGGATCATCCCCTCGCCGTCCATGCCGCGATGATCGCCTCGCTCGTCGCCGAGTACGGCACGGCGCTCTCGCCCGAGGCCGCGGCCACGGCCGTCACCGATCGCGTCAACCGCGTCTGTGCAGCGATCCTTGATAATACTGCCGTCTTCAAGCGTGATGCCGCAGGCCTTGCCGCTTTCGAGCGCTTCCTTTCCCTTGTGACCGAGTAAAGCATAAGAAATAATCCCCCGACCGGGGGATTTTTCTTATCTCAAAGCGGCCGCGACTTGATGCGCGCATAGGCGCGCGGATAGGTGTCGGGCGTTGGCGCCGTCTTCTCGAGAAGGAGAATGCCACGCCCTTGCGCAGCGTCTCCCTCGCCTATTTTGTATTCCCTTGTAAACTTAACCTTGCATTTGAGTTCGCCCATCGCATGGCGCGAGGCCTCAAGCTCCTCCATCGCACTCCGTCCCTTGAGGCCGAGAAAGAGGCCGCCCTTGCGCACGAAAGGCGCCGTAAGCTCGAGAAGAACGGGGAGGGCGGCGACGGCGCGCGCCGTCGCAACGTCGAAGGCATCACGGTAGACGTCACGTGAGAGCATCTCGGCGCGCCCCGTGAGGGTCCTTACGTTCGTAAGCCCCAGCCGCTCGGCCGCGGCGGCCACGAAGGCCGTCTTCTTGGCGGTGGCATCGGTGGCGGTCACGGTGAGGTCGGGGCGGACGATGGCCAGGGGCAGGGTCGGGAAGCCGGCACCGCAGCCGACGTCGATCACCGAGGCACCGGCGGGCAGGAGCGAGACCCCCATCAGCGAGTCGGCAAAATGAAGGAGAATGACATCTTCCTCCTCGGTCAGGGCGGTGAGGTTGTATTTTTCGTTTTCCTCGGTAAGAAGCAGATATAGCTGATAGAAGGCGGCGGCACGCTCCCCGGTGAGGAGGTCGTCAAGGCCCAGCGCCCGGAAGGTCGCGGTCAGCTTGTCGCAAAAGACGGCTTGGTTGCTTGGCATGGGGGTCCCCCTTGTCGGTGTTTTTTATCAGTATAGCAGAAGATTTCGGCTTTTGTAAAGGGGGCACGCTCTTTTTTTCGGAAAAACGCCGCGAAAGGAGAGGGGCGGCGCCGGAAGAAACTTCGGGACACGCCTTGACAAAGCGGGCAGAATATGGTATAGTATGTAATTGGTAATATAATATATTATTTTAAGGAGTATCTTGGTATGTCGATGTACAACAAGAAGTCCGTTGAGGACATCCCCGCACTCGAAGGCGTTCGCGTTCTCGCGCGTTGCGACTTCAACGTTCCCCTGAAGGATGGCGTGATCACGAGCGAGAAGCGCATCGTGGAGGCCCTCCCCACCATCAAGTATCTGATCGGCAAGGGTGCCCGTGTCATCCTTTGCTCGCACCTCGGTAAGCCCCATAACGTCCTGACCCCCGGGTTTGGCCTTACCAAGAAGGAAAAGAAGAAGGTCGAGGCGATGCCCGAGGCCGAGAGAGAGGCCGCTACGGCCGAGATGCTGAAGAAGGCCGAGGGCGACCGCAAGAAGCTCTCGCTCGCTCCCGTCGCCGCGAAGCTCTCCGAGCTCCTCGGGAAGGAGGTCGCCTTTGCCTCCGATATCGTTGGCGAGGATGCCAAGGCCAAGGCCGCCGCGATGCAGAACGGTGACGTCCTCCTCATTGAGAACGTCCGCTTTGATGCCGGGGAAGAGAAGAACAAGCCCGAGTTTGCGAAGGCGCTTGCCGACCTCGCCGATGTCTATGTGAACGATGCCTTCGGTACCGCTCACAGAGCCCACGCCTCGACGGCCGGTGTTGCCGACTACCTGCCCGCCTACTGCGGCTACCTGATCGGCAAGGAGATCGGCATCATGGGTGCCGCCCTCGAGAATCCCCAGCGTCCCTTCGTTGCCATCCTCGGCGGTGCCAAGGTGGCCGATAAGCTCAACGTTATCAACAACCTCCTGACGAAGGTCGATACCCTCATCATCGGCGGCGGCATGGCCTACACCTTCCTGCGCGCCAAGGGCTACGAGATCGGTACCTCGCTCTTCGACTCCGAGAAGGTCGATTACTGCCGCGACATGATGGAGAAGGCCGAAAAGACCGGCGTGAAGCTCCTCCTCCCCGTTGACACCGTGGTGGCCGGGGCGTTCCCGGATCCCATTGACGGGCCGATCGACGTTGCCGTCGTTCCCTCGAGCGAGATTCCGGCCGACAAGATGGGCCTTGACATCGGCGAAGGCACCCGCGCCCTCTATGCCGATGCTGTGAAGAGTGCAAAGACGGTCGTCTGGAACGGCCCGATGGGCGTGTTCGAGAACCCCACGCTGGCGGCCGGCACCATCGCCGTTGCTCGCGCCCTTGCCGAGTCGGAGGCGACCACCATCGTCGGTGGCGGTGACTCCGCGGCGGCCTGCGAGCAGCTCGGCTTTGCCGATCGCATCACCCACATCTCGACGGGCGGCGGCGCCTCGCTTGAGTTCCTCGAGGGCCTTGTGCTTCCCGGTATCGCTTGCCTGCAGGATAAATAAGGAGAATTGACATGAGAAAATATGTGATCGCCGGTAACTGGAAAATGAACATGACCCCCTCCGCGGCCTCCGCATTCATCCGCGAGCTTGCGCCGAAGGTCGAGGGGAAGGATAAGTGCGACATCGTCCTCTGCGTTCCCTTTGTGGATATCGCCACCGCCGTCGAGGCGGCCAAGGGCACGAACATCAAGATCGGCGCCCAGAATGTCCATTTCAAGGAGAGCGGCGCCTACACGGGTGAGATCTCCGCGGCTATGCTGAAGGAGACCGGTGTTGACTATGTCATTGTCGGCCATAGCGAGCGCCGTCAGTATTTTGCCGAGACCGATGAGACGGTCAACCTGCGTACCAAGGCGGCTCTTGCCGCCGGTCTTACTGTTATCCTGTGCCTTGGTGAGCTCCTTGAGGCGCGCCAGTCGGGGATCACGGCCGAGATCGTTTCGATGCAGACCAAGCTTGACCTCGCCGGCATCCCTGCCGAGGATCTTAAGCGTGTCATCATCGCCTACGAGCCCGTCTGGGCTATCGGCACCGGCCTCACCGCGACGCCCGAGCAGGCCGACGAGGCCTGCGGCATCATCCGTTCTGTCGTTGCCGATCTCTACGGCAAGGATGTAGCCGATGAGCTGATCATTCAGTACGGCGGCTCGATGAACGAGAAGAACGCCGCCGATCTCCTTGCGAAGGAGAACGTTGACGGGGGTCTTATCGGCGGCGCCTCGCTCGTCACCGATAAGTTCACGGCGATCGTTTCGGCTGCTAACTGACCCTTTCCCCCGGCCGCACGGCTTCCGTGCGATTCTTGTAGGAGGTTTCGCTTCGATGGATAACAATCACCAAGACCGTGTACGGCGTGGCGATTACGAGATTGATCTCAAGTTCTTTGTCACGGTCCTTGGCAAGTGCTGGATCTTCTTGCTCCTTGCCGCCGTGGTCGTAGGTCTCGCCGCAGGTGTTTACACCTCGTTCTTTATCCCAAAAAAGTATTCTTCCACTGTCAAAATGTACGTGGACCCGAACGCGCAATCCTCGGCGGGCTCGCTGAACAACTCGACGGCGGACGCTCTGGCGGAGACCTATCCGCCCGTCCTCCGTCATTCGGATGAGTTCGCACAGCGCGTAGCTCTCGCTATGGCCAAGCTCCAAAGGGACGGCGAGCCGATGTTCCCCCAGTGGACCTATCGGAACGTCGGCACCGAGACGGCGCCCATCCACGTGGCTGATAACTGGAGCCGTGTCCGCGGGATGATGTCGACCGGTATCATGGATACCAAGATCTTCTATATCACCATCTCCTCGACCGACCCGGAGGAGGCGTATGAGATGGCGAAGATCGCCGCCGAGATCGCCCCGGAGGTTCTGAACGGCACCGTACAGATCGGTATCGCCAAGGTGATCGGCCAGCCGATGCTGGATACGGTCGAGGATTCGCCGAACCTTTCGCGCAACATTATTTTGGCGGCCCTCGTGGCTGTAGTCCTTGTGTACGTTGCCTTCTTCCTGCGCGATCTCTTTGATACCACGGTGTATGCCGTCGAGGATCTGCTTCGCTTCGAGCTTCCCGTGCTCGGTGCCGTTCCCACCTTCCCGAATGCCGATGGGCATACCCCCTTCAGAAAGAACGATAAGGAGGGACGCAAGCTATGAGTCGCTATAAGGACATGCTTGTGGGGCCGAATACCCCCTTCTCGATTGGTGAGGCCTTTAAGGAGATCCGTACGAATATGCTCTACACGGCGCGCGACGTGAAGTGCCCCGTGTACGCCATCACGAGTGCCTTTGCCCATGCCGGGAAATCGGTGCTGATCGCCAACATCGCGGCGTCATTTGCCGAGCTCGGTAAGCGCGCTCTCCTGATTGACGCTGATATGCGTAATCCGGCGCAGCACAAGATCTTTGGCGGTGAGCGCACGGGCGGTCTTTCGGAGATCACGGCCGGCATCATCGAGAATTACGATAATGCCATTCTTTCTACCGGAGTTCCGGGGCTGGATCTGATTCCTGCGGGGCATATCCCCCCGAATCCCTCCGAGCTTCTGGCAACTCCGGCCTTCGAGGCGCTGATCCTTGCGATGCAGGAGAAATATGATGCGATCTTCCTTGACTTCCCGCCGGTCGGTGTGGTGGTTGACGCTCTGATCCCCACTGCCCTCGTCACAGGGTACGTGGTGGCAGTGCGCTCGCGCCTGGATGACTGCCGCGCGGTCGGGGAGGCGCTGGCCTCACTTTCGGGTGTGGATGCCAAGGTGCTTGGCTTTGTCTTAAATGACGTTGACCCGAAGGTCGGCGGCTACGGCCGCGATAAGGGCAAGTACAAGTATCGCTATAAGTACAATTATGCGTACACCCATCCGACTGAAAAGCCGGAAAAATAACAAAAAAGAAGGCAAGCAGCGCTTGCCTTCTTTTTTCACACTCAGTTTTCCCAGTTGTGGAAGACGTTCTGTACGTCATCGTCGTCGTCAAGGCGCTCGAGGAGAAGCTCCATCATCTTGATGTCCTCCTCGTCAGTCAGGGTGACCGTCGAGGTGGGGACCATCGAGCGCTCGGCGCTCTCGGGCTTGTAGCCGGCCTCGACCAGGGCGACACGCACCGCCTCAAGATCTTCAAGCTCGGTGTAGATCTCGTAGCATCCCTCGTCCCCCGAGAAGTCGGCGGCACCGGCCTCGAGGGCGGCCTCCATCAGGGCATCCTCGTCGATCTCATCGTCCTCGTCGATGATGGTGATGAGCCCCTTCTCCTCAAAGAGGAAGCTGACGCTCCCTGTCTGCCCCATGTTGCCGTGGAACTTCGAGAAATAGGAGCGCACAGCACCGGCGGTACGGTTGCGGTTGTCGGTGGTGGTCTCAACGATCACAGCAACGCCGGACGGGCCGTAGCCCTCATAGACGATCTCCTCGTATTCGATCGAGGAATCGGTCGAGAATTTCTTGATCACGCGGTCAATGTTGTCATTCGGTACGTTGTTGGCCTTGGCCTTGGCGATCAGGTCGCGCAGGCGCGAGTTGTTGTCGGGGTTCGGACCGCCGGCACGGATGGCGACCGCCATCTCTTTGCCGATCTTTGTGAAGATCTTACCCTTCTGCGCGTCGGTCTTTTCCTTCTTGCGCTTGATGTTGTTCCATTTGCTATGTCCTGACATAAACCTTTCTCCTTGTCTTAGATCTTTTCGGGTGTTTTGAGGCAGATGAGCCGGAGGGCCCGACCGAGCACGGTACGGACGGCGGCCACGGTGGCAATGCGGTTCCCACGGACGGTCAGATCCTTGGCCGAGAGGATGTGGCACTCGTGGTAGAAGCGGTTGAAGGCGGCGCACAGGTCAAGGATGTAACGCGTGATGACCGACGGCTCGTAGTTGTCAAGCGCCTCGCGGACGCGCTCGGGGAAGAGGGCCAGCGTGCGCGTGAGCGTGCGCTCCTCCTCGGTGAGGGGCGTCTCTGTCCTTTGATACGCAGGGACCCCGCTTGCCTTTTCAAGGAGCGAGCAGGTGCGCGCGTAGGTGTACTGCGCGTAGGGGCCGGTATTACCCTCGAAGGAGAGGGCATCGGACAGCGAGAAGTTGATGTCATGGATGCGGCTGCCCGAGAGGTAGTAGAAGATCACAGCGCCGACACCGACGGCCTCGACCACGGCCTCGTCCTCGGCAGCGGCGGGGTTCTTCTCACGGGTGATGGCGCGCACCTTGTCGACCGCCTCGGCAAAGAGGTCCTTTAGCAACACAACGTTACCGGTACGGGTCGCAAGCTTGGCGCCGCCAAGGCTCACCGTGCCGTAGGGCACGTGAACGAGACGGTCGGCCCAGTCGTAGCCCATCAGCTCAACGACCTTGAACCACTGGGCAAAGTGGAGGCTCTGGCCGGCGCTCGTGACGTAGATGCACTTGTCGAAATCGTAGGTGCGGCGGCGGTAGGCCGCGGCGGCAATGTCGCGCGTCGGATAGAGGGTCGAGCCGTCGCGCTTGAGAATGAGGCAGGGGGGCATCTTCCATTCCTCAAGGTTGACGACCGAGGCGCCGTCGTCGAGGGTCAGGATGCCCGCCTCTCGGATCTTCTCGATCTCGGCGGGCATTTTATCGGTGTAGAAGCTCTCGCCGTTGTAGCTGTCAAACTCGATGCCGAGCATGCGGTAGGTCTTCTGATATTCGCGCAGGCTGATCTCGATGAACCAGCGCCAGAGCGCGAGGTTTTCTTCATCGTGCATCTCGAGCTTCTTGAACTCGGCACGTGCCTCGTCCTCGAGGCTCGGATCGGCCTCGGCCTCGGCGTGGAACTTGACGTAAAGCCGCACAAGCTCGTCGATCTCCCGGGCCTCGATCTCGGCGCGGTCGCCCCACCTGCGGTAGGCCACGATCAGCTTACCGAACTGCGTGCCCCAGTCACCGAGGTGGTTGATGCCAATGCACTTGTAGCCGGCAAACTCGTGGAGGAGCTTCAGGGAATGCCCGATGACGGTCGTCCCGAGGTGACCGATGTGGAAGGGCTTCGCAACGTTCGGCGAGGAATAGTCGAGCACCACCGTGCGCCCCTCCCCGATCCTCGGTGAGCCGTAGTCCTCGCCCTCGGCGGCGATATCGTGAAGGAGGCGCTCGGTGAAGGCCGCGGTATCGGCGAAGAAGTTGAGGTAGCCGCCGACCGCCTCGACACGAGTAAACGTTTCACCCGCAATGGCCTCGGCAAGCGCCGCGGCGATTCTCGGGGGGGCAGCGCGCAGAACGCGCGACAGACGGAAGCAGGGGAAGGCGAGGTCGCCCATCGCACTGTCGGGCGGATATTCGAGCAGGGTCACGATCTCCTCGGCGGTCGGCATTTCGACCCCGGGGAAGACCTTGGCGGCGGCCTCAAGAATGAGTGTGGCCGCGTCTTGTTTCAGCTTTTTCATAGTCGTTCCTTTGATCTTGGTTAATAGTTCAGGGGGTGATAGGCGTCGGTGTTTTCGGGAGCACCGGGGAGAAGTCGGCAGGGAACAACAGCGCTCCTTACCATGCGGTGCGCCGCGACCGAGGCTGCCCCACTTTCGAGATAGTAGTTGCCGTTCTTTTCGCGGACGGTGGGCAAGGGCGGCTCGGTGTCGTCGATCTCCATGCCGCGGGCAAGGCCGATCACATCGACCTCCGAGGGGTCCTTCGCGGTATAGAAGCGGCGGTAATCAAGGTAGCAGAAGCGCGCGTTTGGATCCTTTTGCCACGCCTTCAGCGAATTCAGGATGTAGACGCTCACCGTCTCGGGCGGGATCACGGTGGTATCCAGCACAAGGTCGTAGTTCGACATATCCATAATGTGCACGCCGTATTTCTCGTAATAGCGGAAGTTCTCGCTCTCGCGCCGTAGCGCCACGCGCCGTGCCGTCTCCTCCACCGAGTCGAAGCTCTCGCCCGCGCGCTTGTCGGCAAGAATTCGTTTTGCACTCGTCATTGCGTCGGTCGTCAGATAGACGCGGAAGGTGGGGCAGACAAAGTGGAAGGCCATCCGCGAGTCGATCACCAGTGAGCGCGGATCGTTCGAGAGGGCGCGCAGGCCATCGTCGATCATCTTATCGACCTCGGGGTGGGTCTCCATATAGCGGTTAAATTCGTCAATGCTCATGCCGTGCTCGGCGGCGGCCTTGCGGCAGATCATCCCCGTCGAGTAGTATTCGGCACCCGTCCTGGCGATGAGTATCTTGGATACGGTGCTCTTGCCGCTGCCGAGGTCACCCGCCAGCGAGATCTTAAAGCTCACGGTAAAGCCTCCCTTTACAGTAGTAACATATACAACATACTATTATACACCAAGCCCACGGGTTCTGTCAACCGCTTTTTCTCGGCGTTTGATTTACGATGTTGCCGTCTTGACTTTTCGGTGAAGGCGAGCGCAAGGATGGGCTCTCCCCCACGGGAAAAATTCCCTCTCCGCCGACCGCATAAGCCGAAAGGCTGCGTGGCAATACTCTTGACAGTATAAGCAAAGGCGGTACCAAGCGATTGTATAACCATAAGGTGGAGATCTGTGGGGTGAACACCTCGGAATTGCCGAGCCTCGGTGACGAGGAAAAGCGCACCCTGCTGATTGCCGCACACGCGGGGGATAAGCGCGCCCGTGAGCGGCTGATCGTCGGCAACCTTCGTCTTGTCCTTTCGATCATACAGCGCTTCTCCTCGCGGAGAGAGAACTTTGACGATCTGTTTCAGGTAGGCTGCGTGGGGCTTGTGAAGGCCATTGACAATTTCAACACCGAGCTTGATGTAAAATTCTCCACCTACGCTGTTCCTATGATCATTGGCGAGGTGAGGCGCTATCTCCGCGACAATAACCCGATCCGTGTCAGCCGGTCAATGCGTGACCTCGCCTATCGCTCGCTCGGCGTGCGGGAGGATATTTTGCGGCGCGAGAACCGCGAGCCGAGTACCGAGGAGATCGCCAAGATCCTTGGCGAGGACCGTATGGCGGTGGGCCGCGCCATGGAGGCGATCGCTCAGCCGGTCTCGCTTTATGAATCGGTATACAGCGACGGTGACGACTCGGTGTACGTGATCGACCAGCTCCGCGACCTCGAGACCTCGGAGGAGGGATGGATCGAGGACATCTCGCTCCGCGAGGCGCTCGGCCGCCTCGGCGAGCGCGAGCGCCTTATCATCACGCGCCGCTTCTTCGGCGGGAGAACGCAGATGGAGATCGCCGAGGAGATCGGCATTAGCCAAGCGCAGGTCTCGCGTTTGGAAAAGAGCGCTATCGACAAGATCCGCAACGATTTCTGATGCTTGCGCCTAGGAAACGCAAGAATTGCAAACAAAACTAAACAAAAAGAGCATTTTGCAAACAGTGTCCGCAGAATGCTCTTTTATTGCATAACGAAAACCGCGCGGAAGGAGCGTGGAGGGGGAGAGGTCAACTGATGAGGAGAAGGAAAAGAACTAAAAAGGCGCCTTTGCACAAGGGAGGCTTCCATACCCCGTTCACGGGCAGCTAATAACAGATGCATGGCCGGCAGGCCAACAGAAAGCGCACGTGACGCGCTGTCGGTACTATTAGGGCTATGCCCGAAAATGAAAAACCACCCGCTATGCGAGTGGATTTTTGTTTTGTATTTGTCAGGAGCGCTCGTGCTCCTCGGCGTGACGGCGGATGGCCTCGATTGAGGCATCGCTGATATGGTGCTCGATCTTGCAGGCATCCTCGGCGGCAATATCGGGATCCACGCCGAGCGAGACGAGGAAGCGTGTCAGCACCGCGTGTCGCTCATAGATCTTTTCGGCGACTTCGCGGCCGACGTCGGTCAGGGTGATGGCACCGTCCCTTGCGACGGTGATAAATCCTCCCTCACGCAAAACGCCCACAGCGCGGCTTACCGAGGGCTTGGAGTAGCCCATATGCTCGCCAATGTCCACAGCGCGGACGAAATCCCGTCTCCGTGTGAGAATAAGGATGGTCTCAAGGTACATCTGCCCCGATTCCTGAAGCTGCATAGGAGTGCCCCCCTTTCGATCTTTTCTTTATCATACCACTTATTATACCACGCCGTCTTTGCAAAAGCAAGACCCGCCAAGAAATTGCGTCCCCTCCCCATGTTTTCATCAGGACTGCTCCTTTTTTGAAAATGAGAAAAAAAGAGAAATTGCTTGACAGCAACGCTCCCTTGTAGTATGATATACATATTATAACTCTGAATCGTGGAAGGGAGGGATCCTATGGCTAACGCCTTTTACGAGCACATTGCTAAGACGTCATCTGTGGCACCGATCATTCTTTCGGTGGCCCTGATGCTCTTTTTTGGCTTTGCTATGACGCGCATCACCAAGCGCATGCGCCTCCCGAACGTGACAGCGTATCTCGGAGTGGGGATCCTGCTCGGTCCGTATGTCTTTGACCTTGTCCCACGTGAGGTGGTGGACGGGATGTCCTTCCTCTCGGATATTGCCCTTGCCTTCATTGCCTTTGGCGTCGGTGAATTCTTCAAGGTGGAGGCGCTCCGCAAGAACGGGTGGCGCACGGTGGTGATTACACTCTTTGAGACCCTGCTTTCCTCTCTCCTTGTCTTTCTTGTGACCTATCTCCTCCTTGGGCTTGACCTTTCCTTCTCACTGGTCCTCGCGGCTCTCGCTTCGGCCACGGCCCCCACCTCCACGGTCATGACCATCCGTCAGACCGGGGCACGTGGCGATTTTGTTGATACCCTTTTGCAGGTAATGGCGCTTGATAATGTCGTCAGCCTCCTCTCGTACAGCGTGGCGATCTCGATCGCCGTGGCTGCCCTCGGCGGCGGCACCCTCTCCTTCGGTACGGTGACGATGCCGATTGTTCGTAATCTCATTGCCGTCGTGGTCGGCGGAGTCTTCGGTCTCCTTTTGCGCCTCCTCATTCCCGAGGGGCGCTCGAGTGACAATCGTCTTATCATTGTTGTTGCGCTCCTCTTTCTCTTCTGCGGCTTCTGCGCGATCATTGACGTTTCCCCCTTGCTCGGATGTATGATGATCGGGGCTGTGTACGTAAATCTCGGCGGAGATGCAAAGTTGTTTTTACAGGTTTCCTACTTCAGCCCGCCAATTCTCCTTCTCTTCTTCGTTCGTAGCGGCATCGGCTTCCGTCTTAATTCTCTGTTTGCGAGCGGTGGCAGCTTCATTGCTTACCCCTTGATCCTGGTGAGTATCATCTACGTCTTGGCCCGCGCGAGCGGTAAGATCGGCGGCTCCTATCTCGGGTGTCTCGCTATGGGGAAGGAGAAGCGCGTGCGCAACTATCTCGGTATGGCGGAGATCCCGCAGGCCAGCGTGGCCATCGGTCTTGCCGTCCTCGGTGCGCGCGCTCTTGGAGGTGAGATGGGGGCAACGCTTGAGACCGTGGTCGTGGCGGCCGGGATCCTTTATGAGATTGTTGGTCCTGTGTCGGCAAAGCTCGCACTTTACCTCTCCGGCTCGTATACTGACAGCCTTGAGGAGCTGGTTCCCGTGGCCGAGGGCGAGGACGAGGTGGCCGTGCTTTGCGAACGCATCCGCACCATCCGGGAGGAGCTGCCAAAGCGTGAGCCTCCCGCAGTCAGTGCGGAGGATGCCTTTACCGAGGCCGCCCTTGAGCAGCGCGAGGCGATGGTCGCCTCCCCAAGGATGCGCGGCCCGTGGCGCCGTTTATAAAAAAGAAAAAGGAGAATTCTTATGTACGATCCTATCGCCAAGGTTCTGGGAGAGTGGGCGGCCGAGCTGACGGTCGGCTCTATTTTCCTGCGTATCGGTCTTTCGCTTCTGCTTTCCGCTATCCTCGGGTGTGAGCGCTCGGGCAAGCGGCATGCGGCGGGGCTCCGCACCTTCATTATCACCTCGCTGGGGGCAACGGTTGCGGTCCTTTTTGATCTGCATCTTATCAAGAGCCTCCTCGTCGGCTTCCCGCTTCTTTCGGCGGCGGGGGTGATCGCCGCGGCAATTATTGCCTCAAACTCGATCCTTTTCAGCTCCAAGAGCCAGATCAAGGGATTGACGACGGCGGCTGCGCTCTGGGCGAACGGTCTCATCGGTATGGCCGTTGGCGCCGGTCTGTATACGGTGGCGATCGTTGCCTTTGCCACTCTGCTTGCCTCGCTCTCGTACGTCCCCGGCTTCGAGCGCTACCTTAAGAACCGCTCGAACCATTTTGAGATCCACCTCGAGCTTGACAGTAAAAACCACCTTGCCGACTTCATCGGCACCATCCGCAAGCTCGGCCTTCGCATTGATGAGATCGAGTCTAATCCCGCCTATCTCAACTCGGGGCTCTGGGTCTATTCCATCGGCCTGACCGTGCAAAGCACCGAGCTCAAGCGCTACAAGACCCACGCGGAGATCATTGCCGCGCTCTCGACGATTGAGTATGTGAACCACATCGAGGAGATGAACTGAGCGTGCCTCGCAACGCGCGATATGCATGCACTGCAGGAAGCAACGCCGAATCCGTGCTCCTCGGGAATATTAGGTTCAAGAAAAAAGAGGACGCCGTGCGGCGTCCTCTTTTTTAGTGGTTCTTGAACTCCTCCTCGGCGGCATCCTCGTCAAGAGGAATGCTGCGGTCGGCCGGGGGCTCGCCCTCCTCGCGGTGCGCGAATTCGTGGCGGAGCATCTCCTCGTTGATATCGAGCTCCTCGTCAAAGAAGTCCTCGTCAAGGTAATCGCTCGGGTCAAAGTCGTTCTCCTCGAGCTCCTCCTTCACCTGATGGAAGAGGTAAGCGCCAGCAGCGCCCTCCATCGCGGAAACGGCAAGGAATGCCGCCGCAATGCTCTTTTTCTTCACGCAAAGGAAGAGAAAGAGGATGAAAAGGGTAAAGGACTGCACGAGCAGGGAGACGGAAAGCATCAGCTTAGAGCGTTTCAGCATAGGGATTCTCCTTTCGTTAGTTCGCATTGGCCTTAAGGTAGGCGTTGATGAAGCCGTCGATCTCGCCGTCCATCACGGCGCCGATGTTGGCATCCTCGTACCCCGTGCGGGTATCCTTGGCGAGAGTGTAGGGCATGAAGACGTAGCTGCGGATCTGGGCACCCCATTCGATCTTGGTCTTGATGCCCTGGATATCCTCGATGCGCTCGAGCTTTTCGCGCGCCTTGATCTCCATCAGCTTGGATTTCAGCATGCGGAGCGCCGTCTCCTTGTTCTGGAGCTGGCTGCGCTCGGTCTGACAGCCGACCACGATGCCGGTCGGGATATGCAGGATGCGGATGGCCGAGTCGGTCTTGTTGATGTGCTGACCGCCGGCGCCGCTCGAACGGTGCGCCGTGATCTCAAGGTCCTCGTCACGCAGGGTGATGGTGTCATCGTCATCGGTGAACTCGGGCATCACCTCGACCGAGGCAAAGGAGGTCTGGCGGCGTCCCGAAGCGTCGAAGGGGGAAACGCGGACGAGGCGGTGCACGCCGTTCTCGCTCCGGAGATACCCGTAGGCGTTCTCGCCCTCGATCGTGATGGTCGCGCTCTTGAGGCCGGCCTCGTCTCCGTCCAGCCAGTCAACGAGCTTCACGGTGAAGCCGTGGCGCTCGCCCCAGCGCGTGTACATACGGTAGAGCATCTGTGCCCAGTCCTGCGCCTCGGTACCGCCCGCCCCCGGGTGGAAGGAGACGACGGCATTGTGACGGTCGTATTCCCCCGTCAGGAGGGTCTCAAGGCGCTGGCGCTCGGTCTCGGCTTCGATAAAGGCAAGCTCGCGCTCGACCTCCTCGACCGACCCCTCGTCGTTCTCCTCGATTGCCATCTCGGCGAGTGTCAGGGCATCCTCGAGCGAGGAGACCAGCTTATCATAGGCGGCGCACTTGTCCTTCATCTGCTTGATCGACTGCAGGATCTTCGTGCTTTCGTCGGCATTGTTCCAGAAGTTGTCGGCCATCGTGCGTGCCTCCAGCTCCTCGACCTTTTGCGAAAGGTCCTCGTAGCGGATCGCGTGGCGAAGGTCCTTCACCGTGTCCTCGATCTCGAGGAGGCGCCGCTTGGCTTCTTCCAGGGCTACTATCAAGGGTATGTCCTCCGTTTGGCATTATCCCGTCCTTGGGGGGGATTTCTCTTATTAGTATACCACATTCCTCCACCCTTTGTAAAGTACAGGGAAAATTATTTTTTTCTTGACTTTTCGGTAAAGCGTGGTACAATAATATAATAGTATACTATTAAACCTTAGGAGGTTCCTATGAAAGTCACGAAAGATACCATCATCGGCGATATCCTGGATGCCAGCGCCGGCACGAAGCCCTTCTTCATGGAGGTCGGCATGCACTGCTTCGAGTGCCCCGTGTCGCGTATGGAGACGGTGGCCGAGGCCTGTGCCGTTCACGGTGCGGATGCTGATGCCCTAATTAAGAAGCTGAACGATTTTTTCGGTGAGTAAGCCACTCGACCCACGCCTTGCGCTGGCCGCCTCCTTCGTCCGTCCCGGTGCCCACTTTGCCGATATCGGCACCGACCACGCGTATCTCCCCCTCTGGCTTCTTGGCGAGGGGCGGATCGCCTCGGCTGTCGCCGCCGATATTGCGCGAGGGCCGCTTGAGCGCGCGCGTGCGAACGTCCGCGCCGCCGGACGAGAGAACGAGGTCACGCTTCTGCTCACTCCCGGTCTTACGGGGATGGAGGGGCTCGGTCTTACCGATATCGCGATCTGCGGGATGGGTGGAGAAATGATTCTCTCCATCCTCGCCGCCGCCCCCTTTGTGAAGGAGCGCGGTATTCGTCTGATCCTTCAGCCGATGACGCACCTTGCCGATGTCCGCGCATCTCTCGCCGCCGAGGGCTTTGCCATCGAGGGAGAGCGATGTGCGATCGCCGCCGGGCGCCCTTACGTCTGCCTGGCCGCTACTTATACCGGAGTGCGCCGCACTCTCGCCCCCGCGATCGCCGAGCTTGGCGACTGCCGTGTGTGGGATGCGCGCGATACCGCCGCCTTCCTCACCCTGCTCGCCGCCCGCGAGAGGGAGGCGCGTGCCCGCATCGTGGGCAAAACGCAGGGCGGTGTCGATACCGCCGAGGAGCGCGCACTGCTGGCCGCCATCGCGGCAGAAAGGGAGAGACTTGTATGACTGTCCGCGAGCTTTACGAGGCGCTTTCCGCCCTCTATCCGCGTGCTCTTTCCGCCGCATGGGATAACGACGGCGTGATGGTCTCGGGGAGCCTTGATGCCCCCGTGCACCGTGTCCTCTGTGCCCTGGACATTACCGAAAGGACCGTCGGTGAGGCCAAGCGCATCGGCGCTGATCTGATCCTGTCGCACCATCCCCTGATCTTCCGCCCGCTCCCCTCGGTCACCGAGGAGGGAACGGTCGGCCGCCGCGTGACAGCGCTTCTGTCCGCCGGCATCTCGGTGCTGTCCTTCCATACCCGTGCTGATGCCGCCGAGGGCGGCGTCAATGACCTTCTGGCCGGGGCCCTCGGGCTTTCGGACACCGCACGCTTCGGGGATGGCCTCGGAGTGATCGGCGTGCTCCCCGAGGTCACCTCGGGCGAGGCCTTTGCCGAGACCGTGAAGGCGGCACTCGGCGCTCCCCTGGTGCTGCTGGGCGACTCCGGTCACACCCTTCACCGCGTGGCTGTTGTCGGCGGTAGCGGTAAGGATGAGATCACCGCGGCGATCTCTGTCGGGGCGGACGCCCTGGTCTCGGGACGCCTCTCGTACGAGACGGTTAATGAGGCGAGGGAGCTTGGCATCACCTTGATCGAGGCGGGGCACTTCTTTACGGAGGCGCTGCTTCCGCGCTTCTGGGCCAAGATGATCCCCGAGCGCTTCCCGGGAATTTCGGCAACGTATTACGATTCCTGTCACATAATTGTAAAGTAAACCTTGCATAAAACATACGGCGGCACATCCGCCGAGAAAGAGAAGACAATGAAAATCTATGACGAGCTGGTAGCGCGCGGCCTGATCGCGCAGGTCACGGACGAGAAGGAGATCCGCGAAATGGTCGACAGCGGCCGTGCCGTTTTTTATATCGGCTTTGACCCGACGGCCGACAGCTTGCATGTCGGTCACTTTATGGCACTCTGCCTGATGAAGCGCCTGCAGATGGCGGGCAACCGTCCGATCGTTCTGATCGGCGGCGGCACGGCCTACATCGGCGACCCCTCGGGCAGAACCGATATGCGCTCGATGATGACGCCCGAGACCATTCAGCATAACTGCGAGTGCTTCCGCAAGCAGATGAGTCGCTTTATTGAGTTCGGTGAGGGCAAGGCGATGATGGTCAACAACGCCGATTGGCTGCTCGGTCTCAACTACGTTGAGCTGCTCCGTGACGTCGGCGCCTGCTTCTCGGTCAACCGCATGCTTGCGGCCGAGTGCTACCGCCAGAGAATGGAGAAGGGCCTTTCCTTCCTCGAATTCAACTACATGATCATGCAGAGCTACGACTTCTATCACCTCTTCCAGAACTACGGCTGTAATATGCAGTTCGGCGGTGACGATCAGTGGTCGAATATGCTCGGCGGTACCGAGCTCATCCGCCGCAAGCTTGGCAAGGACGCTTACGCCATGACCATCACCCTGCTTCTCAACTCCGAGGGCAAGAAGATGGGCAAGACCGCCTCGGGCGCCGTCTGGCTGGATCCCAACAAGACCTCTCCCTTTGATTTCTATCAGTATTGGCGTAACGTCGGGGATGCCGATGTCCTGAAGTGCATTCGCATGCTCACCTTCCTGCCTCTTGAGGAGATCGACAAGATGGATGCCTGGGAGGGCAGCCGTCTCAACGAGGCGAAGGATATCCTCGCCTATGAGCTGACAAAGCTTGTCCACGGCGAGGCCGAGGCCGAGGCGGCCAGGGCCTCCTCGCGTGCGCTCTTCGGCGGTGGCGCCGAGGGCGATATCCCGAGCGTGACCGTCGGCGAGGACGTTCTTACGGACGGCTCCGCCGATATCATCACTCTCCTTGTGGCCGTGGGGCTCGTCACCTCGCGCTCGGAGGGGCGCCGTGCCATCGAGCAGGGCGGCGTGACCGCCGACGGTGACAAGATCACCGACATCAAGGCGACCGTCACCGCCGACGCTCTTCGCGCCGGTGTTCTCCTCCGCAAGGGCAAGAAGACCTACAAAAAGGTCATCCTCGGTTGAGGCGGAGGCCGGTATGAGCGATTTTTCCTTTGCTAAGGGCACCTGCCCGGTCTGCGGCCGGGAGCACCGTTGTCCGATCCGCCATGTCGTTGTGAAGGCAGGCGCGCTCGGGGCACTCCCCGAGATCACCGAGGGCTACCGTCGCGTGCTTCTCGTGGCGGACGAGAACACCCTCAAGGCGGCGGGGGAGACCGCCGCGCGCCACCTCGGCGATAGGATCGCCGGGCGTGTTGTTTTTTCCGGTGACCGTCTCCTGATCCCGAACGAGGAGGCCATCGCCGCCGTCACGGCATCGCTTGACGGCATGGATATGATCCTCGGCGTCGGCTCGGGGGTCATTCAGGATCTTTGTAAGTATGTCTCACGGGCGGAGGGCATTCCCTACGCCGTGGTGGCCACCGCCCCGTCAATGGACGGCTACGCCTCGGACGGCGCCGCCATGATCCTCGGCGGTATGAAGGTGACCGTTCCCTCGGGCCTGCCCTATGCCATCGTGGCCGATACCGAGGTCCTTGCCAAGGCCCCCGCCGAGATGATCCGCGCAGGCTACGGCGATATCGTCGGTAAGTATTCGGCGCTCTCGGATTGGCGCCTCGCCGCCCTTGTCAAGGACGAATATTTCTGTGAAGCCGTCCACGATGCCACCATGCGCGAGGTCGAGAAGACGATCGCCGCCGCCGATGGCATTGCAAAACGCACCCCCGAGGCGATGGAGACCCTGATGGGGGCGCTTGTCAATGTCGGGATCCTGATGAGCTACGCCGGCTCCTCACGCCCCGCCTCGGGGAGTGAGCATCACCTCTCGCACTTCTTTGAGATCACCGGCATCGTCGAGGGGACCGACTACCTCCCCCACGGGATTGACGTTGCCTGCTCGACCGTCCTCACCCTCGCCTTGCGCGAGCGGATCCTGGCCGCCACCTGGGAGCGCCGCCCCCTCGAGAGCAGGGAAGAGCGCGAGGGAGCGATCCGCCGTGTCTACGGCCCTGTGGCCGAGGGGTGTCTTGCCCTCCAGGAGAAGGCGGGGAGCTACACGACCGACCGCGTACCGACCTACCTCGCGAAGGAGGCCGAGATCCGCGCCCTCCTTGCCGATCTGCCCTCCTCGGAGGAGATTCGCGCCCTCCTTGCCGATGCGGGGATCGGGATGGAGCCCTTCTACGAGCTCTACGGCGAAGCGAAGATTGCCGATGCCCTCCGCTACGCGAAGGATCTGAAGGATCGCTATACCGTCCTTTGGCTGGCCTATGACCTCGGGATCCGGGCATAAATCACCGCTCGCCTGCCCTCCCCGCGGATATGGTCCAAATGCGCGCTCGTTATCACTCACTTCATTTCTCCCTATCCTTGGGGTATCGCTTCACGAAAGCGCCACACCGTGGCCTTTTCGCTCGCTCACCCGACGTACGCCCCCCAAGAAAAAGCAAAAAAGCCCATCCGGGCTTTTTTTGCTTTTTCAATTACTCCCACCCGGCAAGCTCGGCGGCAAGGCGTGCCCTCAGGGCATCGTCGGGCGGCAGGAGGGGGAGGCGCACCTCGTCACGGCAGAGGCCGCGCATGGCAAGGAGCGCCTTGATGGGCGAGGGGTTCGTGTCGGCAAAGAGAAGCCGCACAAGGGGCAAAAGGCGCACGCTGAGGGCGGTCGCCTCGGCGTTTCTCCCCTCCGAGAAGAGGCGGTAAAGACGTACGGTCTCCGCGGGCAGAAGGTTCGAGAGCACCGAAATGATGCCGATACCGCCGACGGCGAGTGTTGGCAAAAATTCGCCGTCGTTGCCGCCGTAGACCGCACACGCATCGCCAAGCGTCGCAACGACATCGGCCGCACGGTCAATGTCGCCGCTCGCCTCCTTGATGGCGACGATGTTCTCATGCTCCGAAAGACGGGAAATGGCGGGAAGTGTGAGATCTACGCCGGTTCTTGACGGCACATTGTAAAGTATGATTGGCAAATCGACCGCATCGGCGATCGTGAGGAAGTGGCGGATCAGCCCCTCGCGCGTTCCCTTGTTATAGTAGGGAGTCACGACAAGAAGAGCCGACGCACCGTGCGCCTCGGCGTATTTTGCGGCGGCCACAGCGGCCCTCGTATCGGCCGAGCCGGTCCCGGCAACGATGGGGAGGCGGCCGTTGGCTGCCTCGCAGGCGGTCTCGAGAAGGGCGGCCTTTTCGCTGTTTCGGAGCGTGGCGGCTTCTCCCGTCGTACCGCAAACGACAAGGGCGGAAACCTCGGCCGCGATCTGCCGCTCGCACAGCCGTCGGAAGACGTCAAGATCGAGCCTCCCGTCACGGAAGGGGGTAATGAGCGCCGTACCGACACCAAGGAAGGGCAGCGCTTTTTTCGTATTCACAGTCATAGAAAACCTCGGGCTTTGGATTTTGGGGCTTGCAATCCCCGTGAAAATATACTATAATACCACTGTCAGTATATGTCAAAGGAAGACACTATGGAACAGAAAACGGTCATTGTGAACGAGCGCGTAGCGACCGCGCTCACGACACACGATTTTTATTATGATCTGCCCGAGGAGC
>JAZNAD010000053.1:0-16745 GCA_045586345.1 Eubacteriales bacterium
GTACTTTTTTAAACTTTTTTAAGTTTTTTCGAAATTCTTGCAAGGAGGCGGAGATGCGCCCCTCCGATGAGAGGCTTTTGTAGTATAGCATCACTTTTTCCCTTTGTCAAGGGGGTTTTGAAAAGTTCACGGAATTTTTGATGTTTCGGCCGATTTCCGGGAGGGTTTCGTTTTTTTTCGACGGAGTTCTTGCGGTGAGGCGGGCGCGGGGATACAAAGAAGGGGTGCGCCGCGAGGCTAAACGGAGCCGAGACGGAGGAAGCATCGCCGCCCGTCTCCCGCAGGCGTACAAAGCACACGTCAAGCGGAGACGAACGGCGACAGAAAAAGGAGAGCAACTGCGTTGCTCTCCTTTTGGTTATGCCCTAATCCGAAGCCTCGAGGAGGCGGGCAAAGACGCGCTTATTCGCCTCGTACAGATCCTCCTCTGCGGAGAAGGGGCGACGACGCATGCAGACGACGGTATCGTCACCGAAGACCCCGAAGGCGCTGTTCTCGGCGAGCTTCAGGGAGGTGAGCCTGACGCCGTAGGCAACGCCGTTCTCGGCGAGGACGGCGCCCTCGGCTGAGGGGCGCGCCGCGGTGATCTCGGAGAGGGGCAGAAGCCCGCCCGCCTTGACCTCCTCCCCGTACAGCTCGACCGAGAGGAAGCAGAGGGTCGCCTCGAGATCCTGGTCGAAGGCCTTCTTATTGTTAAAGGAAAGCTCCTTGGCGTGGGCCTGCGCATCGCTGATCATCGCATTGATCTCAGCTTCGGTGCAAATGATATAGTTCTGCGCCGCGATGACGATCTTTTCGTCACCGTTGCGGTCGTCGACGTGCTCCTCGATGGCGTTTTTAATATCGCGCAGCTGGGAGTCGCTCGGCGCGGGATAGCCGGCGAACATCAAAAAGGCATCGTTCCCCTTCCCGTTTCTCGCACACTGCGAGAGGCACACCGTGAGCGCCACGAGGAAGAAAAGCCCCAAAAGAAAGGGCCATTTATAGTGGTACCAGAAGTTTTCGAGCTTCCGGAGAAAGGGAGAGTTCACCTTAACATCTCCCGTCAGCTTTTCGTTATTTCGTTCTTCGGGCATGGGTGCTCTCCTTTCTTGGGGTAAGGGAGTGGGGCGCAGAAAGGGGCAAGCCCTCTCACCTGCTCCGCAGGAGCTCTCCCAGAGGGAGAGCCTTTTAGTATCAATGTGAATAGGGAACGTGCATCGAGCACGGTTGTCCTCTGAAAGGGTGCAGAGCGCGATTTTAGCCCGCGAGGGTTTACGCCTGCGCCTCCGGCTTCATCGTGGGGAACAGGAGCACATCGCGGATCGAGGCCGAGTCGGTGAGAAGCATCACAAGGCGGTCAATGCCGAAGCCGAGACCGCCCGTCGGGGGCATACCGTACTCGAGGGCGGTGACATAGTCGTAGTCGACCTCGGCACGGGACGCGGGCTCCTCCCTGAGCTTCTCGGCAACCTGGTACTCGAAGCGCCCCTTCTGGTCGATGGGGTCGTTGAGCTCCGAGAAAGCGTTGCCATACTCGGTCGCGTTGATGAAGTACTCGAAGCGCTCGGTGAAGAGTGGGTTCTCGGGCTTGCGCTTGGCAAGCGGGCTGTTCTCGACGGGATAATCGTAGATAAAGGTGGGCTGGATGAGCTTCTCTTCGACGTAGGCATCAAAGAACTCGAGCAGGACGCGGCCACGGGTCGCATCCTTCGCGACCTCGACATGGTGGGCCTTCGCGACCTCGCGGGCCTCCTCGTCGGTCGTCCAGTCGTTGTAATCGACACCAGCATACTTCCTGACCGCCTCGACCATCGTGAGGCGCTCCCAGTGGCCCATGTCGATCTCCTTGCCCTGATAGGTAATGACAAGCCCGCCCGTGACCTCAACGGCGAGCAGCTTGTAGAGCTCCTCAACGAGATCCATCATGCCCTTGTAATCGGTAAAGGCCTGATAGAGCTCGACCGTCGTAAACTCGGGGTTATGCTTCGGGTCCATGCCCTCGTTACGGAAGATACGGCCGACCTCGTAAACGCGGTGCATACCGCCGACGATCAGGCGCTTCAGGTACAGCTCGGTCTCGATGCGGAGGTACATATCCATATCGAGGGTGTTATGATGGGTCACGAAGGGACGCGCGGCAGCGCCGATCTCGAGCGGAACGAGAATGGGGGTATCCACCTCAAGGAAGCCCTTCCCGTCAAGGTAGGAGCGGATGAGGCGGAGGATCTGCGAGCGCTTTTCGAAGGTGTCGCGTACCTCGGGGTTGACGATCAGGTCAACGTAGCGCTGACGGTAGCGGAGGTCGGTGTTGGTGAGACCGTGGAACTTCTCGGGGAGGGGAAGGAGGGACTTGGCAAGAAGCGTCATCTTCTTGACGTGCACCGACACCTCGCCCGTACGGGTACGGAAGACGAAGCCCTCAATGCCGAGGATATCGCCGATATCGTACTTCTTGAAGGCGGCATACGCCTCCTCGCCGAGATCGTCACGCGTGACGTAGCATTGGATGCGCCCACAGGAATCCGAGAGGTGGAGGAAGGAGGCCTTGCCCATCACGCGGCGACTCATCATACGGCCGCCGAGCGAGACGGCCTTGCCCTCGTAGGCGTCAAAATCGGCAAGGATCGCCGAGGAATAGTCGGTCACATCGTACTTGGTAAGCCGGAAGGGATCCTGCCCGGCCGCCTGCATAGCGGCAAGCTTTTCGCGGCGAACGGCGAGCTCGCTCGACTGCGACTCTGTCACGTGGTTGTCCTGCATTCCCTACTCCTTATCGTCTGATCTCGCGGATCTCGAGGTGAATCTCGTTGCCGTTCGGCAGCTCGACAGCGACCGTGGCGCCCACGCTCTTACCGAGGAGAGCCGCGCCGATCGGCGACTGGTCGGAAATCTTCCCCGCGAAGGGGTCGGCCTCGTAGGAGCCGACGATGTGGTACTCGGTCTCCTTGCTGCGCTCGACGTTATAGACCTTGACGAACGAGCCGATGCCGACGAGCGACGCATCCGCCTCGCTCTCCTCGACCACGACCGCGTTCTTTATCATATCCTGCAGCTCTTCCTTGCGATAGGCCAGCTTGCGCTGCTCCTCCTTCGCCTCGGTGTACTCGCTGTTTTCCGAAAGGTCACCGAAGGAACGCGCGGTGGAGATATCCTTTTTATTCTTCTCGATCTCCTCCTCAAGCTTCTTCATCTCGAGGAGCAGGGCGTCATAGCCCGCTTGCGTATAGGTTCTTTCTTTCGTCATGGTGCTTCTCCTTATTTATTGTCCGTTTGAGGGGGTGATGCGCGCGACTGCGGCCTGCAGCTGGGCGTCCTCCTCATCCGTCAGTTTATACAGGTTTTTCTTCGAGGCCTCCTCCGAGAGCGAGACGGCAACGTGGGGCGTGATGCCAACACCGTCGTAGTTCTTCGACGTCGGCGGATCGTAGCTGAAGACGGTCAGGGCGATTGCCGAGCCGTCGTCCGAGATATAGAAGGAGGTCTGGCCGACGCCCTTGCCGTAGGTCTTCTCCCCGAGGACAGTGGCAACGCCGTAGTCCATGAGCGACGAGGTGAAGAGCTCGCCCGCCGAGGCAGTATTGCCGTTCGCGAGGACGACCATCGGCGCGGTGATTGCGTGGTTGTCATAATACTGACGCGTCTTGCCGTCCATATAGCCAACCGAGAGATCGAAGATCGAGTCGATCGTCGTGTCGCTTTTGTCGTCCTTGTAATTGAGGTGGACGATATCGCCGTCCGGCAAGATATACTCAAGGATAGCGACGACCGAAGTCAGGGTGCCGCCCGGGTTGTTGCGCACGTCAAAGATATACGAGACGGCGCCCGCCTCCGCGAGGGCACGGTGGGCGGTGACGAACTGCTCGTAGGTGCGCTCATCAAACGACGTGATACGGATATAGCCAATGTTATTTTCGAGCATCCTGTGCTCAACCGTGATCTCGGTGACCTTGCGACGCGTAACGGTGAAGGTGATGCGCTCGCCGTCGCGCTCGACCGTGAGGGCGACGGCGGTGCCCACCTCGCCGCGGATGCGGTTGATAGCCTCCTGGTAGCCGATCTCGGCAAAATCGGCGTCACCGACCCCGACGATGAGGTCACCGGGGAGCATCCCGACCTCCTCGGCGGGTGAGCCCGCGAAGACGGTAAGGATGTCGGCATAGCCGTCGGCATTCAGCGTGACCGAGACGCCGATGCCGCTGTACTCGCCGCTGATATCCTCGGTGTACTCACCGTAGGACGAGGGGTCATAATAGTAGCCGTAGCGGTCGCCGAGGACGCTGATATAGGAATTGATGAAGATCGAGGTGGCCAGCTCGGCCTCAGTGACCTTCTCGAAGTAGTAGTTCGCGATGACGGTGTCATAGACCTCGAGGATGCAGTCAGCCACGGTGCGGTACTCGCCGATATAATACTGCCGGAAGGCGCTCTCGGCGGTCAGCACCTTACTGTAATTGACAAGTGAAAGGAAGGCCTCGAACTGCTCTCTCGTGATAACGCTCCCCTCGCCCCCCTCACTCGTTGGGGGTGCTGTGACGGTGCCCGAGGTGAAGTAGGTGTCGGTCGCCGAGGAAATGACCGAGGAGAGATCGCCGCTGCCCTCGGGCTCATCCCCAAAGAGGAGGTCGCAGGAGGTGAGCGGTGCAAGAAGCAGAAGAAGCGCCAAAAGGAGCGCAAGGCGGCGTGCTGTACGGTTTTTCAATGATAGCCTCCCGTCAGAACTTCGCGGGCTTCGAGGCGAGGTACTTCTTGACCATCAGGGCGACCTTGAAGGTCACGGCGTGGTCGAACTCACGCAGATCAAGCCCCGTCAGCTTGCGGATCTTTTCGAGACGGTACACGAGGGTGTTTCTGTGAACGTAGAGGCTCTCAGCCGTCTTCGAGACGTTCAGGTTGTTCTCAAAGAAGGCACGCACCGTCTTCATCTGGGTGTCGTCATCGCGCGACTCGAGCGACTCGAGTGAGCCGCGCTTGAAGACCTCCTGCAGGAAGGCCTCGCAGAGCGAGGTCGGGAGCTGGTAAATAAGGCGGCCGATGCCGAGGTTTTCGTAGCTGATGACGCTCTGCTCGGTGTCAAATACCTTGCCGACCTCAAGCGCAATACGCGCCTCCTTGTAGGCACGGGCGAGGTCCTTGAGATTGTCAACGATGGTTGAGATACCGACGTAGACCTTCTTCGGATAGGACTCGGTCACGAGGGTCTCGACGATGGCACCGGCGAGCAGCTCGAGCTCATGAACATCGGCCGTCGGCTCGACCTCCTTGACGAGGACGATATCCTGCTCGCCGATGTGGATGACGTAGTCGTGTGTTTTATCGGGGAACATGCCCTGGATGATGTCGTAGGGCATCATATCCACCTTATCCAGGAACTTGATCACAAGGACGGCATGATGCTCCTCCGAGGTGAAGTGCAGCTCCTTGCTCTTAATGTAAATGTCGCTCGGCAGGATATTATCGAGCATGATGTTCTTGATAAAGGAGCCCTTGTCGTACTTCTCGTCATACAGCCCCTGGATGTTTGAAAGGGTAATGGCCAGCATCTGCGCCGTGCGGTCAGCCTCGGCATCGTCGCCCTCCACGAAGACGATCGCGCCGCTCTTTAGGGTCTGGTTGATATAGCGGTAGGTCACCCCGCCGAGGATGACGCCATCCTGTGCAAAGGAGAGCTCCTCGCGCACATCGGCACGGATCTCGCCGACATGAGAAAGCTCGCTGCACGCGGTGACGATCCCGTTCGGGTCGATCACACCGATATGGCGGTCAATGACCCCCTTCATCTGGTGGATCACACTCTGAAACAATCGGTTCGACATAGGGTCTCATCCTTTCGGTTGTTAATTCTGTCCTATATTTTAGCGTATCTTTCGACGTTTTGCAATAGGCGAAGCGAAAAATTCACAAAAAATTCTCACGTTTTTTATTGATTTTTACACGCTATGCCCAAAATCATAGCAATAGCCAAGGCAGGAGAGAGCCACGAGCGGCGCCGTCTCACAGCGGAGGATCCTCCGGCCAAGGCCGGTCAGGATCGCCCCTGCCCTCTCGGCCTCCTCGGCCTCGCCGAGCGAGAAGCCGCCCTCCGAACCGACGATCACAGCGACCGAGGCAGGTGACGGATGCTTCGCCAGCACCGTGGGGATCGGAAGCGTCCCCTCACCCTCGTAGCAGAAGATCGTGAGTGAGGCGGCGCACGCTTCCCTAAGCATGGCAGAGAAGGAAAGGGGGGACGTGACCTTGGGGAGAGCGGCGCGACCGCACTGTCCGGCCGCGGCGCGCGCGATCTTATTATAGCGTTCCGCAAGGCGCGCCGTCTTATCCTCGCCGGGGCGGCGGATGCAGCGCGACGAGAGGAAGGGCGTAATGCGGCAAACGCCCAGCTCGACCGCCTTCTCGATCACGAGGTCAAGCTTATCCCCCTTCGGGTAGCCCATATATAAATAAATAGGAAAGGGGAATTCCGAGAGGGAGCGCCGGACCGATGTAACGGTGGCCGCAACGGCGGTCGGCGTCAGCGACACAAGGGTGGCAATGTAATCGTTCCCTGCGCCGTCCGAAAGAGTGATCTCCTCGCCGACGGCCATGCGGAGCGAGAGCGCGATATGGCGCGCGTCCTCCCCCGTGAGGGTGACGGTCTCGGCCGACGGGGTCAGACTCCCGTCGGTAATGAAGAAGTGCGGCATTTTACGACCTCCGGAAGAGCATCGCGAACCAGTCGCCCTCGCGCTTTTCGCGCAGGAAGGTGAAGCCGGCGGAGACAATGCCCGCTCGCACCTCGTCGGCGCGAGCCGAAAGAATGCCCGAAACGGCAAGGAGGCCGCCGGGCTTCAGGACGGCGGGGGCGTCGGGCGCTAAGCGGAGCAGGATATCGGCGACGATGTTGGCCGCCATAAAGTCGTAGCCGCCGTCGGGCGGCGTGACAGCTGCGAGAAGATCGGAGACCTCGGCAGTCACGTCCGAAAGACCGGCATCGGCGATGTTCTTTTTCGCGACGCGCACGGCCTCCGGGTCAAGGTCAAAGGCCTCGGCGCGAGCAGCACCGAGCAAACGGGCGGCCAGAGCTAAGATGCCGCTGCCGCACCCGACGTCGACCACCTGCTCGCCGCCACGGATCTCCTCGTCGAGGAACTCGATCATCATGTGCGTCGACTCGTGGGTGGCTGTGCCAAAGGCGGTGCCGGGATCCATCCTGAGGATGAGCTCGCCCTCCTTCGGGGTATATTCCTCCCACGCGGGGACCACGGTCAGCCGCCCGAAGGGGATCGGGTGGTAATACTGCTTCCAGTTCTCAGCCCAGTCCTCCTCGCGGATGCCATCCAGCGAAAGGGTGGCCGCGATCCCGGCCTCGGCCAGGCGCTCGCGCACGAAGGCTGCCGCCTCGGTGGGTGAGGACGAGGCCGTCGGCAGAAAGACTGACACGCGCACTCTCGTGCGGTCGGCCGCCGCGAGCTCCTCCGAGAGGACCTCGCCGTAAGGGCTGTCGGCCGTAAGATCCGAGAGGTCCTCAATGAGGATGCCCTCGTCCAGCATCGAAAGGATCGCGACGAGAAGCTCGGTATCCTCGCTCCTCCCCGCAAGGGTCAGCTGTATCCACTCTGCAGTCGCCATGCGCGTACCTCCTTGCAGTCGTTTTTGATCTGTTCCTTTAGTGCGTCGAGCGTCGGGAAGGCGATCTCCCCGCGCAGACGCGAAGCGAAGGCGACGCGAAGAGTATTTCCGTACAGGTCGCCGGAAAAGTCTAAAATATGCGTCTCCATACGCACCTCACTCCCTTCGACGGTCGGCCGTGTGCCGACATCGGTCACGCCGTCAAAGCATCTGCCGTCCGGCAGAGTGACGGCTGTGCGGTAGACGCCGTTTTGTGGGAGCATCCGCCCCTTTTCCGGTCGCTGATTGGCCGTCGGGAAGCCGAGAGAGGCGCCGAGCGACGCGCCGTGCAGAACGGGGAGGGCCAGCGTATACAGGCGACCGAGAAGCCGCGCGGCCCCTTCACAGTCGCCCGTGGTAAGGCACGAGCGGATGCGGGTCGAGGAGATGGGCTCACCGCCCTCAAGGATCGAGGGAACGATATACGCACCGCCCCCCTCGGCCTCCATCAGGCGGCGGAGCGAGAGCGCTTCCCCCGCAGCACGGTAGCCAAAGCGGAAATCCTCGCCGACGACGGCGAGCGACACGCCGAGCCTAAACGCCAGCACGGAAGAAACAAATTCCTCGGGGGAGAGCGCGGCAAGCGTCGGGAAATCGGCAAAGACGGCCAGCGACGCCCCTGCCTCATAAAAGAGAGCGGCGCGCTCCTCATCAGTCGAAAGGCGGGGAGCATCGCCCTTCGGTGCTCCGCACGACGCAAAGGTAAACACGAGAAGGGGAAGGCTGCGGCGGCGCGCCTCATGGGCGGCGGTACGCAGAACAGCGGTATGCGCCCGATGCATGCCGTCAAAAAAGCCAAGGGCGGCCACGCACGCGGCGGGGGCCGCCGTCGGGGTAAGGGTGGGCAGAGCCAGGACCTGCACTGCACTTCTCCTTTCATCCGTAATAAACAGCCCGATCATTATACAATAAATAGCCAAAAAAGTCAAGGATTTTTGGAAGAAATGACAAAGGCCGCACCCAAGGAACAGAAGCAGTCGCCATGGCCTTCATTTTTCGCTCTTGCAATTTGCCAACCCTTTTGTTATAATAGGGCTGTCTATCACAACCGAAGGAGCTCTTCATGAAGAAGATTGCAAGGTTTCTTTTACTTTCTGCCCTGCTTCTCGCAGCGCTTCCCTGCTTTGCGGGGTGCAACGAGCACCGCGGGATGGAATTTGTTTTGCTCGAGGACGGCACCTACGGGGTGAGGGCCACATCGGTCTATCACCGCGAGGAATTAGTGATCCCCGAGGTCTATGAGGAGCGCGCTGTGACCGCGATCCTCGCGAACGGCTTTGCGGGCGCTACCTCGCTGAAGCAGGTTACGCTCCCCTCGTCGCTCCGCACGATCGAGGCGGGGGCCTTCGCCGGATGCGTGTCGCTCGGCGATATCGTTCTGCCGTCCTCTCTTTCCAACATCGGCGCGAGCGCCTTCTCTGGCTGTACCTCGCTCCCCCTCGTGAAAGAGGGAAATGCCTACTATCTCGGAAGCGCCTCGTCGCCTTACTTCTATCTTTACAAGTCCGATAGCACGGCGATTGCCTCGGTCACCGTCCCCGAGGGCACGGCCTTTATTGCTGACTCGGCCTTCGCCTTCTGCCGCGCGCTGACCGCCGTCTCTCTGCCCGCCTCGCTCCGCGCAGTGGGCACCGATGCCTTCCTCGAATGCACCTCGCTCGCGACGGTCACGGCGGCCGATCCCTCGGCCTTCGCCTCGGTCATGTTTGCCAACCGGAGTGCTAACCCCGCATCGCTCGCCGGTGGACTCACAGAGGACGGCTCCCCCCTCACTACCATCACCGTTGCCGAGGGGGTCACACGGATCGGCGACTATGCCTTTGCCGACTTTACCTCGCTCACCTCGATCACCCTCCCCGAGGGGCTTCTTGAGATCGGCACGGGAGCCTTCCGTGCTTGCTCGGGGCTTACCTCCCTGACCGTCCCCACAAGCGCCTTGCGCATCGGTATCAGCGCCTTCCTTGGCTGCTCCGCGCTCAGGAGCGTCGCCTTCCAAAACCCCACCTCCTGGCACCACGGTGCTCTCCTCATTGATACCGGAGAGCTGTCCGATCCCGCCCTCGCCGCCACTTACCTTGTGGGAACCTATCATTCTTACCCCTGGTCGAGGTATTGATCCCGAGAAGCAAAGAAAGAGATGCAGAAAACTGCATCTCTTTCTTTGTATTGTATTTGCGAAGATCAGAGGGTCACACGGGTGGCCTCAACCACCCTCTTCCCCTCGGTTGTGAAGACGACACCCTCGGCCTCGATCGGCCCTTCGGCCGGGTGGAAGCGGTGGTTCACAGCCGTCAGGTAGCGGTCAACGACGTCGGCAGGGTGGATGCCGAGGATGCTGCCACGCGGGCCGCACATCCCAAGATCGGTCACATAGCCCGTGCCGCGGGGCAGGATCCCGAGGTCGGCGGTCGGCACGTGGGTGTGCGTTCCGGCAACGGCGGTCACGCGGCCGTCAAGGTAATGGCCAAGCGCCAGCTTTTCGCCCGTCGCCTCGGCGTGGAAATCCACGATAGCAAGGTCGTAGCGCCCGCGGTAGCGCTCAAGGACGCGGTCGGCGGTCTCGAAGGGCGAGGCCAGCGGCGGATCCATGTGCACGCGACCGAGAAGGCTGATAACGAGCACGCGCACGCCCTGCGCCGTCCTGACGATCGCCGCGCCGTTCCCGGGGGCGGCCGCCGGATAGTTGGCCGGGCGCAGAACGGTAGGCATCGCGTCGATCTCCGCAAGGAGCGAATAATTCTGCATCGTGTGGTTGCCGCCCGTCAGAACGTCAGCCCCCGCGCCGAGCAGGAGCTTGGCGGTGTCGGGCGTGGGCCCAAGGATAAAGCCGCCGTTCTCGGCGTTCACGGTCACAAGGTCGATGCCGTTCTTAGCACGATAGGCGGGAAGGACAGCGGCCAGTCGCTCGGCCGCCACGGGCGACGTCACGTCACCCAGCATCAGGATCTTTGTCATGGTGTCTCTTTCTATGCCTTTCGGCGGTGGAATGAGGAAGCTTGCGGAGGGACCCTCTCCGTCATTTTCTCGCGAAAATGACACCTCCCCCGGGGGTGGAGGCTAAGTTAGAGGAAGGTTCGGAGCACGTTTGGGCCCACAAAAAGCGCGGAGGAGAAATTTTGCAAGACAAGGCGCACCGCAGAAAGCAAGGCGAAGGCGTACTCAGGCGTACGTCGAGCCGCTTTCGAGGAGCAACGAAGTATTGCGAAATTTATACCCGCGAGGAAAAACTCTCGGCAGAGCCGAGAGTTTTTCCGTCTTATTTAGCATAATCGGTGACGCGACTCTCGCGGATCAGGTTCACCTTGATCTGCCCGGGATACTCCATCGTCTCCTCGATCTTCTTGGCGATGTCGCGGGCGAGAATCGTCATTCCGTCGTCGGTCACGGCCTCGGGCTTGACCATCACGCGGATCTCACGGCCGGCCTGGATGGCAAAGGTCTTCTCGACCCCCGTGAATTCGTTGGCGATCTCCTCAAGCTTCTGCAGACGCTTGATGTAATTCTCAACGTCCTCGCGGCGTGCGCCGGGGCGTGCTGCCGAGATGGCGTCGGCCGCCTGAACGATAAAGGCGATCGTGGTCGTCGGCTCGACGTCACCGTGGTGTGCCTCGATAGCATGGATGACCTCGCGGCTCTCACGGTACTTCCTGGCGACCTCGACACCGAGCTGGATGTGTGTGCCTTCGGCCTCGTGGGTCATGGCCTTACCGATATCGTGCAGAAGCCCTGCGCGCTTAGCCACCATACTGTCAACGCCAAGCTCCTCGGCAAGGATGCCCGAAAGGAGCGACACCTCGATCGAATGACGCAGAACATTCTGACCGAAGCTCGTGCGGTAGCGGAGCCTGCCAAGGAGGCGGATCTCCTCGGGGTTCAGCCCGTGGACGCCGGTCTCAAAGACCGCCTTTTCGCCCGCTTGCTTAATGGCACCGTCGACCTCCTTATGTGCCTTCTCCACGACCTCCTCGATGCGGGCGGGATGGATGCGCCCGTCAGCGATCAGCTTTTCAAGCGCCAGCCTCGCCACCTCGCGGCGGATGGGGTCGAAGCCCGAGACCGTGATCGCCTCGGGAGTATCGTCAATGATAAGCTCAACGCCGGTCAGCGCCTCAATGGCGCGGATATTGCGCCCCTCGCGCCCAATGATGCGCCCCTTCATCTCCTCGTTCGGCAGGGGAACCACCGAGATAGCGATCTCGGCCACGTGGTCGGCCGCGCAACGCTGGATAGCCAAGGAAAGCAGGTCGCGGGCACGCTCGCTTGCCTCCTCCTTGAAGCGCGCCTCGTACTCGGCGATCTTCTGTGCCGTTTCATGCGAGATCTCGCTCTCAACGCGGACAAGGAGCTCGGCCTTGGCCTCCTCGGCCGTGGTGCCCGAGATGCGCTCCAGCGCGTCTCTCTGAGCGATGAGCACCGCGGTGATCTCACCCTTCAGCGCCTCGGCCTCCCTCTCCTTTTCCTGAAGTCTACCTTCCTTTTTTTCAAGATTGTCGATCTTTTTGTCGAGGTTCTCTTCCTTTTGGGCAATGCGGTTTTCCTGACGGGCGACCTCCTTGCGGCGCTCCTTCAGGTCTCTTTCGGTTTCTTCCTTAATGGCGATGGCCTTATCCTTCGCCTCGATCAGAATCTCACGCTTGCGGGATTCTGCGGTGTGCATGGCATCTTCAATGATCGTTTTCGCCTGCAGTTGCGCCGAGCCTATCTTTCTCTCCGACAACTTGGCCCGCAGGACCGCGCCGAACAGAAGGCCGACAAGAAGTGCGCCGACGGCGATCAGGATCACCCAGATAATATCCACTAAGAACACCTCCTTCACTTTGTTTTCAAGAAATTTTTTCGTATATAAATCTCTGCCGGAGAACGCCGCCCTCTCTGCGTGGGGAGCCGATCATCCCGACGGCTAAATTCATATGCTTCCTTAATTATACTTTATTTTTGCTTGTGTGTCAAGAACTTTTGTCAAGACGTGTGCGCTTTTTGCACAAGGGGGCAGGGATGCGCGGCATGTTTACGAAAAATTCACAAATTCTCCCCGAAAAATCCTTGACAACTATTTCCCCATGTGGTATCTTATAAGCGGTTAGCACTCTTGGCGCTTGAGTGCTAAAACTCGACAGCAAAGGGGAGGGGTGGCATGGAAGAGCGTTTGCCCGAGGAATACCGGCTCAGTGAGCGGAAAAGGCTTATACTAAAAGCGATCATTGACGCGCACATCACCTACGGCGAGCCGGTCGGCTCAAAATACCTCGCTGAAAATCAGCAGTTGTCCTGCTCCTCTGCTACCATCCGTAACGAAATGGCGGAGCTTGAGGAGTTAGGCTTCCTCGAGCAGCCCCACACCTCGGCGGGACGCATCCCGAGCGAGCTCGGCTACCGCTTCTATGTCAATTCGCTCCTGCAGCAGTACCGCATGACGGCGGGAGAGATCGAGGCGATCAACACCTCCTTAAAGTCCAAGCTGGCCGAGATGGACCAGCTGCTCGCGGAGGCATCGCGCATTGCCGCCAACGTCACGAACTACACGGGCATCGCTGTCAAGAGCCGCGCCTCGGCGGTGACGATCCGCCGCTTCGACTGTGTGCAGGTCGATGACGGGCAGTTCGTGCTCGTCATGATGCCGACGGGAGGGAGCACCGCCATCACGCGGGCCATCCGCCCCCCGATCCCCCTGCCTGCCGCCGATCTTGCGCATCTCATCGCGCTCTTTAACGAGCATCTCGCGCTGGTTCCCGCCGAGGGCTTCACCCTCTCGCTCATCGGGAAGATCGAGCATGGGATGGGGCGCTACGCCGTTCTCGTTGCCCCGATCGTACGGACGGTCTACGAGGCGATGACCGAGGCCGATCGGCCGCACACAGCCATCGAGGGCGTCAACCATCTGCTCCGCTACCCCGAATACGCCGACCTCGACAAGCTCCGCTCGCTCCTTGACGTGCTCGAGGATAAGGAGGAGCTCCGCAACCTCGTGCCGCTCGACGACACGGCGGGCGAGGGCGTCAACGTCTTCATCGGCAGCGAGAACACCGTCAAGGTCATGGAGCACTCGACGCTCGTCTTCCGCAACATCCGCCGCGGCGGGCGCGTCGTCGGAGCCATCGGCGTTATCGGCCCACGGCGCATGGATTACTCGAGGGTCATCGCGACCATTGACGGGATCGCCTCGCGCATCGACGAGATGCTGGGCGACGACGACAGTCAACACCTACTGAAAGGATAACACCATGGAAAACGAAACCAACCTCTCGCCCGAGGAGGCCACGGTCTCCGACGAGCCGAAGCAGGACAAAAAGCAGGCGAAGGCTCTTTGCGAGGCCGAGGAGCGCCAGGCCACCGCCGAAGGAGAGCTTGCCGCTCTTAACGACAAGTATCTCCGCCTTGCTGCGGAATACGACAACTTCCGCCGTCGCTCGGCCGCCGAGAAGGCCGCCGCCTACACCGACGGTCTCGAGGGGGCGCTTGAGAAGCTCCTCCCCATCCTTGATAACCTGGAGCGCGCCGCGCTCTACCGCGATGCCGAACGCGTTTCCGAGGGGCTTGCGCTGACAGCGCGCTCGGCCGCCGAGGCCTTTGCCTCGCTCGGGGTCGAGGAATTCGGAGAGAAGGGCGAGGAATTCGACCCGAATCTCCACAACGCCGTCCTCCACGTTGAGGACGACACCCTCGGTGAGGGTATCATCACCGAGGTCCATCAAAAGGGCTATAAGAAGGGCGACCGCATCCTGCGTTACGCGATGGTTACGGTAGCAAACTGAAATATAGAAAACAAAACTTTACAAAATTTGGAGGAATAGAATTATGGGAAAGATCATTGGTATCGACCTTGGCACGACCAACTCGTGCGTTGCAGTTTTTGAGGGCGGTGAGCCCTCGGTCATCCCCAATCCCGAAGGCGCGCGTACCACGCCCTCGGTCGTCGGCTTTTCAAAGACCGGCGAGCGTATGGTCGGCCAGGTGGCAAAGCGCCAGGCCATCACCAACCCCGACCGCACCATCATGAGCATCAAGCGCGAGATGGGTACCGATTATAAGGTAGAGATCGACGGCAAGAAGTACACCCCCCAGGAGATCTCGGCGATGGTCCTGCAGAAGCTGAAGGCCGACGCCGAGGCCTTCCTTGGAACCGCCGTCACCGAAGCAGTCATCACGGTGCCTGCCTACTTCTCGGATGCCCAGCGTCAAGCGACCAAGGATGCCGGTAAGATCGCCGGCCTTGAGGTCAAGCGTATCATCAACGAGCCGACGGCGGCCGCCCTTGCCTACGGCATGGATAAGGAAGCCAACCAGAAAATCATGGTCTTCGACCTCGGCGGCGGCACCTTTGACGTCTCGCTCCTCGAGATCGACGACGGTGTTTTTGAGGTGCTTGCCACGAACGGCGTGAGCCGTCTTGGCGGCGACGACTTCGACGATCGCATCATCGAGTGGATGGCCGACAAGTTCCAGAAGGAGAACGGCGTTGACCTCCGCAAGGACAAGATGGTCCTGCAGCGCCTGAAGGACGCAGCCGAGAAGGCCAAGATCGAGCTCTCGGGTATGACGAGCGCCAGCATCAGCCTCCCCTTCATCACCGCGACCTCGGCCGGTCCTCTCCACTTCGAGGCGACGCTCTCGCGCGCCGAGTTCGATAAGATCACGGCCGACCTCGTCGAGCGCACGATGATCCCCACCAAGAAGGCGCTGCAGGACGCCGGCCTCTCGGCCTCCGAGATCGATAAGGTCCTCCTCGTCGGCGGCTCGACCCGTATCCCCGCGGTGCAGGAGGCGGTCAAGCGCTTCACCGGCAAGGAGCCCTTTAAGGGCATCAACCCCGACGAGTGCGTGGCTCTCGGTGCCGCCATCCAGGGCGGTGTTCTCGGCGGCGATGTGAAGGATCTTCTCCTTCTCGACGTCACGCCCCTCTCGCTCGGCATCGAGACGCTCGGCGGCGTCTTCAACCGCATTATTGACAGAAACACCACCATCCCCGTTAAGAAGAGCCAGATCTATTCGACGGCGGCCGACGGCCAGACCTCGGTCGAGATCCACGTGCTCCAGGGTGAGCGCGATATGGCTGCCGGCAACACGACGCTCGGCCGCTTCAACCTTGACGGGATCCCCACCGCCCCCCGCGGCGTGCCGCAGATCGAGGTCACCTTCGACATCGACGCCAACGGCATCGTCAACGTCACCGCGACCGACAAGGGCACGGGCAAGGAGCAGCACATCACCATCACCTCCTCGACCAACATGAGCCAGGAGGACATCGACCGCGCTGTGAAGGATGCCGAGCGCTTTGCCGAGGAGGACAAGAGGCTGAAGGAGGCCGTTGAGGTCAAGAACCGTGCCGAAACGATGATCTTCCAGTGCGAGAAGGCTCTCGGTGAGATCGGCGACAAGGTGGACGAGGGCATGAAGGCTCCCGTCACCGAGGCCATCGAGAAGCTGAAGGAGACGGTCAAGTCGGGCGACACCGACGCCATCAAGGCCGATACCGAGGCGCTTGAAAAGGCCTTCTATCCTCTGGCCGAGGCCCTCTACAAGCAGGCCGGTGCCGCCGAGGGTGCCCAGCCCGCAGAGGACGGCGTCTACGATGCCGATTTCGAGGATAAGACCGACAACTGATAGTTCCCCTTGCGGTCGGGTCATCCCGACCGCAAGCCGTCTATATGCTAAGGAGCAATTATGGCAGACAAACGCGATTACTACGAGGTACTCGGCCTTTCCAAGAGTGCCACGGAGGACGAGATCAAGAAGGCGTACCGTACGCTCGCCAAGAAATATCACCCCGATATGCATCCCGGTAACGCCGAGGCCGAGGCCAATTTCAAGGAAGTGAACGAGGCCTACGCCGTGCTTTCCGATGCCGAGAAGCGGGGGCAATACGACCGCTTCGGCCATGCGGCCTTTGACCCCTCCGCAGGGGGTGGCGGCGCCGGCTTCGGCGGCTTCGGCGATTTCGGCGGCTTCGGCGGCTTTGGCGACATCTTCTCCTCCTTCTTCGGCGGAGGCGGTGGCGGCAACAGCCGTACCGGCCCCGAGGACGGCGACGATATCCTCGTCCGTGTCAACCTCTCCTTTGAGGAGGCGGTGTTCGGATGTAAACGAGACATTACCTATAATCGCATTGAGACCTGCGGGGT
>JAZNAD010000054.1:0-4093 GCA_045586345.1 Eubacteriales bacterium
GTGGGGGCATCTTTCGGCAGAAAGAGCCGGATCTCCTCGCGGTTGGTGACTACGGCTTCGCCCGCGATATTAAAGAAGGGAAGCGTGAGCGTGAGCTCACCCGGTGCGGCAAGGAGACGGGATTCGTAGGTCTCGAAGCCGTAATCGAGCAGGGCGCGGTGATCCGCCCAATCCGAGGGGGCGTCGAGCGTCACGGCGATCAGGGTGAGGCCGTCCCGCGTGGCAGCGCTGACAAGGCAGCGGCCGCATTTTTTGGTGTAGCCCGTCTTGACGCCGACGGCGCCGTCGTAAAGCATGAGCATTTTATTGTGGTTGATGAGGGTGCGGACGCTCTCGCCGTCAAGTGAGGTGAGGACGTAGCGACGCTTGGCAAAGATCTCGGCGAGGGCAGGATTCCCCATAGCCTCACGTGCGATCAGGGCAAGCTCCCCCGCGGTGGTATAATGAGCGTCTCCGTCAAGGCCGTGCGGATTTTCAAAGTGGGTGGAGGTGAGGCCGAGGGTGGCGGCGCGGTCGTTCATCAGCGCGGCAAAGGCGGGCACGCTCCCTGCGACGGCGTAGGCGATCGCCTCGGCGGCGTCGTTGGCGCTTTGCAGAAGGAGGGCGTGGAGGAGTGCCTCCATCGAGTATTTTTCGCTCGCCTTGAGGTAGACCGAGGAGCCCTCGACCCCCACGGCGCGAGGATCAACGGTAATCACGGTATCAAGCGGCGCATGCTCGGCCGCGACAAGAGCGGTCATGATCTTGGTGGTGCTGGCCATCGCGTGACGCTTGTTTGCGTTTTTAGCATAGAGAACGCGGCCGGTGGAGGCCTCGATCAGGACGGCACATTCGGCCGATATGGATTCATTTGCGGGGGGTGCGGCGGCCGCGCAGGCGGCGGGAAGCATCAGGGATAGAAGCACAAGAAGAAGTGCCACGGGGCGGCGGATGATCTTCACGGCAGATACCTCATTTTTCACATATTCTTCTTTTAATATGCGAAAAGCAGAGGGGAACATACAGCGAAAAATACGGATGCTATCTCTTAATTTTCCTCGGCGGCATCCTCAACGTCGATCCCGTCACCTTTTTTATCCTTTGTATCCTTCTTTTTTGTAAAGACGTCACGCAGGCGGGACAGAATGTCGGGCGAGCGCTCGATGAGTGAGGTGATCTTATCGACGGAGCCACCCTCGTCGTAGCCCGTGATCGGCAGAAGCTCGGCGGTGCCCGTTTCAGGGATGATGAGGAACGCAATCGGTGTGATATTGACACCGGTGCCACCGCCACCGCCGAAGTTGTTTGGATGTGTGGCCTGTGCCTCCTTGGTCTTTTTTCCGGCATAGTCGACACCGCCCGAGGCAAAGCCCATGGTAATGCGTGAGACCGGGATGATGGTCGTTCCGCCCACGGTGATCGGATCGCCAATGACGGTCTCGGAGCTGGAAAACTCCTTGACCTTCTCTAAGGATGCATTGATGATATCGCTGAATTTATTGTCAGCCATTGTGATTCTCCTTTTCGGAAGAGGTGGATTGTGGTTGCTTCTTTCTCCTTGCGCGATGCCTTGTCCAACGTCCCTTGGCTGCAAGAGCAGAGGTGAGTGCACGGAAGGCGAAGGAGATGAGGAATACGAGCGAACAGGCGACGTCAATACGGACGTCCAAGGAAAGACCTTTTTCGAGATAATCGACGTCTACGGAGACATCTCGGACACCGTTTTTTTTCAAAAAGCCGGTGCTATCAAGGGCTGCGAGAAGGTAGGAGACGCTCTGCGTCAGAAGTCCGTATTCGATGGCGGCGCGTGCCGCATCCCTCTCGCCGCCGACCGTCAGGCGGAGACGGTAGACATAAATGCGGATGTGCTTTGTGGCGTGATCCAGGATTGAGACCGCGAGCTCACGCAGAACGCGGAGAAGAAAGCGGACATCCGAGAAGGAGAGTGACGTCTTCTTCTTTCTTGTCTCGCCCTCCGCGTGCGGTGAAGCGGCATCGGCCGTCGCAGCGTTGCGGCGGTGTTGCTTTGCATGCTTCTTTTTTGCTTTGCTTGTCTTGGCTTTCTTTTTCTTCTTTGGCTTTCTCGGATAGAGGGAGAGGCGAAGGAAGAGATAGGAGATGCGCAGGCGGAGCCGCCCGTCATACATCAGTGAAAAGCGGAAACGGGCAAAGCGGAGGATGAGGAGAGAGGCGAGGATCGACGCGATAATGATACAGGCTTTCAAGGCGGTGACGCGATCAGGCGGTCGGGCCTTCGGCGGACTGAGGCTCGACGGGGATCAGGGGCACGCCGTCCTCGATCACGGCGTCGATCGTCATTTGATTTTCGTCGGTGTCGGTATCAAGCATCATCTGGCGACCCATACGCATCAGCATATCGGCGGCCTCGTCGGTATGGATATCGGGGAGATCGGCAAGCGAGGTCAGGCCGAAGCAGCGGAGGAAGTCGGGCGTTGTACCGAGCAGCATCGGGCGGCCGGGGGCATCGAGACGCCCCTTGCTTTCAATGAGGCCGCGGTCGAGGAGATTATTGACGGCATACGAGCTTTCCACCTTGCGCACCTGGTCGATATACGAGCGGGTGACGGGCTGGTTGTAGGCAATGATGGCCAGCGTTTCGATCGAGGAGGCAGAGAGATTGCCGTTTTTTCTGATGCCGAGAGCGGCGCGGATGTAGGGGAGATAGGAGGGCTTGGTGCAGAGCTGGCAGGATTCGTCGTACGTTAAGAGGATGACACCGCGCGAGAGGCGGGTGCGGTTGTAGCGGTGGGCGTACTCGAGCACGCGTGCCTTCATCTCGAGGACGGGGATCTCAAAAAGGCTCCCAAGCTGGGCATAGGTGATGGCGTGGCCGGCGGCAAAAAGGATCGCCTCGATGGCCTCGTCGAGATCAAAGTTCTCGTCGGGGGCGGGGGTGGCCTCCTCCACGGAGGCCTCGGTCATCGGCTCGGCGGCCGTTTCCTCGGCGACCTCAAGCGTCATCTCGGGTTCCTTCGTCGCTTTCGTCATGGTCAAACTCACTTTCTGTATTTTCGTCGGGAACATAGTCGGGGTTCATCGTGAAGCGGAGCATCAGGCCGTCATCCTGGCCATTCGGGGGCGCGAACTCGTCGTCGGGCGTTTCCAGAAGGACGATGCGGTGGATCTTGATGAGCTCAAGAATGCCGAGGAAGGTGGCGATGAGCTCGGCGCGGTCGTCGCAGTCCGCAAGGAGGTGAAACATCGTAGCCTCGCCGCGGCGCTCGAGCTTGGCGACGACGTGCTCGATGCGCTTTTCGACCGAGACGGTCTTGCGGTTGACAAGGGGGGTGATCAGCTTCTCGGTCGTGCGGGACTCGGCCTCACGCATACGGTTGAGCATCGATTGCATCGCCTTGGCCAAAAGTGCGGGATTAAGACCGAGGGGGAAGCCCTTCTCGGGCGGGATCTCGTCGGTCTCCTTGGCGAAGCGCCCCGAATAGTCCTCGTAGAGCTTTTGCATATCGTGTGCGGCGGCCTTGGCTCTCTGGTAGATCTGGAGGGCGTTTTCAAGCTCCTGCTTTTTGGTCTGCACCTCCTCCTGGGCGCGGGGAAGGAGAATGATGCTTTTTATCAGGAGAAGCTCGCTGGCCATCACGATGAACTCGCTCGTCAGGTTGAGATCCATGCGCTCGGCCTCTGCCATATAGGAGAGGTACTGGTCGCAGATCTCGGCAATCGGGATATCGGTGATCTTGTATTTGTTTTTTCGTATGATCTCCAAAAGAAGATCCATGGGCCCCTCGAACTGGTCGAGGCGGAAGATGATCTCATCCATAGGTTACCTCATGAAAAAGCAGGAATCAAACGGAAAATCGAAAGCATTCCCTCGGAGATGGCATCGGCGGCGAGCGTCAGCCAGCCATCAAACAAGCCAAGGGAGAGAAGAAGGATAAGGGCGATCGAGATATACTGCTCGTAGCGCATGACCGAAAAATAGACCTTTGGGGGGAGAAATACAAGCAGAAACCGCGAGCCGTCAAGCGGAGGCACGGGCAGGCAGTTGAAGAGCCCGAGCGTCAGGTTGACAAAGTGGAAGATATAGAGGAAGTTCACGGTGTACTGCATAAAGAGATAGGCAACGCGTGAGACGGTA
>JAZNAD010000055.1:0-7002 GCA_045586345.1 Eubacteriales bacterium
TTCTGTGAGCCAAGGAGTTGCACCAAACAGTTGTCTTCCTAAGACCGCTTGGCCTCCGACTTGCTTTGTCGCTACGAGTATGACTTTGGTCTTGGCGACGAGATACGCCGTGCCTCGTGGAAGATGCGCGGCATCCTAAACGGCCTCGATACCGCCTATTTCACCCCGCGGGAGCGCATCCTTCCCCACCCCTTTACCTCCGCCACCCGCAGGGAAGGGAAGGCTGCCTGTAAGAGCGCCGTCCTTTCCGAGCTTGGTCTTCCTCGGGGCGACGCCCCCCTTCTGCTCGTGATCTCGCGCCTCGTGGCCGCTAAGGGGCTCGACCTTCTCCTTGAGGTGCTTCCGACTCTCCTCGAGGAGGGCGCCTCCTGCGCCGTCCACGGCACGGGTGATCCGATCTACGAGGAAGCGCTCTGCCGCACGGCCGAGGCCTATCCCGACCGTCTCCGCGTCATCATCGACTTCGACCGCCCACTCTCCAAGCGCCTCTATGCCGCCGCCGATGTCTTTCTGATGCCCTCGCGGAGCGAGCCCTGCGGCCTTTCACAGATGGTTGCCTGCCGCTACGGCTGTGTTCCCGTGGTCCACGCCGTCGGCGGTCTTGCCGACAGCATCACCCCCTACAAGGAGGGCAAGGGCAACGGCTTCACCTTTGATGCCTACACCGCCGAGGCCTTCCTTTCTGCGACACGTGCAGCCCTATCTCTTTATCACGAGGCTCCCCGGGAATTCGATGCCCTCCGGGGGGCCTGTATGCGGAGCGATTTTTCCTGGCGCCGTTCGGCGCTCGAATACCTTGAGCTTTATGAAAGCATCACGACCGTGAGGTGAACGAATGTCAGAATTAACTACCAAAAAGAGCCTTCGCGAGGCGGTGATCGCCAAGCTGGCGGCAAGTGGGATCGCCAGCCCCGAGAGCGCGATGCGCAAGGACTGGTACCGCGCTCTTGTCGATGCCCTCCGCGAGACCCTCCGCGAGGGCGAGCGTGCCTTTTCCGAGAAGCGGAGCAGAGAAGGCAGAAAGCGCGTTGCCTATCTCTGTATGGAATTCCTCCTCGGCCGCTCGCTGAAGAAGAACCTTGAGACCCTCGGCCTTCTTTCTGAGGCCGAGGAGCTGCTTTCCTCCTACGGCCACACCTTCCGCGAGATCTACGATCTGGAAAGCGACCCCGGGCTCGGCAACGGCGGCCTCGGACGCCTTGCCGCCTGCTTCCTCGACTCACTCTCGGCACTCACCTATCCCGCGATCGGCTATTCCTTGCTTTACGAGACAGGCCTCTTCCGTCAGAAGATCGTCGAGGGCGCGCAGGTCGAGCTGCCTGACGAGTGGATCCCCACGGGCGGTGCTTGGCTGATCCCCCGGCCCGACCTTGCTGTCGGCGTACGCTTCGGTGGCCGTATTGAGGAGTCCTTTGAGAACGGGCGCCTTCACATTACGCATACCGAATACGATGAGGTGCGAGCCATCCCCTACGATATCCTTATTCCCGGCGACGGCGGCCACGCCGTCAACGTTCTGCGTCTCTTCCGCGCGCGTGATTCCGTGCCTCCCCCCGATGGGAGCGAAAGCCAGTCCGAGTACCTGCGTGTCATGCGCGAGCGCTCGGCCGCCGAGGAGCTGACGCGCCAGCTGTATCCGCCGGACAATCACGAGGAGGGCAAGCTTCTTCGTCTTTCCCAGCAGTATTTCCTTGTGTCGGCGGCTCTTCAGAATCTTATTGCCGAGCATTTTTCCGAGGGATGCACGCTTGCCGAGCTCCCCGATCGCCTCGCTCTGCACCTGAACGATACCCATCCGGCCGTCGCCGTACCGGAGCTTATGCGCCTTTTGCTGGACGTCTATTCCTATTCGTGGGAGGATGCCTGGCAGACAGTGCAGCGCACCGTCTCCTACACTAACCACACCGTCCTCCCTGAGGCGCTCGAATGCTGGCGTGCCGAGTATTTCCGCGTCAAGCTCCCCCGTCTCTACGCCATTCTCCTTGAGATCGACCGACGCCATACCGAGGAGCTGTGGTTGCGCTATCCCGGCGATTGGGATCGCATCTCCAGGATGTCGATCATCGCCTACGGCCAGGTGCGGATGGCCAATCTCTCGGTGGTGGCCGCTCATACCGTCAATGGGGTATCGCGCTTGCATGGCGAGATCCTCCGTGAGACCGTCTTCGCCGACTTCTACCGTGCGGCTCCCGACAAATTCACGAGCGTAACGAACGGCGTAGCCCATCGCCGCTGGCTGATAGGCGCTAATCCCGCCCTTGCCGCGCTCCTTGACGAGGTCATCGGCCGCGATTACCGTGAGTGTCCCGACCGTCTCGCCTCACTCCTTGCCTACCGGGAGGATGACACCATTCTTGACCGCCTCACGGCGATCAAGAGAGAGAACAAGTGTCGCTTTTCGGCCTTCCTCGCCGAGCGCTCGGTCCGTCCCCTCGACTGCGAGTCGGTCTTCGACGTCCAGATCAAGCGCTTGCACGAGTATAAGCGCCAGCTTCTCAATGTCCTGAAGATCCTCTCGCTAATGAACGATCCACGCTCGCTCACGCGCCCCGTCACCTTTATCTTCGGTGCGAAGGCCGCTCCCGGCTACTATATGGCCAAGGAGATCCTACGGCTCGTCGTTGCCCTCGGTGAGGAGCTGGAGGCCTCGCCCCTTCGCGACGTCCTTCGCGTCGTCTTCCTCGAGGATTATAATGTCTCGAGCGCCGAGGTGCTGATCCCCGCGAGCGAGCTCTCCGAGCAGATCTCACTCGCCGGGAAGGAGGCCAGCGGCACCGGCTGCATGAAGCTCATGATGAACGGAGCCCTAACGCTTGGCACGCGGGACGGCGCCAATGTTGAGATCCTTGAGGCCGTCGGGGACGGGAATATGTATGTCTTCGGCCTTGACAGCCGCGAGGTTGAGGGGCTTTGGCGCATGGGCTACGAGGCACGCGCCTATTACCGTGCCTCGTCCCGTCTTGCCGCCGCTGTCGACCGTCTCTATCATAAGATCGGCGGTCGAGACTTCTCGCATATCGGGGAATATCTGATCGGAGGCACCCACGGTGTTCCCGATCCCTATATGTGCCTTGCCGATTTCGAGTCCTACCGTATCGCCTTCGACCGTGCCCTCTCCGATTTCTGCGACGAAAGAAAAACGGCTGAGCGGTCGCTTATCAATATCGCGCGATCGGGGCGCTTTTCGGCCGATAACAGCATAAGAGAGTATGCCGGGCGCATCTGGCATATCGCTCCCGTTGGCGGTGAGGGATGAAGGAATTACGCATCAAGGAGGAGCGCCTTGCGGGAGGCGGCGGTGAATGCCGCCTCTTTTGGCGCGGTCGCCCCCTTTACGAAAATTGTGCGGATGTCGGGGCGCACCTTTCTCTTACCCTGACCCTGCCGCGCCGCCTGGCTTCCCGAGAGGTCGATGTGACCCTGACCCTTGACGGAGGCGAGGAGGAGCGCCTTTCGATGCGTTACCTCGGCCTTCGGGAGGGGTGTGACCTCTATGAGGCCGAGCTGGTCCTATGTGAGGTCGGTCTTTACCGCTACGCCTTTTCCGTCCAATCGCCCTTTGGCGAATTTTTCGGTACGATGGACGGCATCGGCCGCCGCGTCGCCTTTGCGCGTGAGAAGCGCGGCCGCCTTTTTCAGATCCTTTCAACGCGGTTCTCGTATCCGCCGCCGCGCTGGCTATACGGAGGCATTATCTATCACGTTTTTGTCGATCGCTTCCGCCCTGCGGGTGATCCCCCCCTCCGCGACGACGCGATCCTGAACCCCGACTGGGAGGAGGGCATTCCTGCCTATCCAAAAAAGAGAGGTGAGCCGCTCGAAAACAACGAGTTTTTCGGCGGCACGCTTGACGGTATTGCAGAAAAGCTCTCCGATATCGCCGCCCTCGGCGTGAATTGCCTCTATCTCTCCCCAATCTTCGAGGCCTATTCCAACCATAAATACGATACGGGTGATTACGAGAGGATCGACGCCATGTTCGGTGGCGAGGTGGCCTTTTCCCACCTTCTTGCTGAGGCCGAGCGCTACGGTATCCGCATCGTTCTCGATGCCGTCTTCAACCATACGGGCTCGGATAGCGTGTATTTCAATAAGAAAGGACGCTATCCCTCGGTCGGTGCCTATCAGTCGATCGATTCTCCCTATTACCCCTGGTACCGATTCACATGCCACCCCGAGGAGTACGAGTCATGGTGGGGGATCGACATCCTGCCGCGCCTCGACCCCGCCGTGCCCTCGCTGCGCGACTTCTTCGTCGGCGAAGGCGGCATCGTCGACCGTTATGCCCGCATGGGCATCGGCGGCCTGCGGCTTGATGTTGTGGATGAGCTGACCGATGACTTTGTCACCGATATCAAGGCAAGGCTTGCCTCGTCCGTTCCCGATGCTGTCCTATACGGCGAGGTGTGGGAGGATGCCTCTCATAAGGTCGCCTATGGCGTCAGGAAGCGTTATTACGAGGGACGCCAGCTTGACGGCGTGATGAATTATCCACTGCGCACAGGTCTTATCGAATACCTGCGAACAGGCGCCACCGAGCGCCTCTCCTATGCCCTCCTTGAGGTGCTCCCGAATATGCCAAAGAGGATTGCCGATGCCACGATGAACCTTCTCGGCTCCCATGATACCGTGCGCATCCTGACCGCCCTTGCAGGGAAGAGCGAGGCGGGATACACTATGGAGGAGCTTGCCTCCCTGCGCCTTACGGAGGAGGAATACGAGCGCGGCCGACGCCTTCTTATCCTTGGCTATCTCATTCTCGCCACCCTCCCCGGTGTCCCCAGCATCTATTATGGAGATGAGGTGGGACTTGAGGGGTATTCCGATCCCTTCAACCGCCGCCCCTATCCCTGGCATCGGCGGGATGCCGTTATGCTTACGGCCTACCGCCAGATCGGAAAAATGCGTAGGAGCGAGTCGATCCTGCGGGACGGCCGCTTCCGTCCGATCGTTCTCGCTGACGAGGTCTTTGTCTTCCTCCGAACCAAGGGGAAGCGCGCCCTTCTTGTGGCTGTGAATCGCGGAAAGCGGGAGATGAGTCTTACCTTTTCCTCTCCCGTCCGTATCCTCTTCGGCCGCTCGGCACGTTGCCGTTCTTATACCCTCGCCCATGAGGAGGGCGCCGCCTTTTCCGTGCCGCGTGGTACTCGCTTGCGCCTTTTCTTTGCCGACGGTACCAAAATATTTGAAAATATGTAAACAAAACAAAGCAAATAAGAGGGATCTGTGATCCCTCTTATTTGCTTTCCTCCCTAAGAACAGCCTTAAGAATACGCAAAAATTCCTCGATCTCGGCGGGGCGGTTGGTGATGGCAGGGGAAAGCCGCACGCCTCCTCCTGTCGGGGTGCCCACGGTTCTGTGTGCCAGCGGCGCACAGTGATAGCCGGCGCGCACGCAAACACCGTGACGGTCAAGCGCCTCGGCAATAGCTTCAGGGCGGAGGCTCTCGTGTGTAAAGAGCAGAGGGCCGTAGGGGTTTCTTGGCTCGTATACTGTCAGCCCGCGGTGGGCAAGGAGCCCCTCGGTGAGTCGCGCCTTCATTGCCGCCTCCTCGGCGGCAATGCGGAGGGGATCGCGGTGGCAGAGTGTCTCGATCCCGGCACGGAGCGCCACAATGGCGGGGGTCGGAAGCGTACCCGCCTCATACCGCTCAGGGAGAGTTGATGGCATCCGCCGCGAGAGCGAGCTGTGACCGCTCCCCCCGTCCGTATAGTCGGAGAGCCCCTCGTCATTCTTCAGTATCACAAAGCCTACACCGCTAATTCCCAAAAGCCCCTTGTGTCCCGGCGCGCAGAAGGCGTCAAAGGCCGTGCTGCCGAGGTCGATCGGCAGATGCCCGGCGCTCCCCGCCGCGTCGATCACAAAGCGGATCCCCTTTGCGCGGCACATCTCCCCGATCGCTTCGATCGGCAGAACGAAGCCCGTCACGTTCGAGAGGTGGCAAGCAACAAGCAGCCCGGTATTCGGGCGGATGTGCGCCTCAATGTCCGCGATCACGTCGCCCGTCGTTGGGTAGATGTCGTATTCGATCAACCCCTCGTCGGCCAGACGGTAAATAGGGCGCGCCACCGCGTTGTGCTCGCGATCGGACAGGAGAACGTGCATCCCCGGGCGCACCGCGGTCTTGATGGCAAGGTTAAGCGCCGCCGTTGCCCCGGCGGTAAAGATCACGCGCTCGGGCTCGTCTATGCCGAAGAAGTCGGCAACGGCACGGCGGCAGTCGTAAACAGCATCGGCCGCCGCTATCGAAAGGCGGTGGCCTCCGCGCCCCGGGTTGCCCCCGTATTCGGAGAGCGAGCGCAGAAGTGCCTCGCGGACCGCAGGGGGCTTCGGGTAGGTGGTGGCAGCGTTGTCAAGGTATATCATAGCGCGAGAACCGATATTCGATCCCGAGGCGATGCATTTCTTCGATGGTGGCAGGGAAGTCCCCCTCGCGGACGTCGATTGCATACACGCACCCCTCGGCGCCCTCTGCCTCGGCCTTCGTCAGTCGGGCACGGATGCCCAGGCGCGAGAGTGCGTGTCTTGCCTTCTGCGCGTAGGTCACCGAACCGATCACAATCCGTCGGCTCATAGCATCATCTCCTTTCAATAGACAGTATATGCGCCGCCCCTCGCTTGGACATTTTGAGAAAAGAAAAATGAAAAGACCTATGGACAAATGCCCTCACTCTGTGGTATACTATATTGAATTACTGTTTACTAAGGAGTGCGCCGATGCGGGTGACCAACCTCTATCCCGGGTCCTATGCCTCAAATTGCTATCTTGTAGAGAGCGACGGCGAGGCTGTGATCATCGATCCCTCGATCGGGGTCGCCGATGCGCTCCGCCGCCTTGGCACGCTTCCGCGCATCACCGCCATTCTCCTGACGCACGGTCATTTTGACCATACGCTCACCTTAGCCCAATGGCGTGCCCACACGGTGGCTCCCGTCGCTATCCACGTGGCGGATGCACCTATGCTCGCGGATGCGGACCTGAGCTGCTACCGTACGTTCCT
>JAZNAD010000056.1:0-2913 GCA_045586345.1 Eubacteriales bacterium
TTTTTAAAGTTTTTTCAAAATTTTTTTGGGGGATAGAAACAAGCTTCCCCTCCCCCAAAAAAGTTGATCATTTCACTGTAAGTTTTAGAATACCGGTGTGATCGGACGGCAAAGATAAGGACGGTATCCCTCTTTTTTCAGTGCTTCGGCCGCCTTCTGCGCCTCTGACTCGGTCTCAAAGATGGCAAAGACCGACGGTCCGCTTCCGCTCATCATGGCGCCCATAGCGCCATTCTTCAGAAGGAGCTCCCGAATGCTTGCGGCTACGGGACGCTCGGCAAGTACGGGCTCCTCAAAGATGTTATACATATACTGACAGAGAGCAGCAAGATCCTGATGCTCCAGTGCGTTCCTTAGGTGCTCGGTCCCACGAGGGATATAACCGCAGTTTTCATCAAAATTACCGTGTTGTCTATCCACTACGCCGTATCCCCAAGGGGTAGAAACCCCTTCCCCTTCACAGGCCGCCACCATATAGCAATCGGGCATAGCAGGAAAAGGATGCAAAATGTCTCCCCGTCCGTCGGCATAGGCAATACCGCCCACGATACAGAAGGGTACGTCCGCGCCAAGGCGCGCGCCGATGGCGCAGAGCTCACGCAGTGTATCCAGCATCAGCTGTTGGTTCTCCCGGATATAGTCCTTGATGGCTTGAATCACGGTAGGGATCTCCTTTATACGATATGGTACCTCTATGATACGCCCGTTTTACCATACTGTCAACAATTATATAAAATGGGCTTGCACCATTGCCTGCGATGTGGTAAAATAGAGAAAAAGGAGGCGAGGAGCTATGGAGCTTTTGCAACTGCGGTATTTTTTTGAGAGTGCGAAGGCCGAGAGCTTTACAAGAACGGCCGAAAAATATAAGGTGCCGCCGACATCGGTCTCGGCGGCGATCAAGCGGCTTGAGGGGGAGCTTGGCGGCCCGCTCTTCCATCGGTCGTGCAACCGCATCACGCTGAACGAGCGCGGGCGGCGCCTGCAGGGCTCCCTGCGCCTTATCTTCGCAGAGCTGGACGGCGCCATCGAGAGCCTCACCTCGGCGAGCACCGACACCCGCGAGATCAGGATGCTGGTGCGCGCCATGCGCGGCGAGATCACCGACCGCATCATTGAGTACAAGGAGAAGCATCCGCACATCTCCTTCAAGACGGTGTTCGATTTTGATGACACGGAGCTTGAGAAGTATGACATCATCATTGACGATGCCTCAAGGCGGTACGCCGAGTACGAGCCAATCGAGCTCTTCACCTGTACCGTCCGCCTGCGGGCCCGGGCCGACAGTCCGCTGATCGGGAAAAGGCTTACCCTCGGGCAGCTTTCGGAGCAGCCCTTCATTACGATCGGGGAAAACAACGCCCTGCACCGGATACTCCTCAATGCCTGCAAGCGCGCAGGGTTCGTCCCGAATATTGTGGTGCAAAGCAATGACATCCGGTGTCTTCAGAAGTGCCTCGAGGCGGGGGTGGGGATCGGCCTTGGGCGCGAGTACCCGCGCGCGGTGAGATCGCCGCATATCAAGGATCTCGAGGTTGTGGATTTCAATGAGACCCAGACGATCTGCGCTTTTTGCAAAAAGGAGTCGGCCTACGGCAATGTCGAGCATTTTCTCCGATTTCTCAAGGGCAGGTCGATCTAGAAGAAAAACGCCGTTGGCGGTGCCAACGGCGTTTTTTATGCTTTCTTGCGGCGCCAAAGCGCGCGCACCGCATAGACGGCGGCGTAGGTGAGGACGGCCAGGGCCACGACCGTCGCACCCGAGGGGATATCGAAGTAGAAGGAGACGATAAGGCCGACGACAGCGAAGGCGGCGGAGAGACCGGCCGCTGTCAGCATCCGCGGCAGGAGCCTGCGCGTCAGCATCGCGGCGGTGGCCGCCGGGGCCGTGAGGAGGGCGATGGCGAGCATAATGCCCGTCACACGGAGAAGGACGACGACTGCGAGGGCGATCATCCCGAGGATGAGGTATTCGAGCACGCGGACGCGCATGCCGGAGACGGCGGCGAAGGTCTCGTCAAAGAGATAGGCGCGCAGATCCTCGAAGAAGATGAGGACGAGGAGCACGACGAGGGCGCCGACCCCCGCCATCAGCCAAAGGTCGGCCGAGGTGACGGTCAGGATGTTGCCGAAGAGGTAGGAATTGAGGTCGGGGGGGTAGCCCGGGGAGAGGGCGACAAAGACGATGCCCGCCGCCATGCCGAGCGACCAGAAGAGCGAGATCAGGATATCGGTCCCCGACGAGCTTTTGCGGCGCACCTCCCCGATGCCGAAGGCGGCGCCGAGCGAGAAGAGGATGGCGCCAAGGAGGGGCGAGAAGCCGCAGAGGTAGCCGAGGCCGACGCCGCCGTACGCGGTGTGGGCGATACCGCCGCTCATCATCACGAGGCGTTTTTCGACGATGATGACACCGACAAGGCCGCAAAGGAGGCCGGAAAGCAGGGCGGCGGCGAGGGCGTTCTGCATAAAGCGGTAGTCGAGGAAGGCTTCAATGACAGTCATGGCAATCGCATCCTCCCTTCCCGTCATGCGTGCGGAGCACGCGGTGGGGCGCGCCGTGGGCAATGAGATCCACGGGGCATCCGTACATGGCTGTTGAGACCTCGGCCGACAGCTCGGGCTCGCCGTGGTAGACGAGCGTGTGCGAAAGGCAGGCGAGGCTTGTGACCGAGGAGGAGACGGCCAGCATATCGTGCGTGACCATCAGGACCGTCATTCCGCGGCGGTTGCGCTCCGAAAGCAGCTCATAGATGCGGGCGCGCGTAGCGGGATCGACGCCCGAGGTCGGCTCATCGAGGAGCAGGATCTCGGGGGATTTGGCGAGGGCGCGGGCGAGGAGCATGCGCTGGAATTCGCCCCCGGAGAGCTCCGAGACCAGGCGGTCACCGAAGCCGGCAAGGCCGACCTCGTCCA
>JAZNAD010000057.1:0-12184 GCA_045586345.1 Eubacteriales bacterium
CTTGTTGGCGACAACGATCTGCGGGCGGCGGGCGAGCTCGGGGCTGTAGCGCGAGAGCTCCTCGTCGATCTTTCTAAGGTCGTCGAGGGGGTCGCGGCCATCGGTCCCTGCCACATCCACCACGTGGAGGAGCAGGCGGCAACGGTCAACGTGACGGAGGAAGGCATGGCCGAGGCCGAGGCCGTCAGCGGCGCCCTCAATCAGCCCAGGGATATCGGCGGCCACAAAGCCGCGGCCTTCGTCGCCGAGCGCGACAACACCGAGGTTCGGGGCGAGGGTGGTAAAGGGGTAGTTGGCGATCTTGGGCTTAGCGGCCGAAATGCGCGAGAGGATCGAGGACTTCCCCGCATTTGGGAAGCCGACAAGGCCGACGTCGGCAAGCATCTTCAGCTCAAGAAGGACCTCGCGCTCCTCGCCGCGCGTGCCGCTTTTGGCAAAGCGCGGGATCTGGCGGGTGGGGGTGGCGAAGTGACGGTTGCCCCAGCCGCCGCGACCGCCGCGGCAGACGATGAAGTCGTCTCCGTTTGACATATCGTGGAGGATGCGGCCACTCTCGGGCTCCTTGATCAGGGTGCCCGGGGGAACAAGGATGACGAGCGGCTCACCGCTCTTCCCGTGGAGCTTTCCGCCCCGCCCGGACTCACCCGAGGCGGCGATAAACTTGCGCTTATAGCGGAAGGCGAGGAGGGTATTGGAGCCTTGATCGATGCGGAAGATGATGTCGCCGCCGTTGCCACCGTCGCCGCCGTCAGGGCCGCCGGCCGAGACGTACTTCTCGCGGTGGAAGGCCACGGCACCGTTGCCGCCGTCTCCCGCCTTCAGATAGATCTTGATGGAATCAATAAACAAGGGGGGCCTCCTTAGAGCTTATCGGGCATATCGTCACCGCGCTGGCGGATAACAAGGCGGATGGGAGTACCCGCAAAGCCAAACGCCGTCCGCAGGCAGTTCTCAATATAGCGCTGGTACGAAAAGTGGAACAGGGCGGCACTGTTGCAAAAAATGACGAAGGTGGGGGGCGCGACCGAGACCTCGGTCATATAGTAGACCTTCAGGTGCTTGCCCTTGTCCGAGGGGGGCTGAACGCGCGTGATGGCATCGTTCAGAAGATCGTTGAGCATCCCCGTCGTAATGCGCTTGTGCGCCTCGGCATACACCTCGAGGATCTTCTCAAAGAGCAGGCCCGTGCGCTGACCCGTCAGGGCGGACACGTAATAGATAGGGGCGTAGGGCATATAGGCAAGGGCGGTGCGGATCTTCTTGTTGAACTCGTTCACAGTGGAGTTGTCCTTTTCGATGAGATCCCACTTATTCACAACGATAATGGTGGCCTTGCCCGCCTCATGGGCGATGCCGGCGATCTTCTCGTCCTGCTCGGTGATTCCCTCGGCGGCGTCGATCAGAAGCAGGCAGACATCGGCGCGCTCGACTGCCATCTTGGCGCGCAGGACCGAGAATTTTTCAATGCGGTCCTCGACCTTGCTCTGGCGGCGGATGCCGGCGGTGTCGATGAAGGTGAAGCAGCCGAGCTCGTTCCGGAACTCGGTATCGACGGCGTCACGCGTCGTTCCGGGGATGTTCGAGACGATCTGTCTTTCCTCCCCGATCAGGCGGTTGACGAGCGAGGACTTGCCGGCGTTCGGCTTACCGATGACGGCAACGGCGACGGTGCCGTCCTCCTCCTCGTCCTCACCCTCGACAGGAAGGGCGGCCACGACCTCGTCAAGAAGGTCGCCCGTGCCCGTGCCGTGGATCGAAGACAGGGCAATGGGATCGCGGTCAAAGCCCAGCTCGTAGAACTCGTAATACTCATAGGGGAGGTCGCCGATGCGATCGACCTTATTGACGGCCACAACGATCGGCTTACCCGACTTCTTCAGCATGACGGCGATATCCCGGTCGTCGGCCGTGAGACCGGCATGGATATCGCAAAGGAAGACGATGACATCGGCCGTCCCGATGGCGATCTCGGCCTGCATGCGCATCTTGGCGAGGATCAGGTCGTCGGTCTTCGGCTCGATACCGCCGGTATCGACAAGAAGGAATTGGCGGCCATTCCACTCGGCATCGCCATAGATGCGGTCGCGCGTGACACCGGGGGTGTCCTCGACGATCGAGCGGCGCTCGCCGATGATCTTATTGAAGAGGGTGCTCTTCCCCACGTTCGGCCGTCCGACGACGGCAACGATCGGTTTTGACATAGTTATACCTCGCTTTCCTGACCGAGGAGGGCCGAAACGAACTCGGCACCGTCCTCACCGATGAATCGGACCGCGACCCCAAGGCGCGACGAAAGCTCCTCGGGCGTCATACCGCAGAGGAAGAGATCGCCGTCAGCGCGCAGGGTGTTGCGCGGAAGGAGAAGCACGTCACCAAGCTCACAGCCCTCCAGCTGCTCGGCAATGTCGTGCCCTGTGAGAAGCCCCGACACGGTAATGCTTTCTCCGAACCACCGATTCTTTATTGTGTAAACATGAATTGACAAATTAGGGTGTTTTTCCGCCACTTCTGCCGCGATTTTCCCGAGCATCGGGGCGGCGGCGACGCCGGTTGCTACCGCTACGCGGCGCACCTTTTCCGGCTCCTTTGCCGGCTCCTCGGGGGCGGCGGCCGCCTCCTCGTAGAAGGAGCGCAGCATCCCGACACCGTTCTCGATCTGGGGGTAGCCCTCGTAGGCCTCCTCGGGAGGCAGGGGCAGACCGGCTTTAAGATAGAGCTCGTCCGCCGCATAGATAAGGCGCGAGCCCTTGGCGGCAAGGTGCTCCTCGGCAAAGGTCTCGACCGTGCGGACGACCTCAGCGGCCTCCTCCCGGGTGTAGGCCGTAAGAGGATAGAGCCCCTCGCGGTGGGCGGTCAGCCCTGCGGGCACGACCGACACGCTGTCAAGCGCCGGATAAAGGGCGGCAAGGTCGCGCATCGAGCGCAGAAGCTCCTCGCCGTCGTTAACGCCGCGACAGAGGACGATCTGGGCGCGCAGGGTGATGCCCGCCTCGGCAAGGCGCGGAAGGTACGCAAGCACCTCGCCGGCGCGTTTATTTCGCATCATTGTGACGCGAAGCTCGGGGTTTGTGGTGTGCACCGACACGTTGATCGGGGAAATGTGCATCTCGATGATGCGGTCGATCTCGGCATCGGTGAGATTGGTCAGGGTGATGTAATTCCCGTGGAGGAAGGAGAGGCGCGCATCGTCATCCTTGAAGTAGAGGCTCTCGCGCATCCCACGGGGGAGCTGATCGATAAAGCAGAAGATGCACTTGTTGCGGCAGGACTGCTTTTTGTCCATCAGGGGAGTCTCAAAGGTGAGGCCGATATCGTCGTAGCATTCCTTCCGAAGCTTCTTTCGGAGGGTCTTACCGCCGCGGCAGAGGGTGAGGGTGACGGTCTCCTCGGCGAGGTAAAAGCGATAGTCGAGCACGTCGCGGATCTCTTTGCCGTTGATCTCGAGAAGGATGTCGCCGGCGCGGATGCCATGCCGCGCCGCGCGCGAGCGCTTTGCCACCGCCGTAATCGTTACCATACCGTCACCTCCTGCCGTCTTTACATACTCATTCAGTATATTGTAGCATATTGGCGCCGTTTTTGCAAGGGTGAAAGAAAAAAAGACGTAGCACGGGTATGGGGCGCGCGAATTTTGAGCAGAAATTGACGAGCGTGACCCGCAAGCGTACAACGCCGTACGTTAAGCGGTCGCGGTCGACCATAGAAAAAGAGCACACGATGTGTGCTCTTTTCGGTTATGCCAAAATTCGAAGCCCGGCGTCAACGCTCCTCGCGGAAGTAGGAAAGGCCGAGCGATGCCGGCGGCTGGGTCTCGCGCTTCTTTCGCATGCTCGTCACAACAAGAACGATGATAGTGACAAGGTAGGGGAAGGTTGCAAAGAACTCCACCATGCTGCGCGAAAGCCCCGGGATGATCACAGGGAGGATATAAAGGCCGCCAAAGATAAACGAGCCGAGGATCCCGTACGAGGGATTCCAAAGGGCAAAGATGACGAGCGCGATGGCGAGCCATCCGCGGTCACCGAAGCCATTGTTCGACCAGATACCGCCCATATAGTCCATCACATAGTAGAGGCCGCCAAGACCCGCCACGGCACCGCCGATGACGGTGGCGCCGTACTTGTAGGCGGCAACGTTAATGCCCGCAGCATCGGCAGTGGCGGGATTTTCACCCACGGCGCGCAGATGCAGGCCAAGGCGCGTGCGCTTCAGAAGGACGGTGACGACTACCGCAACAACGATGGCAACGTAGGCCAGGAAGCCGTAGGAAAGGAAGATGCGGCCCAAAAAGCCTGCATCGCCCCCCACGATGCTCGCCTTGAAGAAGCGGCTGGTCTCGACGACGGACAGAGACGCCGTCTCGCTCCCGGCCAGCTTGGCGAGAGAGCCGCCAAAGAAGTTACCAAAGCCGACACCGAAGGTGGTGATAGCAAGACCGGTGACGTTCTGGTTGGCGCGCAGGGTGATCGTCAGGAAGGCGTAAATGAGGGAGACAAGCCCGGCCCCCAGGAGGGACGAAAGCAGGGGGATCAGAATAGCGAGAAAGCCGTTCATTGCCTCGGGCGAGGAAAGCGACTGCTCGTAGTAAAAGGCGCCCATAACGCCGGAGATGCCACCGACATACATAATGCCGGGGATACCGAGGTTGAGGTTCCCCGACTTCTCGGTAAGGATCTCGCCGGTGGAGCCGAACAGAAGGGGGATCCCCTGTACCATGGCTCTTTGAATGAAGTTTGCAAGAAAGCTCATTCCTCATCCTCCTTTGCTTCGACATCGGCCGAGGGGGCCGCCTCGACGATCTCCTCACGCTTGTGACGCAGGCGGATCGAATAATGAATAAAGAACTCGCATCCGATGATAAAGAACAGGATGATACCCGTCAGGATCTCGGGGAAGGAGGAGTTGAGACGCATCGTTGTGGCGATCTCACCGCCGCCGCGCGCGAGAAAGACGATCAGGAAGGCGGTCAGCGCCATATAGAGGGGATTGAATTTGGCAAGCCAGGAGACCATAATGGCGGTAAAGCCGTCACCGCCCGCCGTATCCGGGCTGATGGTGTGGTCGGTGCCCGAGACGAGAAGGAAGCCCGCAAGGCCGCAGATGGCGCCGGAGACAAGCATCGTACGAATGATGACACGCTTGACATTGATGCCGATGTAGCGCGCCGTGTTCTCGCTCTGACCGACGACCTCGATCTCATAGCCCTGCTTACTGTACTTGAGGTAGACGTGCATCAGGGCGACGCACGCGGCCACCACGAGGATCGGAATGATCTCGGAATACCCGGCGATCGTCGGGAGCTGGCCGTTGCGGATAACGCCGATATGGCCCGAGCCCTTCGGGTTCTCCCACACGGTAACGAAGTACCGCACGAGCTGGATCGCCACGTAGTTCATCATCAGGGTAAAGAGGGTCTCGTTCGTGCCGAAGAAGGCCTTAAAGACGGCAGGAAGGGTTGCCCAAAGGGCGCCCGCCACCACCGAGGCGATCAGCATCAGGGGAATCATGACGGCGATCGGCCAGCCCTTCATCAGGATCATGCAAGCCGCCGTTGCCAGACCGCCGGCGAGCACCTGCCCCTCAGCGCCGATGTTCCAGAAGCGCATTTTGAAGGCGGGGGTCACGGCCAACGAGATGCAGAGCAGGATCGCAAGATCGGAGAGCATCGAAAGGAATCGACGGAAGGAGCCAAACGACCCCTCAAACATCGCGGAAAAGAGGAGGAAGGGGTTCTTCCCCGTCAAAATAAGCGTCAAGAGCGCGGAAACGACGAGAGCCAGAAGGATCGCCGCGGCACGGATCGCGTAGGGCTCCCACGGACGGAGCCCGTCACGCTTCACGATATGAAACAGCGGCTCGCGCTGCTTTCTCTCGGCAGTAGCGTTATTCGCCATCGTCGGCCCCTCCCTTCGTCATCAAAAGTCCGACCTCCTCCTTGGTGGTCGTGCGCGCGTCAACGATGCCCGTCACGCGCCCCGAGCCAATGACAAGGATGCGGTCGCAAAGCTCCAGCAAAACGTCAAGGTCCTCGCCGACGAAAATGACAGCGACCCCCTTCTCCTTCTGCTCATTCAGAAGGTTATAGATGAGGTAGGACGAGTTGATATCGAGACCGCGGACGGGGTAGGCCGCCATCAGGACGGTCGGTGCCGACGAGATCTCACGGCCGACGAGCACCTTTTGGACGTTACCGCCCGAAAGACGGCGGACCGGCGTCTCAGCGTTCGGTGTCACGACCTCAAGGTGGCGGATGATATCCTCGGCCAGATGCTTCGGCGGGTTGCGGTCAAGAAAGAGGGATTTGCCGTAGGAATAGCTGCGGAGCATCATATTATCAACGATGTCCATATCCCCGACAAGGCCCATGCCGAGGCGGTCCTCGGGCACAAAGGAGAGACGGACGCCGAGCTCGCGAATCTCGAGCGGCGTTTTATCACGGAGATTGATATCCTTTCCATCCCGGGGGTCGCGGTAATTGATGATGCCGCCGTCGATGTGCTGAAGGCCCGCGATCGCCTCAAGAAGCTCACGCTGGCCAGAGCCTGCAATGCCGGCAATGCCGAGGATCTCGCCGCCGCAGGCAGTAAAGCTCACATTGTCAAGGAGCTTAACGCCGTCGTGGCTTTGACAGTTGATGCCCTCGACGAAGAGGCGCGGAGTCGCATCCTTCGGCTCGGCACGGTCGATATTCAAGGAAACCTTCTTGCCGACCATCAGCTCGGTCAGCTCGGATTCGCTTGTTTTGGCGGTCTCGACCGTCGCGATATGCTCGCCCTTGCGGAGGATCGCCACACGATCCGAGATAGCAAGCACCTCGTGGAGCTTATGCGTGATAATAATGATCGACTTGCCGTCGTCACGCATCTTGCGGAGAACGGCAAAGAGCTTGCGCGTTTCCTGGGGGGTCAGAACCGCGGTCGGCTCGTCGAGGATCAGGACCTCGGCCCCACGGTACAGCACCTTGATGATCTCAACGGTCTGCTTTTCGGAAACCGCCATCTCATAGATCTTTTTCTCGGGATCCAGCTCGAAGCCGTAGCGCTCGCAAAGCGCCCTGATGCTCTCGGCTGCCGCCTTCAGATTGTATTTTTTATCCTTGATGCCAAGGATGATATTTTCGGTAGCAGTAAAAAGATCGACCAGCTTGAAGTGCTGATGGATCATGCCGATGCCGTGGGCGAAGGCATCCTTAGGGGATTTGATGACGACCTCTTTGCCGTCAATATAGATCTCGCCCTCATCGGGGTAATAGATCCCCGAGATCATATTCATAAGGGTGGTCTTGCCGCTCCCGTTCTCTCCGAGGATAGCAAGGATCTCACCGTGGCAAACGTCAAGATTTACGTCCTTGTTGGCCACAACGCTGCCGAAGGTCTTCGTGACGCCCCGGAGCTCGATCGCAGGTAGGGTATTCAAGCCTTTACCTCCAAAGTTTTTAGATCGCAAGGAAAGACAAGAGAGGCGGAGCGAAACGCCCCGCCTCCTGTCATAAAGAAATCACGACTGCGGTACGATGATACCGTCGATGATCAGATCGAAGTAAGGAGCCGCACGGAACTCGGACTCGGCAAAGGCACCGTCAATGATGACCTCGGTGTCGCCGGTGAAGCTCGCATCGTCGTTCACGTTGGCAAGGTAGGTGGTGACCTTCTGACCGCCCTTCGTGAAGGTGTCGGTATCAAAAACGTCGAACTCGTCGCTCTTGAGAGCCGCGATGGCGCTGTCGATCATCTCCTGGGCACCGGCGGGAACAACGCCCGCCTTGGTGTTGAGAGCCGTCAGCTTAACCGAGCCCTCGGCAAAGCCGCCGCAGTACTCCTCGGGAATACGGACACCGGCGATGACCGACTTAATAACGAGCTGGTAGTAGGGATCCCAGTCGATGTAGGAGGAGACCAGGAAGGTATCGTCGCAGGAAGCGACGGTCGAGCCGTTGTAGGAAACGTTCGGGATGTTCATCTCCTCGCAGGCACGGGGAGCACCCATCGAGTCAGCGTGCTGGGAGAGGAGAACGGCACCGGCGTTGATGAGAGCGAGAGCCTTCTCGTTCTCCTTGGCCTCGTCGTACCAGGAGTTGGTGTACTCGACCTTCATCTGAAGGGTGGGAGCATCGGGAAGCATCTGCGTCATGCTCTCGTACGCCATTCTGACACCGAGGAACCACGAGGTGTAGCCCGAGATGACCTCAGCGTAGGGGAAGGCGCCGACGTAACCGACGGTGAGCTTACCGTCAACGATCTTGCCCTCGAAGATCTCGTTGGCCGCATCGGTCGTGTCGTCGAGATCGTTCGCAACGAAGAGACCCTTCGTGTACATCTCGGCAAGCTTCATACCGGCAACAAGACCGGCAACAAAGCGCCCCTCGTAGATCGAGGCAAAGGCGTTGTGGTAGTTGCCAAGACCCGAGGTATGAGCCTTGGTACCGGTGGCGTGGCAGAACTGCACGTTCGGGAACTCGGCAGCGGCCTTCATGATGTAGTCCTCATGGCCAAAGGAGTTGGCGAAGACGACCTGGCAGCCGGCCTCAACGAGCTCAACGGCAGCATCATAGCAGGAGTCATCCTCGGGGATGTTCTCCTTGATAATGATCTGACCCTCGGTAAGGCCGAGAGCAGTGCGGGTGCGTTCAACGGCATCAAGGAAGTTCTTGTCATAGGTAGAGTTCTCGTCGTGCAGGCAGATGACACCGAACTTGATGTCAGCCTTCGCAACGGGAGTGAGAAGCAGGGGCGCCTCTTCACCGCCGCACGAAGCGAACATCGAGCAGCAGCCGACCAGCATGATAACGGCAAGAACCAGGGAAAGAATGCGTTTCATTGTTGATTTCCTCCAAAAGAATTTTTTTATTATTACAGGGAAAGACCCTTGTAATCCAAAAGCACCGTGCCTTCGGCAACACATGCCATAATCATACATCATGTGCCACAAAAAAGCAAGCTTTTTTTGGAAAAAAGACAGGGATCTTCAAGTCGCCCACGCGCGCAGGCGCGGAAAACACCGCAATTCCAAGGAAAAACGACTCAGATCTCCTCGGGAATTTTTTTGGCGAGAGAGACGTTTTTGTACTGCTTGTCCCCCGTGACCTCGCGGAGCACGGTAAGGTAGGGAGGGAGCTCGAAGGGCGCATCCTCGCTCGGCAGCTCGATCTCAAGGATCGCCGTCCTCTCCCAGAAGGGGTAGAGGTCGATCTCAAGGAGGCGACCGCCGTACGGCACCGAGATGCGCGTCTTCTCGATAGGACGGAGGGCGGGGTCGGCCGCGGACAGAAGGGTGCGGTACAGCTCCTCGGTGATCTCCCTTTCCTCCTCGATGGCCGACATATCGGAAAGGCGCCGCTTCCGTGTGGCGGTGTAGGTCACGCGCCCCCTCCCCTCACGGCGGCGGACACGCATTGTCACATTCCGCGGCGAGAGGAGATAGGTCTGCACGATGCGGTCGGCACGCGCCCCCGGCTCGGAAAGGAGGACGCCGATATCGGGCATTGCGATCAGGAATTTGCGCTCGGTCTCAATATTCGGCATACGGGGCTCCTACCTCACGCTTATTTTTCACGCCATGTGGTGACATCGATCGCACGAGAAACAATCGAGGGGGAGTTGACCTTGGCATAGCCGATATAGCTCTGTGTGTCATCCCAAACGCCCTCTCCGTCCATCACCATGACGGTCTTGTAGACCTCGATCTCGGTGCCGAGAGCCTTGCCTGTGACGTCGGCATAGCGCATCGTATACGCGTTATACTCGGTCTCGGAGACCATTTCCATCACGAAATAGAGGCGCTGCGAGGAATCCGAGGAGTCGATCATGAGGTGCTTGAGGTTACCGCCCTGCACGTTCTGGTTGCAAAAAAGGACATCGCCCTTATGGTTGAGATAGTTATGAATGATCGGCTTTTTCGTGGCGTTCAGACCATAGCTCGCCTCGTGAAGGATCATAGCGAGAAGCGCGAGGTGGTCTTCACCGACCGGCGCCTCGGGGCCTGTGGGCACGATCTCCTCGGGAGCGTACTCAAACTCGATAAGAGAGAGAAGGATGGAGGCGAAGCCGTCATCGGGGTCCTCGCCGGCATACAGCCACGAAGCAAAGACGCCGGGGACCGTAATAAGAAGGGTGACGGCGCATAAAAGTGCAAGCATGCCTACGATAGTTTTCATAACCGCTCCCCTCCTCTCTGCTTTCAACGGATTGGGTTTTTAACGTTTTCTTTTCTTCAGCTCTTTTTTCTTTTCCATGGCCTCGGCCAGCTCACGGGTGACGCGCTCGTCGTCAAGGAGCCAGGGCTTACCAAGGATCTTTTCAAGGCGCACCTTGCGCTCAAACAGGATCTTGCGCTCCACGATCGGCGTACCGACGACGTAAAGCAGGATCACGACGAGGCAGGCCCAGCCTACGGGAGACTGGAAAAATTCAACGACGGTACCGGCGAAGGGCAGATGCCGACCGCGATAGATGCCGAGCATCTTATCGTAGGTCACGGCGACGTTATCGGGGCGCTTGACAGCGTCACCCTGCGTCGTAAAGTGGCGATGGCCGGGATGCTCGCCGTTCGGCTCCTCGATCGCCACGATACGGTGGATGATGAGGGTCTCCTCGTGGTGGTAAACAACGATATCGTAGAGCTTGAGGTCGAATTCATCCGGGAGTCTTTCGATCCAGATAAGATCGAGAGTATCGAACTGATCGTCGAGGTGGTTCTCGGTAAGATAGTCGTTGCTCTCGTGCTTTTCGGCCATTGAGCTTGATTTGACGACCATCGGAGCGCCGACGCTTTCGCCGCGGTTCTGAAGCACCTTGATGCGGAGCGTCAACACGAAAAGCACCAAAAACGCCACAGCGAGAAGGAGCGAGGTGAAGGTGGTGACCACCTTCTCCAGCGTCCAGCTCCGCTCACGGCGTCTGGCGTATTCTCTTAGAATGGATTCGTCCTCCGCGCCGCGGTGAATGAGATCGACCTGCATCTTGTAAAAAAGAATCACGAGCGTCACCGAAAAGGCGGTGAGCAGCACGAGAAAGGCGAAGCACACGGCGTGGGCGAACATCTGATAGCTCGTCATTTCAACTTCCTTACGATAAAGGCGACACGGCAAGAAGACTGCGTCCTCCTTGCCGTGCCCGTATTATGTGTCGCGGACAAGCCGCGCCCCGATCAGCCCTGGTTCTCGGTGCCGTTAATGATACCGTCGGTAACGTAAACGCCGACGTTGCCGTTCAGAGCCTGCTCAAAGGCGTCGTAATCGGCCTTGGTATCGAGAACGAAGGTCTGGCTGAGCTTGATCATCTCTGCCAGCTGTAGGCCGTTGTAGGTGATGGTGAAGACGCCATCCTCCTTGGTCCACTTCGTACCGGCGTCCTCCGAGCTGAGGTTCAGGATGTTCGCCTCAAAGGTGCCGTTGGAGGCGTAGCTGCCAAAGCTGAAGATCGGGGTCCCCTCGTACTTCATCTCCGTGGTCGTCTTGAGGTAGACCTCGGCGTCGATACCGTTTTCCTTGATCTGCTGCGAGGCGTTCTCGCTGGGGGTGAAGGTGATCGTCAGGTAGATGTCCTCGAGCTTTTCGCTGCCCTCGGTCGTGGCGTACTTCAGAACCGTCTTGTGATCGTTGATCGGCTTACCGTTCTCATCATAGCGGATGTCCGACTGGTCGATCGTCATCACAAGGTTGGTCTCAACGTTGAAGGTACCGGCGGCACCGGTGGTGGTAGCACCCGTCAGGGTAACGACAACCTCGGCGTGGCGGTCAATGACGTCACTGTTGGTATCGGTGTAGAGCCATGCGGCGTAGACACCGCCAACGGTGAGGAGCATCAGGCAGGCCATCAGAAAGGCTAATTTTCTCATTGTTTTTCTCCTAAATAAATTTTGGAAAATTGGGAACTTGCGCAAGGTAATTTTACCACTTCCCGGCTCGCTTGTCAAGCACTATTTTTGCCTTCACGCAAAAGATCATTGACAAGCGCTTCAAAATATGCTATACTCATCCCGTTACTGGGATATAGCCAAGCGGTTAAGGCACGGGACTTTGACTCCCGCATCTCGTTGGTTCAAATCCAACTATCCCAGCCAAAAATCTCCTCGGACGAAGTTCGGGGAGATTTTTACCTCTTCACTTTTCACTCTTCACTTTTCACTCTTCACTTTTCACTCAATCCGTCCGAGGAGATTTTTGGCAAAGTCATAGGTAATAGTG
>JAZNAD010000058.1:0-2967 GCA_045586345.1 Eubacteriales bacterium
TCCCGGGGAGCGAGCGGAGCATCTCCCTCTGCACCTCGGGCGGCATCGAGGTCGAGAAGCCCTGAAGATACATCTCCTCGGTATCTGCCCCCGTCGGCTCGAGGAACAGCTGATGACGCTCCTTGTCGGCAAAGCGTGTGATCTTATCCTCGATCGACGGGCAGTAGCGCGGCCCCGTCCCGTGGATCAGCCCTGAAAAGAGGGCGCTCTTTTCAATATTTTCCTTAATAATGCGGTGTGTTTTTTCGGTCGTATACAGCACGTGGCAGGGGATCTGCTCGCGTCTCGACAGCTCCTCCCGGTCGGTATCGGCCGAATACGGGATCACGGGATGCTCCCCTCTCTGTACCTCAAGCATCGAGAAGTCGACCGACCGCCGTGCAATGCGTGCCGGCGTTCCCGTCTTGAAGCGCTGGAGCGTCAGTCCAAGCGCGCGGAGCGAGTCACCGAGGCCGTATGCCGGAAGCAGCCCGTCGGGGCCGGCAGGGAAGGACTTGTGCCCCACAAACACCTCGCCCGCCAAAAAGGTGCCGGTCGCCACGATCGCGCGCGAGACGGGGAAGACCTCGCCAAGCGCCGTCCGTACACCGCAGACCGCCCCCTCCTCCGTGAGGATCTCGGTGACCTCGGCCTGAATGAGCCGTAGCCTCCTCTCGCGCTCAAGAACGCGCTTCATGTATGTGCGATACGCCATGCGGTCGGCCTGCACGCGCTTTGAGCGCACCGCCGCCCCCTTGCCCGCGTTCAGGGTGCGCGACTGGAGTGTCACGGCGTCGGCCGCCCGTCCCATCTCGCCGCCAAGCGCATCAATCTCGTAGACGAGATGCCCCTTGGCCGTTCCCCCGATCGAGGGATTGCAGGGCATATTTCCGACAGCATCGAGCGAGAGGGTAAAGAGCAGGGTAGGGACCCCCATGCGCGCAGCGGCCAGTGCCGCCTCGATCCCCGCGTGTCCCGCTCCGATGACTGCGATCTCGGCAATGTTCTCCATGGTTACTACTCCGTAGAAGATTTTCTTACTCGCCTATTGTACCACGCCTTCGCCGTTTTGGCAAGAGGGGACGGCGCGCTTTTTCTTGCTGTTCCCCCTGTGTGAAGGCCTTGTCCCCCACCTGCCACGGGTATATCCTGTCCCTCTCCTCCCTTGAAATCTCTCTATGCGTCCTCAAAAAACAACTTTTGGAAACAATACTTTGCACAACGGGCCGGCGGGAGAGGGGGAAGCGCCGCGCCCTTCACGAAAAAATGAGAAGAAAACGATTGACGGCGAAGGAAAAAGATGCTATACTTACAGTGCTATCAAAAAATGTGCCGAAGGGCGCGAAATACGGAGGAACGCCATGTCCATTATGCCGAAAAGCAATAAAGGCTTCATTACCGAAGACTTTATGCTCCGCTCCAAAACCGCGAGGTACCTTTATCACGAGTTTGCCGAGGAGCTCCCGATCATCGACTATCATTGCCACCTGCAGCCGAAGATGATCGCCGATAACTACCGGTTCCGCGATACCTACGATCTCTTCCTCGGCGGCGACCACTACAAGTGGCGTCAGATGCGCTCGAACGGGATTCCCGAGGAATACATCACGGGCGATACCGACGGGTTTGAAAAATGGAAGGCTTGGAGCCGCACCCTCCCCCTTCTCATCGGTAACCCCCTCTACCACTGGACGCACCTTGAGCTGCTTCGCTATTTCGGTATCTCGGATCCTCTCAACGAGGAAAACTGCGAGGAGGTCTGGAACATCTGCAACCGCGCCCTCGCCGAGGACAGCTTCCGCGCCCGTGCCCTCATCACCAAGTCGAACGTCGAGACCGTCTGCACGACCGACGATCCCGCCGATACCCTTGAGTACCACGAGGCGCTCGCCGGCTTCTCGACCAAGATCCTCCCGACCTTCCGTCCCGATAAGGCGGTCGAGATCGGCAAGGAGACCTTCCTTCCCTACATTGAGAAGATCGGCGTCAAGACCTATTCTGAGCTCCTCACCTGGCTCGGCGGCCGCATCGAATACTTCCACGCCCACGGCTGCCGTCTCTCCGACCACGCCCTCGAGGCCGCTCCCTGCACTGAGGGGGATGCCGCTGCTGTCTTTGACAAGCGCATGAACGGCGGCGAGATCACCGAGCGGGAGGCCGACATCTTCCGTACCGCCGTCCTGAAGGTCTGCGCCTCCGAGTACGTCAAGCGTGACTGGGCGATGCAGCTCCATATCGGTGCTCTCCGCAACAACAACACCAAGATGTACCGTCTCCTCGGCGCCGACACCGGCTTTGATTCGGTCAACGACCGCGAGATCGCGGCGGGCCTCGCCGGCTTCCTCGACACCCTCGCCGTTGACGATTGCCTGCCGAAGACCATCCTCTACACCCTGAACCCGAAGGACAACTACGTTCTGGGTACCCTCATGGGCTGCTTCCAGAGCGCCCCGACAGCAGGGAAGATCCAGTTCGGCTCGGGCTGGTGGTTCAACGACCAGCGCGACGGGATGGAGGGGCAGATGCAGGCCCTTGCCAACCTCGGCATCCTCTCGAACTTCGTTGGCATGCTGACCGACAGCCGCAGCTTCGTCTCCTATCCTCGCCACGAGTACTTCCGCCGCATCTTCTGTAACCTCGTCGGCACATGGGTCGATAACGGCGAATACCCGAACGACCGTGCCGCCCTTGAGCGCATCGTCCGTGGGGTGTGCTACGGGAACGCTAGGAATTACTTCAAATTTTGAACACGCAAAGGAAAACGCCCGACCGGGGCGTTTTCCTTTTGGGTAAATGAAAACCACGCGTAAGAAGCGTGGAGGGGGAGAGGTTAAGCGATGAGGAGAAGGGAACAAAAAAGGCCCCTTTGTGTAAAGGGGGCTCCCGCGGAGCGGGTGGGGGATTGTGTCCTACCGTGGAAGGAATTAGAATACGCTTTGGCTACCTGATACGGCTCCCTTGCCTCTTTCCTTACGTATCGCAACCCCT
>JAZNAD010000059.1:0-8025 GCA_045586345.1 Eubacteriales bacterium
CTTGACAACGGTCTGCCCCATTGCCTCGCGCCCCTCGGTCACGGCCTGGAGCTGGAAATCGTCGAGCTCGTAGTGGAGCCCTGTGATGTTCTCAATGGCCTGGAAGGCAGCGTCGATCGAGCCGTCCCCGATGTACACACCCTCGACGGGCTGACCGTTCTTCGTCAGCTTGATGTGGGCGGTGGCCGAAATGGTGTTGCCCGAGGTGATCACGTAGGTGTCGAGCTTGTAGGTCGAGGGGACCTGCATTGCCGAGGAAGCGACGATCGCATCCAGCTCCTTAAGGCCTACCCGCTCCTTCTTGGCAGCAATCTCACGGAAGGCTCCGTAGACCTTCAGACTGTCCTCCTCCGAGAGGTCGTAGCCCAGGCGCTGTACCGCCGCGGTAACGGCGGCGGCATCGTCGTGCGCCGTGAGGAAGATGTCCTCTCCCTCGGCCTCGCCCGCCCCGGCTACGGTCGACTTCTTGCCGGGCTGGCAGACCCAACGGATCTGCTCGATGATGCGCGAGAGCTGCGTCGTCCTGACGCGCGAGGTGGCACCGAGGGCATCCGATTTGGCGGCGATGATGCGCGCAAGCGCGGCGAGCGACGGGTTGTCGATCGGGTAGGCGGCGGCACGGAGCTGGCCGGCACCGGCGGCGACGGCGGCAATAGCACACGCATCCGCCATAGAGATGGCGTTCGAGGCGGCAATGCCGAGTGTGACGGTCGCGAGCTTCGGCAGAGCTGCCGACTGCGCGCTGACAAAGGCGGCGAGCTCGTTCGGGAGCATGGTGCCGGCGGTATCCGCCAGCGTGACGGTCGTGGCGCCGGCGTCAATGGCCGCCTCGAGGACCGCCGTGAGGAAGGCGGGCTCGCTTCTTGTGGCATCCTCGGCAATGAACTCGACGTCACTCGCGAGGGAGGCGCACTTGGCAACAGCCTTGCGGATGGCCTCGATCATGGCCTCGGGCTTCTTGTGAAAGAGATATTCGATCCCGACCGAGCTCGTCGAGGCCGAGACCTGGAGCCGGGGGTGCTTCGCCTGCTTTAAGGCGCTCCAGGTGAGCTCGATGCCGTCATCGTCCAGCGGAACAGGCACAGCGATCGCGCTGTCGGTAACGGCCGCGGCGATCGACTTGATCTTTAGCGAATCGATACGGGCGTCCTTGATGCCCTCAAGCTCAATGACGTCAACGCCCAGTCTGTCAAGGAGCTTCGCAAGCTCGATCCCTTCCTTAAAGGACAGATGAAAGCCCTCCGAGATCTGCTTCATCGTTGCATCGCTCAATCTGATCCGGTTCATATCGTTTCTCCCTTCGAAATAAAAAAGTCCCGAGGCCGACACATAGCGGCTTCAGGGACGAACTTTTGATTCGCGGTACCACCCTGATTATCCCCCGAAGAAGGGAAATCACTTCATTCCGGCCTCAACCAAGGCCTTGCTCTGTAACGGGAGCGCCCGTGTCTTATTACTCGCTTTCGCTTTGACAAGACCGACTCGGGAAGGAGAGTACCCAACCGTCCGCATCGGCTCGCACCAACCGCCGACTCTCTGTTGCTTCCGAAAAGGGCATGATTTCCGTCATAGTCTTTGCATATAATGGCTTTTCCAACGGATATATTAAAACACTAAACCGGCGGTTTGTCAAGAGGAAAACGCAAAAAAACACGAGATTTGCACGGGATGAACAAAAAGCTACCAGGCTTTTTTCTGCTTTTTGGCGGATTTGTAGCAAAAAAAGTATTTGACATTTCAAAAAAACTGTGGTACAATGGTCTCATAAAAATAAATTTTCAAAAACTGTGACGAAGACGGTACGGCAACACAGGGCTTTCAGAGAGTCGGCGGTAGATGCGAGCCGATAGCCCCCGGCCATAGTACCCATCACTTCCGAGTTGGAGGCTTGAACCGATCTCGCTTAGGGCCTCTCGTTTCCCGCGTTAAGGGTAAGGGCTTGGTGGAGCCCCGAGTGGCGATGTTTCGCAATTTGAGTGGTACCGCGGGTAGTTTTACTCGTCTCAAGAAATTCTTTTCTTGAGACTTTTTTGTTTTTCAGCTTTTATTTCATTCTAATTTTATAAAAATCAACAGGAGGATGTACCATGACTGAACAATCCGGTAAAAATCAACTGCAGCGGATTGCCCTGCGAATCCGTGAAATGCGTCAGATTCTCGGATACAGCACGGCGGAGATGGCAAAGCTGACCGATCTTACGGAAGATACCTATCTCCAGTACGAGTCGGGCGCTGTGGATCTGCCGTTCACCTTTATGCACAAATGTGCTAAGGTGCTTGGCATTGAGATTACCGATATTCTCGAGGGCCATAGTGCCAAGCTGTCCGGGTATACGGTCACTCGCCGCGGCGAGGGACTCACGACGGCAAGCGAGGATGGGATCGTGATCCAGGACATGGCTCCCCTCTTCCGTCAGAAGCTCGCGACCCCCTATTGGGTCACCTATCAGTATTCGGAGGAGCTTCAGACACAGCCTATCCATACCGTAACGCACGCAGGGCAGGAATTCGATATGGTCGTCAAGGGCTCGATGCGCATCCGCATCGGCGACCGCGAGGAGGTCCTCCGCGAGGGCGACAGCATCTTCTTCAAATCCTCGACCCCCCACGGCATGATCGCTGTGGACGGCGCGGATTGCGTCTTCCTTGCCATGATCATGGCGAGTGACAGCACCGATCAGCCGATGTACATCGGGGGCGGTGAGCGTACAGCACCCAAGCAGCCCCTCCTTTGCGAGAGGTTCATAAAGCCCGTGGAGGACGAAAACGGTGTCCTTCTCGATATGGCCTATGAGAACGAGGAGACCTACAACTTCGCCTTCGATACGGTGGACGAGATCGCACGCAAGGAGCCCGATAAGCTCGCCATGCTTCACGTCGCCAACGATATGACCGAGCGCCGCTTCACCTTTAAGGATATTAAGGATGCTTCCTCGCAGAGCGCCAACTACTTCAAGTCGCTCGGCATCAAAAGGGGCGACCGTGTTATGGTGGTGCTCAAGCGCCATTACCAATTCTGGTTTGCCATCCTCGGTCTCCACAAGCTGGGCGCCGTGGCCATCCCTGCGACCAATCAGCTCGTCGAGCACGACTTCAGCTACCGCTTCCAGGCCGCTGGCGTCAGCGCCATCCTCTGCACGGCGGATGGCGATACCGCCAACCAGGTCGAGCTGGCAGAGAAGACCACCGGTATGTCGCTCACCAAGATCATCGTGGGCGGCGATAAGGAGGGCTGGCACAGCTACGACCGCGAGTACGGTCTCTTCAGCCGTCGCTATGTCCGCGAGGCGGATGCTCCCTGCGGCAGCGACCCGATGCTGATGCTCTTTACCTCGGGCACGACCGGCTATCCTAAGATGGCAATGCACTCCTACAAATACGCCCTCGGCCACTATGTGACCGCCAAGTATTGGCACCTCTGCGAGAGGGACGGCCTGCATTTCACCATCTCGGAGACCGGCTGGGGCAAGGCGCTCTGGGGTAAGCTCTACGGCCAATGGCTGTGCGAGGGGGCCGTCTTTGTCTACGATTTTGACAAGTTTGATTCACAAAAGATCCTCCCGATGTTCGCACAGTACGGCATCACGACCTTCTGCGCGCCGCCCACGATGTACCGCATGCTGATCAAGCAGGATATCAGTCAGTATGACCTCTCCTCGATCCGCCACGCGACGACGGCGGGCGAGGCCCTGAACCCCGAGGTCTTCTACCAGTTTGAAAAGGCGACGGGGCTTCGCATTGCCGAGGGCTTCGGTCAGACCGAAATGACGCTCGGCATCGCCAACCTGCGCGGCACCCAGTTGAAGCCCGGCGCTATGGGTAAGCCGGTGCCAGGCTACGGCATTGACCTTGTGGATACCGACGGCAACCCCGTGCCCGACGGGGTTAACGGCGAGATCGTCATCCGCACGCATCCGAAGACGGCGTGCGGCGTCTTCCTCGGCTATTACCTCAACAAGGAGGCGACCGAGGGAGCGTGGCACGACGGTATGTATCATACCGGCGACCTTGCGTGGCGCGATGAGGACGGCTATTACTGGTACGTTGGCCGCGCCGATGACGTCATCAAGTCCTCGGGCTACCGTATCGGGCCGTTCGAGATCGAGTCGACCATCATGGAGCTGCCCTACGTCCTCGAGTGCGGCGTCTGCGCCGCTCCCGACGAGGTGCGCGGTCAGGTCGTCAAGGCCTGCATCGTTTTGGTGAACGGCACCGAGCCGACCGAGGAGCTGAAGCGTGACATCCAGAACTACGTCAAGCAGCATACCGCCCCCTATAAGTATCCGAGGATCGTGGAATTCCGCAAGGAGCTCCCGAAGACCATCAGCGGTAAGATCATCCGTAACAAGCTCTGAGTCCGGTAAAAATCGGAAAAAAGCAAAATAACCTAAAAAAGTTTGACAAACGCACTCTAAATCTGTTATAATGAATTGTTATAATATATTTTTAGTGCTATATCTCGCTTTCCGATGAAAAAGCGAGCAGCCAAAGAGGTATCAAGTGGAACCGATTGTGAACGGAATGCAAGACAAAATTAAACAAATTGCTGACCGCGTCCGCGAGCTGCGCCTGATTTCGGGGCTCTCGGTCGAGGAGATGGCAGGGCGCACCGGCATCTCGGTGCAGGAGTATGAGCAGTGTGAGGCGGGCAACCGCAACCTGAGCATTGCCTTTTTGTACCATTGTGCCTTGAACTTTGGCGTTGATATGGGGGATATCCTTGAGGGTAAAAGCCCGAAGCTGTCCTCCTACGCCCTGACCCGCCGTGGGGAAGGGCAGAAATTTGAGGAGGCTCACGATATGGTGGGCTACAACCTCGCGGCCGACTTCCGCAACCGTATTGCGCTCCCTCTCTATATGGAGCTCAATTACCGCGCGGGCTCGGAGCAGCAGCCGATCGAGCTCGTGACCCACGAGGGCCAGGAGTGCGACATCGTCATCAAGGGGCAGATGAAGATAAGGATTGGCGAGCACACCGAGATCCTCGGCCCCGGCGACTGTATTTATTACGATTCGGGAACACCGCACGGCATGATCGCCGTCGGCGGCGAGGATTGCACCTTCTACGCTATCGTCCTCAGAAATCAGGCCGCCCGAGAGGGCGAGCAGGTGGCTGCTCATTCGGTGGCGACCAAGCGCCGTGAGGAGGACAGCGAGCGCCGTGTGTATCACGACTTCATTATCCCGACCGAGGAGAACGGCGTTCTCACAAGGATCGCCTTCAAGAACGAGGAGAAGTTCAACTTCGCCTTCGACGTTGTCGATGCTCTCGGCCGCCGCAAGCCCGAGAAGCTCGCTATGCTTCACGTCAGTGAGGACGGCACCGAGCGCCGCTTCACCTTCCTCGATATGAAGAAGGAGTCGGCACGCGCCGCCAATTACTTCAAATCGCTCGGCATCAAGAGGGGCGACCGCGTGATGCTGGTGCTCAAGCGCCACTACCAATTCTGGTTTGCCATCCTCGGCCTGCATAAGCTGGGCGCTGTGGCGATCCCCGCCCCCAACCAGCTCCTTGAAAAGGACTTCAAGTACCGCTTTGAGGCCGGCCGCGTGAAGGGCATCCTTTGCACGGCGGACGGCGAGGTGGCGAATGCTGTGGATAGCGCCGCCCGTGAATGCCCCGGCCTTACTTACAAGATCCTCGTTGGCGGCACCCGTGACGGGTGGCACAGCTTCGACAAGGAGTATTCGCTCTTCAGTAGCCATTATGCGCGCACAGAGGACACCCCCTCGGGGAGCGACCCGATGCTGATGTTCTTCACCTCAGGCACCTCGGGCTACCCGAAGATCGCGGCGCACAGCTACAAGTATCCGCTCGGTCACTTCCTGGCCGCGAAGTACTGGCATCAGGTCAATCCCGAGGGCCTGCACTTTACGATCTCGGATACCGGCTGGGCCAAGGCCATGTGGGGTAAGCTCTACGGCCAGTGGCTGTGCGAGGCGGCGACCTTCGTCTACGACTTCGACCGCTTCGATCCCGAGAAGATCCTGCCCCTCTTTAAGAAGCACAATATCACGACCTTCTGCGCACCGCCCACCATGTACCGTAAGCTGATCAAGCAGGACCTTAGCCGCTTCGACCTTTCCTCGGTCGAGCACGCGTCCACAGCGGGTGAAGCGCTGTACCCCGTGGTCTTCCGTCAGTTCGAAAAGAGCACCGGGCTCAAGATCATGGAGGGCTTCGGCCAATCCGAGAGCACACTGATCGTCGGTAACCTCGCCGGAGGTAGCCATAAGATGGGCTCGATGGGTAAGCCGGTCCCGCTCTATGATGTGCATCTCCTTAACGCCGACGGCGAGGAGGTGGGCCGCGGCGAGAACGGCGAGATCTGTATCAATATCTCGAAGGGGCTGCCTTGCGGTCTTGCTTACGCGTATGACGGCAACGAGCAGCTGACAGCCGAAACCTGGCACGACGGCTTCTATCACACCGGTGACATCGCGTGGATGGACGAGGACGGCTTCCTCTGGTACGGCGGCCGCGCCGATGACGTTATCAAGTCGTCGGGCTACCGTATCGGGCCGTTTGAGATCGAAAACGTCATTATGGAGCTCCCCTACGTTCTCGAGTGCGGTGTTTCCGCCGCGCCCGACGAGATCCGCGGTCAGGTCGTCAAGGCCAGCATCGTTCTCGTCAAGGGGACCGAGGGCACGGACGAGCTGAAAAAGGAGATCCAGAACTACGTCAAGTCGCGGACGGCTCCCTATAAGTATCCGCGTATCGTTGAGTTCCGTGAGAGCCTGCCGAAGACCACAAGCGGCAAGATCATCAGGAAGCAGCTGTGATCACCCCCTTGGGCAAGGAGGCATATCCATGGAACACAAACGACTCACCCTGTTCGCAGGGCACTACGGGAGCGGCAAAACCAATATTGCCGTAAACTATGCTTTACATCTTGCAGGGGAAGGGAAGAAGGTCTGCATTGCCGACCTCGACATCGTGAATCCGTATTTCCGAACCAAGGACAGTGAAAGCGAGCTGAGGGCGGCCGGGATCCGACTGATCTCGCCGCAGTATGCCAACACGAACGTCGATCTGCCGGCGTTGCCGGCCGAAAGCTACAGCCTCGTTCAGGACACCTCGGTGTACGGCATCATGGATATCGGCGGTGACGATAGAGGCGCTTACGCGCTCGGGCGGTATGCCGGGGCCATCAAGGCCGAGGACAACTACCGGATGGCGCTCGTCGTCAATCTGTTCCGCCCCCTGACCTCAACGGTTGAGGATACCGTCGAGATCATGCATGAGATCGAGGCGGCCTCGGGACTTAAGTTCACCTGCATCGTGAACAACTCGAACCTCGGCCCGGAAACCACGGTCGAGACGGTTCGTACCTCGCTCCCCCTTGTTGAGGAGCTGAGCCGGGTGACGGGGCTCCCCGTCTGGATGCATACGGCAACGGCGTCGGTGGCTGCGGAGCTTTCCGAACTCCCCGTGCTCCCGATGAACCTACAAAAGAAAATATTTGATCTGCCGGGCTGACGGCGACGGTGTCGCCTTCGGCAGATCTCGAAACTAAGGAGGATACAAATGGCAAAGGTAACGTTCAACACGGATATGTGCAAGGGCTGCGGCCTGTGCGTGGATGCGTGTCCCAAGAAGTGCTTGGCGATCGCATCCGACAAGCTGAATCAAAAGGGGTATTCCCCCGCGTATATGGTGACTCCGGACAATTGCATCGGCTGCGCCTTCTGCGCAACGATGTGCCCCGACTGCATCATTATGGTTGAGAAATAAGGAGGCTATCATGGCGGAAAGAATTTTGATGAAGGGCAACGAGGCCATCGCCGAGGCTGCGATCCGTGCCGGTTGCCGTCACTACTTCGGGTATCCCATCACCCCCCAGACCGAGATCGCCGCGTATATGGCGAAAAAGATGCCGAAGATCGGCGGCGTGTTCCTCCAGGCTGAGTCCGAGGTTGCGGCCATCAACATGGTGTACGGCGTGGCTTCCACCGGTACCCGTGTCATGACCTCCTCCTCCTCCCCCGGAATCTCCCTCAAGAGCGAGGGTCTGTCCTACC
>JAZNAD010000060.1:0-15739 GCA_045586345.1 Eubacteriales bacterium
GTCGATTTTCACCAGTTCCGCCAGCGGATCCTGCAGCCGTCGAGCAATGGACACGGCGGAACGGAGATTGGTATCAAACTGGGGGAACTCCTCCGCCGCCAGTTTGGAAGCGGAATAGACCGACGCTCCCGCCTCGTTGACGATCATATAGCTGACACCGCCGCCAACGGCGCGGATCAGCTCCACGGCCATCTGCTCCGTCTCCCGGGAGGCCGTGCCGTTGCCGATGGCCAGATGCTCCACGCCCCACTTGCGAATCAGGGCGGACAGTTTGGTGATGGCCTCATTTTTCTGTTTTTCGCCGTAGGTGGGGTAGACCACAGTGGTATCCAGCACCTTGCCGGTACCGTCCACCACGGCCACCTTGCAGCCCATGCGGTAGCCGGGATCCAGACCCATGGTCACATGGCCTTTCACCGGCGGCTGCATCAGCAGAGGCTTCAAATTCAGGGCAAAGTTGCCGATGGCGCTCTCGTTGGCTTCATCGGTCAGGGTAGACCGCAGCTCCCGCTCCACGGAGGGCTGGATCAGCCGGTCGTAGCTGTCCTCGGCGGCGGCACGCACAAAGGCGGCCGTCGGGCTCTCCTTGTTCTCAATCACGCGTGAGTAAAGACGCGCCAGCGCCGCGTCGCGGTCGAGGGTCATCGTGACCTTCAGGCACTCCTCGCGCTCACCGCGCGTAACGGCCAGAACGCGATGCCCCTTGATGGTCTTGACCTGCTCGCGGTACTCGGCGTAGTCGGCGTAGATCCTGCTGTTCTCCTTCTCCTCGTCGGCAAGACGGGTCTCGATAACCGCCGCCTCGAAGGCAAAGTCGCGGAGCAGCTTGCGGCACTCGGCCGAGTCTGAGATGGTCTCGGCAATGATGTCCGAGGCGCCCGCGAGTGCTGCGGCGGCATCGGGCACCCCCTTTTCCTCGTCAATGTAGGCCGCCGCCTCCTCCTCGAGCGGACGCTCAAGCGTATCGGGGAGTGAGAGGATCAGCTCGGCAAGCGGTGCCAGGCCGCGCTCGCGCGCCACCGAGGCACGCGTCTTGCGCTTCTGCTTGAAGGGGCGGTAGATGACCTCAAGCTCAACAAGCGTCACCGCCAGGGAGAGGGCGTGCGTGATCTCGTCGGTCAGCTTCCCCTGATTTTCGATCGCCGTCTTGATCTCCTCGCGGCGCTCATCGAGCTTTCGGAGGTAGGTGAGGCGGTCGTCAAGGGCGCGCAGGGCAATGTCGTCAAGGTTGCCCGTGACCTCCTTACGGTAGCGGGCAATGAAGGGGATGGTGTTCCCCTCGTCAATGAGGGCGACAGTCTTCTCGACGTGCTCCTCCGGAATATTCAGCTCCTCGGCGAGGATCTTGATGATGTCCATAGTGTTCTCCTTATTCTTGATCTCGGGATTGGCCGGCAAGTGAGCGAAGATGCGCGATCTCGCCGTCGGTCGCTGGGCGGCATTCGCCGCGGGCTAAGTGTGGGTCGAGCGCAATGCCCGCAAAGGCGATACGCTCGAGCGTCCGGACGGGCGCCCCCAGCGCCGCCATCATCCGCTTGACCTCGTGATACTTCCCCTCGGTGAGGGTGACGGTGCCGCCCATGCGGTCGCCGTCGGCCGTAAGGCTCGCCCCACGGAAGCTGTCGCCCCCCGCAGTGATCCCCACGGCCAGTCGCTCCTCGGCCTCCCTCGGCAGGGGCGCCTCGGTCGTGAAGCGGTAGACCTTCTCGATCCCGCGCTTTGGGGAGAGCAGGGCGTGGGTGAGCGCACCGTCGTTCGTCAGGAGCAAAAGCCCCACCGTGTCGCGGTCGAGCCGTCCGCAGGGGAAGAGGTCAAGGCGCGCATACTCTGGCGGTGCCAGCTCGGTCACGACGGGCAGTCGCCCGTCCTCCGTGGCGCTTACGTACCCTTGGGGCTTATTGAGCCAAAGGTAGACAAAGCGCCGGTAAACGACGGGCTCGCCGTCGAGTGTCACGGCATCCGAAAGGGGATCGACCGCCATGTCCTGCGAGGCGGCCGCTGTTCCGTTCACCGTGATCCTACCACGGCGGACGGCCGCCGCCGTCTCCCGTCGGGAAAGAAGACCGACCGTCGTAAAAAGCTTATCGAGCCGCATAGGCACTTCCTTCCCGTCCGTATTTCGCACAAGAGCGAGCGTATCTATTGTACCACAAAAGCCCCGTCTTGTAAATAAAAAACGCGAAGATTTCCTCTCTAAAATTCGCACCCCTACAAAGTGAAAAAAGCAGGCGCACACAGCACCCGCTTTTTCTTACTTGTAAAAAACACGTTACTCGGCATCCGCCAAAAGGAAGGCATCCCTCGCCTCGCGGTAGAGGTAGAGCGAGCCGAGGATGAACAGCGGCATCCCCGTCTCCCTTGCCTTTTGCAGGGCGGCGCGCATCGCCTCCTCGACCGTCCCGAAGGGGGTGGCTGCAACGCCCCCCGACCGCCAGGCCTCGGCCAGCGCCTCGGCATCGAGTGAGCGCGGATTGTCGGGGGTCACGCAGAAGGTGTGCGCCACCATCGGTGCAAGCGTTTCGATCATGGCGATATAATCCTTGTCGCGCATCACGCCGGTGAGCAGGAGGATCCTTCCGTCATACAGCCGTCGGATGCTCTCGGCCGCCGCCGCGATCCCCTCGGGATTGTGTGAGCCGTCAAACACTATATCGGGCGAATGGCGGAAGTATTCAAAGCGCGCTGGCCAAACGACGCTTGCCATCCCGCGCCGCATCGCCTCCTCGGGGATGGTAAGCCCGCGGCGGCGGAGCGCCTCGACCGCAAGAAGAACCAAGGCGGCATTCCTCGGCTGATAGATGGCAGCAAACGGGATCCTGACATCATGCACGTCCCCGTAGGTGAAGGTCGTGCCAAAGGGCGTGATCTCCCCGACGGTGAGAGAAGTGGGATCAGCAAAGGTGACCGCCGTCCCCCTCGCCTCAGCCTCGGCCGCAAGAACGGCGCCGACCTCGGGCGATACAAAGCCGGCGACTGCCGGCGCGCCCTTCTTGAGGATGCCTGCCTTTTCCCGCGCGATCGCCTCCACGGTGTCGCCGAGGATGGCGGTATGATCGAGCGCGATACCGGTCACGACTGAAAGGAGTGGGTCTTCGATCACATTCGTGGCGTCAAGCCTACCGCCAAGCCCCACCTCAATGACCGCCACGTCCACCCCCTCGCGGCAGAACCAGAGGAAGGCGGCCGCCGTGATTAGCTCGAATTCGGTCGGGCGGTCCTCCATCGCATCGGCGTGCGGACGCACCTCCTCCATCACGTGGCAGAGTGCCTCGTCGGAGATCGGCTCACCGTCGATCTGCATCCGCTCGCCGAAGCGGTAGATGTAGGGCGAGGTAAAGAGCGCCGTGCGGTAGCCCGAGGCACGCAGGATCGACGAAAGCATCGCACTTGTCGAGCCCTTGCCGTTTGTGCCCGCAATATGAATGCAGCGCAGCGACCTCTGAGGGTCGCCGAGCGCGCGGCAGAGTGCTGAAATACGCTCGAGCCCCGGGCGGCTGCCCTGCCACTCGGTCGCATGGATGTAGGCCATGGTTTCTTCGATCGTCATTGTCTTGTCAGCCTTTCAACTTCACGCCGGATCGCGGCCGAGCGGAGGAGCGCATAAAGGAGATAGGACTCAAGCGCGATCACTCCGAGGTAAATAAGAACACGGAAAAAGAGGGGATTGAAGCCGTAAAAGCCCGAGAGCGCAATGCTCTTGATGAGCATTGAGCCAATGCCGTGCGCCGCCCCGTCGCACAAAAGAACCAGAGGGAAGGGCCACGCCCTCGCGAAGCGCCTCCCGCGGTGGCAGAAGAAATAGGGGATGATCCCCGAGACCGCGCCGACCGCTGCCGCCCCCACCGTCACAAGCGGCAGGGGTGCTTGTCCCGCCAGAATGCAGGAGAGCAGATCGGCCGTTGCACCGACCGTCGCCCCGATCACCGGCCCCATCGTGATGCCGGCAAAGACCACGGGCATCCCCTCGACCGTCAGGCGGAGCGGTCCCGCCCCCTGAAGCATCTTGGCAAGAAGCCCGAGGAGAAAGGAGAGCGCCGCGAGGAAGGCGGCCATGCACAAAAGACGGGTGTGATGGCGGATGCTGTCGCGGTGGTCGCGCCCCTCCCGTGAGCGCCTTTCGTTGTCCATAAAAAATCCTCCTTTCCCCGATCTTGCGGCAGAAAAGAGGAACACTCTTGTCGTCGGAAGCGGGATGCAGAACCGTTACCGCGGCGGCTGACGCCCCCTTCGTCCGAACGGCAACTCCCCGTCCCCTCGGCACTTGACGCAACGGCTCTTACTCTTCAATACTGTTTTTGCTCTTTGGCATATGGCTATTATACACGAACCCCCTTTTTTTGTCAAGAGGCGCCGTCCCATGCAGAAAAAATGTTCGTCCTCTTGACTTCCGCCCCCCGTTATGTTATATATGAAGTAAGAATTTTTATGGGAGATACCGCTATGAAAGATTTGGACAGGATTACGCCGCACCGCGGCCAGAATTCGGTTGTTATTAAGGAAATGCAGAGGAAGGAGGACGGCATCCTCTCGCTCCTTTTAGCCGACAGTGCCGATGAGCACCTCGCGAACCGTATGCTTAGCCGCGCGAAGGCTCCAACACGCGTTTATCTCCGTGAGGAGGGCGAGGTCCTCGCATGGGCTTCTGAGGAGAACGGCCCCTTCCTTCCTCTCTGCGCGGCCGACAGCCCGAATATCTTAGAGCGCCTTGTCTCTGCCGCCGGCATTGGCCGCACGGGGCAGACCTACGGTCACGGTGTGACCCTGACCGTCAAGGGGAACGACCTTCGCTTCCGTGCGACCGAGTGGCGCCCCGGTAAGCACCTCTGTCACGACGCCGTTTATGCGTTTGCCGGTGCCAACCGCCACTTCAATCTTATGGCGATCCGCGAGGTGGAGGCCGACGCTCCCGTCTCCGAGGTCAGGACCGGCACTCTCTTCAAGGAAATGAGCGACGATATCACCCCGATGCACATCAACGGCACCTACATCGGCGCAAACCACGGCTATTATATCATCGCCGCCATTCCGAATACCGCCGGGAAGACCGAGCGTGACATCGGCTCCGTGTGGCAGAACGCCGCGGGCGATACCTTCGTGCTCGTCCGCATCGTCGGTGAGGCGCTTTGGCTCTGCCCCTTCACCGAGGAGGCCATGCAGAGCGGCCGCTTCCCGTATATCGCCATCAAGGAGGGCGAGACCCTGACCGCCGTCAGCGGCGCCGCCGATTCCGCTCCCATCACCGCCACGGCCGATGCAACACGCACGCAGTTCCGCCCCGGCGTCAACCACGTCTATCGCGCCGCCTTCCTGGAGGGGGAGGCCGAGGTCGATCTTACCCATGACGGCATCTACACCGCCGAGTTCATCGACCTTTACGAGCGCTACGATATCATCTATCTGCCCCCGATGCTCACCTACCTGATGGAGAACGCCGGCTCCTGTGATAATGATAGCCATTGGCTTGATCTCCACGGGGACTCCTATGTCACGGTGCACTACGCCTACCGCTTTGAGAAGAACGGCGCGTGCGTCGTCTTCTGCACCTATGAATTCAAGAAGGACGTCGATGCCGCCATCATCGCGGGTGTGCAGTCGATCCCTATGCGGGGCGACCATTATGTCTATGTCCCCGGGACCACTCATTGCGCCACGCCGCGCCTTCAGAAGGAAAAGGAGCAGATCAACGTCTCGGCCGAGACCGACCTTCGCGATCCCGAGCGTCTGCCGACTACCTACTTCCAATTCACCGATCCCGATGGATCATGCTCGATGAACCTTGGCTACGTCCCTGGCTACGGCTATGCCGACCCGGCCCTCCGCCGTCGCTACCTCGGCGAAGGCGGCTCTAACCTCGCCTTCTATTACACCACCTACAAAATGTACCCGAAGCTCCTCGCCAACACAAAATTCCCGAAGGGGCAGACGGTCGATTTCATCGCCTACCGTATCCCCGGCGTCGCCACCGATCCCGACTTCACGGCGATCAACTGGTACTGGCTCGGCGACGATATCTACCTCGGCCTCCATACCGCCAAGGCGGTGCCCTCCCGCACCGTCGCCCTTCCCCCCGAAATGGAGGGGCGCCGCCTCCTTCCCCTCGACGTCTCCTCTGCCTTCACTCTCGCCTCCGACGTGGTTGACGGCGGCATCACCGTTGCCACCTCGGGCCCTGCGTATGGGCTTTACATTTTAAAGAAGCTCTAAAAGGAGAATGCTACTATGAAATGCTTAGGAAAGATCACACCGCACCGCGGCCAAAATTCGGTCATCGTCAAGGAATCCGTCGAGAAGGACGGCATCCTCTCGCTCCTCCTTGCCGACAGCGCCGACGAGAGCCTTCCCCGCCGTATGCTCGGCACGGCCAAGGAGCCGACACGCCTGTATCTTCGCGCGTCGGGTGAGGTCCTCGAATGGGCGCCCGAGAGCGGCACCCCCTTCCAGCCGCTTTGCGCCGCCGACAGTCCGAATATCCTCGAGCATCTCGCACGCGCGTCGGGTGTTGGCCGGGCCCGAGAGACCTACGGCCGTGGCGTTATCCTCACCGTGCGCGGCAACGATCTCCGCTTCCGCGCCACTGCGTGGCGCTGTGGGAAGCACCTCTGCCACGATGCCGTCTATGCCTCTCCCTCCTGCAACCGTCACTTTAATTTCACCGTGCTCCGTGAGGTGGATGCCGACGCCCCCGTCACCGAGGTGGCGACGGGCGTCTCCTTCAAGGGGATGATCGACGACATCACCCCGATGCACCTTAACGGGACGTATATCGGAGGGAATCACGGCTATTCGCTCATTGCCGCCATTCCCAATACAGCAGGGAAGACCGAGCGTGACATCGGCTCGGTCTGGCAGAATGCATCGGGCGACACCTTCGTGCTGGTCCGCGCCGATAGCGAGAGGCTCTGGCTCTGCCCCTTCACCGCGGTGGCGATGCAGACCGGCCGCTTCTCGTATATCGCCATCAAGGAGGGCGAGACCCTGACCGCCGTCCGCGGTGCCGCCGACCCCACCCCCATTACCGCCGCCGCCGATAGCAAGCGTACCCAACTCCACCCCAGCGTCAACCATGTCTACCGCGCTGCCTTCCTGGAGGGCGAGGCCGAGGTCGACCTCACTCGCGACGGCATCTATACCGCCGAGTTCATCGACCTTTACGAGCGCTACGACATCCTCTACCTCCCCCCGATGCTCACCTACCTGATGGAGAACGCCGGCTCCTGCGATAATGATAGCCATTGGCTTGACCGCCACGAGCGCTCCTACATCACGGTGCATTACGCCTATCGCTTCCAAAAGAACGGCGCGTGTCTCGTCTTCTGTACCTACGAATTCAAGGAGGATGTGGAGGCCGGCATCATCGCAGGGGTGCAGTCTATCGCGCTGGCGGGCGACCACTACGTCTGCGTGCCGGGCACCCGCCACTGCGCCACACCGCGTCTTCACAAGGAGGGCGAGAGGATCGACGTCTCGGCCGAGACCGATCTTCTGGATCCCGAGCGCCTCCCGACCTCGTATTTTCAGTTCTCGGATTCCGCAGGCTCACGCTCGATGAATCTCGGCTACGTTCCGGGCTACGGCTACGCCGATCCCGATCTCCGTCGCCGCTACCTCGGCGAAGGCCCCGGGAACCTCGCGTTCTATGCCACGACCTATAAGATGTACCCGAAGCTCCTCGCGAATACGAAGCTCCCGGCGGGCAGCGTAATCGACTTCATCGCCTACCGCATCCCGGGCGTCGCCACCGACCCCGACTTTACGGCGATCAACTGGTACTGGCTCGGCGACGATATCTACCTCGGGCTCCATACCGCCAAGGCGGTCGCCGCGCGCACCGTCACCCTCCCCGCCGAAATGAACGGCCGCCGGCTCATCCCCCTCGACATCTCGGAGGGCTTCACCCTCTATAGCGAAAGGGTCGAGAACGGTATTCGGGTAGAGACCTCCGGCCCTGCCTATGGCCTGTATGTCTTGAAAAAGGTCCGGCCTTAAGACTTGTGGCCGGGAAAACGAAAAAAGGACTTCCAAGGAAGTCCTTTTTTCGTTGGGAGGAGAGCCTTACGCCAGCCTCTCGGCGAGGCGGACGATAAAGCTGTCCATCCAGCCGGCGTCATGGGGATATTCGTTGAAGTAGCGGACGCCCTCGGCATCCAGGAGCGCAATAACAGCATCCTTGCCGATCTTTTCCTCAAGGAGGTAAAGAATTCTTGACAGCCGGAACATCTCGCGCATGGCAACGAGACGGAGTGACATATTGCAGGAACGGTCAGCGTAGTTAGGGTAGACGATAAAGGCATCGCCGCCGGGATACTCTACGTCACAGTCGGTGTTGCCGTAGGGCGAGATTCTGCGGCGCGAAAGGAAGGAGTTGTAAAAGTTGAAGCCCCAATGCAAAAAGAGTGCGATGTCATACTTATAGAGCATTGCCCCAAGGACGATCAGACGCTGAAGGGGAATACCGAAGTGACGGTTCGGGTAGTACCCACCGACGGGACCACAGCAGAAATAGGTGCAGAGTGGGCGGCATCCGGCCTCAATGAAGGGGTCGAGCTTATTGACAACGGGCACGGCATACTCGCGCTCGTTCTTTCCGGCAAATTCAATGTCACTGCAGGCATCCAGGGTGCGACAGTTGCCGAGCAGGGGCGTGACCATTGCCTTACAGGCGTTGTAGCGCTCGAGATGATCGACGTGCGGCTCGTCCGACACGTGGAAGAAGGTGTTCTCCTCCATCCCGATCGATCGCATCTCGGCAACGAGGGCGGGGATCAGCGTCGTTAAGAAGCGGCGGTAATCGTCCGAGAGGGAGTCGGTATCCCAGCCAAAGCGGCGGGTCAGACGGCCATTCGGCCTTCTCACCATGATCTTCGGCGCATGGGCGGCCCCCCATTGGGTAAAGAGGGGAGGCATCTCGAGATATTCAATGCCGTGGGCTCTTGCAAAGCGGATGAACTCGTGTAGCCTTGTGAAGTCGAAGTGGAAGCTACCATCCTCATCCTCGCGGATGTCGAGGAGCTGCGCCGTCAGGCGCTCGGTACCGCGCTCGGTATCAAAGGCGGGTGTGAAGATGGGCACAAGGAGCATCGTCTGACCGCTGTATACCGCGGCATCCACGTACGACCCAAAGATCTTATAGAAGTCCTTCGTGAAAAGACGTACGTTGTGCTGGGCAATGAAGCTGTCGTAATGCATCCACGAGGTGCTGATGCACTTCTGCTTCGGCAGGCTCACCGCCACCTTGCGGATGATGAAGGAGGCCTTGCCGACCACCCTTTTCTCTCCGTCGTAGGTTGCCGTCACGGTGACCGTCACCTTGTTGTCGCCAACAGGGATCCTCTCGGAATCCTTGACGGTCAGGAAGAAGGCCTGGTTGTAGCCCGGCTGGCAGTTGAGGTGCTTCGGGTCAACGGGCTCGAGCACATCGGGATACAGGTGCTCGGGGCGCAGCTCGTAATAATCGTCACAGCCCGAGACCGCCGCATCGAGGATGGCGGGCACGTAGCCGATGCGTTTGATGTCGATGGCGCGCGCCGCCGCCCCACCCGAAAGACGCATGGCGCCGTAGTGGTAGTGAAGGTCGGACTTGACGCAAAGCGAAAGATGAGCCGTATCCCCCGTAAAGAGGATGACGGGCCCCTCAAGCGCGCGGGGCGTCTCCTTGATAAAGATCCTTGTCGTGGAGGATACGGGGGTAATCGTAATAGCCATACTTACATACCGTAACGGGCGGCGTATTTGGGTACGCTCACGGCCGTTCCTTTCTTTCATCTATTTTTATTATAGGCTATACGATCCGAAAAATGGGCGGTTTTATCGGTAAAATTGGCTATTTTGTATCGGGACACAAATAAGAGCCGTACCCTATATAGTCCGCAAAGCTAAGGAAAAAGAGCCGCATTGCGGCTCTTTTGTATTGCAAACAAAACCTTACTGTTACATCTTCTTCCACGTTGAGGGGGCGAAGAAGATCAGCATCGGGAAGATCTCAAGGCGTCCGACCAGCATCTCGAGCGAAAGGACGATCTTGGAGAAGGGGGAGAAAAAGGCGAAGCTCGCAGTCGGACCGCATTCGCCGAGCCCCGGCCCCACGTTATTAAGGCAGGTGAGCGAGGCCGTGACCGTGGCCTCGAGAGAAGCACCGTCCACCGAGATGAGAAGCGTCGCCGTCAGGAAGGCAATGCAGTAGACAAGCAGGTAGTTGCTGGTTTTGCGTACCGTTTCCTCGGGAAGGGTCTCGCCGTCAAGGCGTGTGACGTTCACAGAGCGGGGGCGGAGCACGTGGCGTACCTCGCGCATAGCATTCTTGAAAAGGATGATCACCCGTGAGATCTTAAGGCCGCCCGCCGTCGAGCCCTGGGAGGCACCGAGGATCATCAGGAGCAGGAGCACCGCCTTAGAGAGCATCGGCCAGGCATTGAAGTCCTGCGTCATAAATCCGGTGGTGGACATGATGCTCGTCACCTGGAAGAAGGAGGCGCGGAGTGCCTCGCCGAGCGAGGAAAAGAGCGACAGGGTATTGATGACAATCACGGCCGTTGCCGCGAGCGTGATGGCAAGGTAGAGGCGAAGCTCCTCGCTGCGCAGAACATCGCGTACGCGCCCGAGCAGGAGGAAGAAGTAAAGATTAAAATTCACGCCAAAGAGCAGCATAAAGACGGCAATGACCCATTCGGCGGCCGGGTTTTGGTAGCCGGCGATCGAGGCGTTTGTGACCGTGAAGCCGCCGGTTCCCGCCGTGGCCAGCGAATTGACGAGGGCATCGTAGAAGGGCATGCCGGTGCAGAGGAGGGCGATGATCTCAAGCACCGTCAGGGCAATGTAGATGCCGTAAAGAATCAGGGCGGTCTCGCGGAGCTTCGGCACGAGCTTCCCCTTGGTGGGGCCCGGCACCTCGGCGCGCAGAAGATGCATCGAGCGGCTGTTATCGGTCGGCAGGATCGCCAGCATAAAGACGAGGACCCCCATGCCTCCCACCCAATGGGTCAGGCTCCGCCATAGCAGAATGCCGCGCGGCAGGCTCTCGATCTCCGTAAGGACTGTCGCACCCGTGGTCGTAAAGCCCGATACCGTCTCAAAGACGGCATCGGCAAAGTGTGGGATGGCATCGCTGAAAAGAAAGGGGAGTGAACCAAAAAGCGAGAGCAGGATCCACGACCCGGCCGCACAGACAAAGCCCTCGCGGGCATAGAAGCGCCGGTCGATCCGCGGGCGGAGCAGGATCAGGGGGATGGCCACCCCGAGGAGGATCGCCATGGTGTAGAGAAAGGGGAGCACTGACTCTCCAAAAACGGCGGCCGTTATGAAAGGGAAGAGAAGCAGGGCGGCCTCGATCGTCATAAGGACACCGAAAAGGTATCCGAGCATACGGTAATTCATTACTTCAATATGTCTCCGATGCGGTCCATGCGTTGGTTACTCGTCGTAATGACCACCACCGTATCACCGCGAAGGATGCGGTCACCGCCCTTCGGAATGACGACCTCGTTCTCGTGCACGATGCAGGCAACGAGAACGCCGCGGCGCAGCGAGACCTCGCGCAGAGGGACCTCAGTGAGTCCCGGAACCTCCTCCTTCACAAGAAATTCGAGCGCCTCAACCGTGCCGTCCATCAGCTTGTTGAGGGTCTCGATGTCCGAGTCCTCGGCATGGGCCAGCGCGCGCACGTAGCGCAGGATGGGGGCCGCCGTCGAGGACTTCGGTGAAACGATGCTCTCAAGCCCCGCCTGCTTAAAAAAGTCGATATAGGAGATCTTCGAGATCAGAGTCACGATCTTCGGTACGTTTTTCGTCTTCGCATAGAGCGAGACGATCGCGTTTTCCTCATCTACATCCGAGAGGGCCAAGAAGGCATCGGCGCGCTCGATCCCCTCCTCAAGCAGAACCTCCTGCTTGGTCGCGTCGTCGCACACGACGGTACAGTGGAAGCTTTCGGCCAGCTCGTGGCACAGCTCCTTGCTCGCGTCGATGACAGTCGAGGAAATGTGACCCCCCGCGAGCAGCTGCTGGAGGTAATAGGCCACACGCCCCGCCCCTGCGATCAGAATGCTCTTGACGGGGTGGCGGTAGAGCTTCACTGCCTTGAAGAAGGCGGTGATATCGCGCTCGGGCGCTGTCACACAGATGAGGTCGCCGGCTTCGAGGCGGAAGTCACCCGAGGGGATGTAGGTCTCGTCGCCGCGCTGAACGGCACAGACGAGGAAGCCGATCTGGATGCGCGTGCGGAGCTCGTTGAGCGTCGCCCCTGCGAGGGGCGAGCCCTCGGCCACAGTGAACTCGGCAAGCTCCACCCGCCCACGGCAGAAGAACTCGATCTTCGCGGCAGCGGGGAAGCGGAGCGTGCGGTAGATCTCCTTGGCCGCCGAAAGCTCGGGATTGATGGTCATGGACAGGCTCATCTCGTGCTTCATCAGCTGCATGAGCTCGGAATATTCGGGATTGCGGACGCGCGCGATGGTATGCCGCGCCCCTAACTTGCGCGCGACGGTACAGCAGAGGATGTTCAGCTCGTCCCCCGCCGTCACGGCGATCACGAGGTTAGCGTTCTCAACGCCGGCGCGGCGCAGAACGGTAACGTCGGCACCGTTGCCCACGACACCGAAAACGTCCGCGGTATTGGAAAGCTCGGACAGCGTCTCGGCATCACGGTCAATGACGGTCAGATCGTGTCCCTCTCCCGCCAGCTGTGTCGCGATCGCCGTGCCGACAGTCCCGGCACCGATAATAAGGATCTTCATTGCGCGCCTCCGTCTTTCCTTTTTTTGCTTGCGCGTATTATAACACATAGAAAGAAAAAAGTCAATATCGTCATCGTCCGTCCCGTCTCTTTTTTTCGAGCCCTTTCCCTGCCGTCCGACCTTTTTCGTTGACCGCCGCCGCTCCTTGGCATACACTGCTATGGGGGAACTCCCCCGAAGAAAGGAGAAGCCATATGGCTATTATCACCAACCGTGCCACCCTGCTCTATAACGGGACGGCCACGGTATCCAACACCGTGACGGGCGAGCTGACCGAGGCTCTTACCGTCACCAAGACCGCTCCCGATACCACCTACACTGTGGGGCAGCCCATCACCTATGTCGTGGGGCTTGTCAATACCTCGCAGGCCCCCCTCACCGGCATCACGGTCACCGATGACCTCGGTGCTTATCCCTTCGGCTCGACGAGCCTCGTTCCCCTGGACTATGTGGAGGGCTCGGTCGGCTATTTCGTGAACGGAGCACCGGCCGCCACCCCTGCCGTCACCCTTGGGACAGGCGTCACCTTCACAGGGCTTTCCCTGCCTGCCGGAGGCAGCGCCACGCTCGTCTATTCCGCTATCCCGAACGAGTTCGCCCCTCTCGGTGAGGACGGCTCTGTCACTAACACAGTGACCGTCACTGCCGGTGGGCTCAGCAACCCCGTCACCGCCTCCGAGACGGTCACCCCGACGGGCGGCGTCTCGCTCACCGTCATCAAGGAGATGAGCCCGACCGTTGTCTCGCCCGGTGATACCGTCACCTACACGATCACGGTGAGGAACTACGGCACAGCTCCCATCGTCGCTACCGATGACGCCATTATCACCGACCTTCTCATGCCTGCCCTCAACGCCCTGACCGTTACTCTTAACGGTGTTACGCTCACCGAGGGTGTCGGCTACACCTACAATGAGGCCACGGGCAGCTTTGCCACCCTTCCCGGCGCTCTGACCGTCCCCGCTGCCACCATCACGCAGGATCCCGTGACCGGCGCCTTTGAGGTGACCCCCGGCGAGGCCGTCCTCGTCCTTATGGGGACTGTCTGATCCCCAAAAACCGCCCATCCCCCAAAAAGCCCGTCCCCGACGGGCTTTTTTGACGCTCCCTCTGCCCCCCGAAAGCGTTGTCACTCCTTGGCCTCCCTCCGAGAGGGAAGGGGACCGCAACGCGGTGGAAGCAGCCTGCGGCAGTCAAAGCTATGAAGACGCTGTCTCTGTCCCCCCCGCCTCCCAAGCCTCCCCCTCCGGGGGAGCTGTCGCGAAACGCGACGGAGAGGGTCAAAGCCCCCCTCCGGGAGGGGGGATACAGGGGGGACTGTGCCCCTGCCGCAGTGCCCCCTCGCAATACGCTCTCACGAAGCACTTCCTTCGCGCCACCGGCCGCCCTTGTACCCCCACGCCCGGAAGCAAGAAAAACCACCCGTCGGGTGGTTTTTCTTTATTCCCTCTTGCCAAAAGACCAGCAATGTGCTACCATAAAGACATCTTGCATCTTTGAGGTCTCTATGAAAGCGCTCGATTTCCGCCATACCATCGTTGCCTCCTGCATGGCCTCGGTGACCATGGCGGCCACCACCAATCTCGCCCCCCTCTTTTTCCTAATCTTCAACGAGAGCCTCGGGGTCGCACTCTCGCGCATCACGGTGCTCATTACCCTGAATTTCGTCATCCAGCTGACGATCGACCTTCTCTCCGCGCTCTTTGCCGACAGGATTGGCTACCGGCCCCTTATGATCGCCTCAGCGCTCCTCTCGGCCGTCGGGCTGGTGGCGCTCGGCACTCTCCCCTTCGCCTTCCGTGACGCCTGGATCGGCCTGCTTCTTGCTGATATCCTGTGCGGCCTTGGCGGCGGCCTTGCGGAAGCTCTCGTCAGCCCGATCGTCGAGGCCTGCCCGACGCGGAACAAGACCGCAATGATGGGCTTCCTCCATTCGTGCTATTGCTGGGGGACCGTCGTTGTCATCCTGCTCTCCACCCTCTTTCTCGCGTTGGCAGGCGAGCCCCGCTGGTGGATCCTCCCCCTCCTTTGGTCCTGCCTCCCCTTCCTGAACGCCGTTCTTTTCTCGCTCGTTCCCTTTCCTACCCCCGAGGGCGCGGCTCCTGAGGCGAAGCGAACTCCCTCGCTCCTTTGCCGCCCGATCTTTTGGCTCTTCCTCCTTGTGATGATGGCCACAGGCGCCGCCGAGCTCGCGATGAGCCAGTGGGTGTCGGCCTTTTCCGAGGCCGGCCTTGGCGTCAGCAAGGCGGTCGGCGACCTCGCCGGCCCCTGCCTCTTTGCCCTCCTGATGGGCACGGCGCGCGTCCTCTACGCCATGGCGAGCGAGAGGCTTGACCTCCGCCTCGCCCTCACCGCCAGCGGCATCCTTGCCATCGGCGGCTACCTGCTCTCAACTCTCGCCCCCTCACCCGCCCTCGCCCTCCTCGGCTGTGCCGTCACCGGTCTTTCGGTCGGCATCCTCTGGCCGGGCGCGCTCAGCCTTGCCTCGCGTCGCTTCCCTCACGGAGGCACTCTGATGTTCTCGCTCTCGGCTCTCTTTGGCGACCTCGGCTGCTCGCTCGGCCCCACGGTTGTCGGTCTTGTTGCCGATAAAAACGGCGGCGACATCGCCTCGGGGCTTCTCATCGCCACCGCCTTCCCCGTCATCTTCGTTCTCCTTCTCCTCGCTACCCGCATCGGCGAAAAAAGAAGCGCTTCCACCGCAAATAAAGAGTAATTGCAAACAAAACAATACAAAAAGACCCCTGCCGAAGCAGAGGTCTTTTTTGCTTTCAGTCGAGCTCACGAACGCCGGTATACAGCTCGTGATACCGTCCGCCGAGCGAGAGGAGGGTGTCGTGGCTTCCTGCCTCGATGATGCGTCCGCCCTCAAGCACGTAGATCGTGTCGGCGTTGCGGACCGTCGACAGACGGTGCGCGATCACGAAGGTGGTGCGCCCCTTCATCAGGGCATCCATTCCTCGCTCGATGTGTCGCTCGGTGCGGGTATCGACCGAGCTTGTCGCCTCGTC
>JAZNAD010000061.1:0-6532 GCA_045586345.1 Eubacteriales bacterium
GCAGAGAGTATAGTGCCGAAACGAAAGAAGAATTTATGAATGGGTATCTCGGTAAAAAGCAATGCTTTAAACCCGATCCTGTTCTTATAGAACAAATACTCAATATGTTTGATACATACTGTATAGAACAAGATTCGCAAGTATACAGATCCACAGGAGCTTACTTCTGAACTGCTAAATGATTTGGTTGACGAAATAATAGTCCACGCTCCCGATAAGAGCAGTGGACATAGAAAACAAAAGATTGAAATTTACTACAATGCTGTCGGCATCATTGATTTGCCCACCGTCAAAGAGGACGATTGCATCGCACTACATGGCAGATGCAAAGGCAAAAAGATCGTAGTATGAATAGCAAAAAGCAGTGTGACCATTTCGGTCACACCGCCTCTTACATAGAATACTTCGTTACAGCGCCTCGCCGTAAAGCTACGGTGCTTTTTATATGTTTATTTTAGACATCCCCTGACTTGGAGATTCGTCCATAATCTTGTGGTAAGCCCGATAAAACGCCGAATAATCGCTAAATCCGACTTTTTCACACGCAAGATTGAGAGGTAACCCTTTAAAATGATATTCCCTAACTAAAACGATACGTTTATACGAAATATATTTATTTACGGTAAACCCCGTGCTTTGCTTAAACAGCTTACAAAGATACTGCCTAGTCAGATAAAAATGGCTTGCAATATCCTCAAGCGTGATCTTTTTGCTTAAATTGTCGTTTATATATTCAATTATCTCCTTTATTTTTTCCTGCTTGCAGCCCGTGCGCTCGGATTTAGCTACCTGTTGGTCGAGATTGTAAAGCAATTCTATAATAACGCCACGTATCACAACTACATTAGGGGTATCCTCTTTGGCGTATTTATCAATTCTTTTTACTATATCCATCAGCCCCGAAGCCTGCACCCTGTCGTGTGTGATGATATTGTTGGTGCCGAGCGCACGATTAAAAAACATCTCCGAAAACTCGGTGCAGTTATGCTTTACAAAAAAGTCAAGATTTAACGTTAATAAAGCGTACTCGCAATCAAGCTCCTTTTTGAATACGCTTCGGTGCAATTCATTATTGCCAACAAGGAGTATGTCCTTTGGCAATAAATGAAATCTTTTCCCTTCAATTATAAAATCAATTTCTCCGTCAAGCAATATAAACACCGAAAACAGATCCCTGTCTACGTGTGATACCGAAACGTTTTCGCCGTGATTTACAGTATGGATAAAAGCAAACCCCTGTTGATTGCTTGAGCATTCCACTTTAATAAAATTTTTCACGTTGCTCCTCTCGGCTTGTAAATTGCAATAGCAAACGTAAGCGGCCTTCCGCTATACCCAGCATATCTCCTATGATTATAATTTAACGCCGGTAAATCCCGAATCCGTTAAGATATACCGTTCAGAAAACCCGCATTCCAACAAAATCTCACGCGCCGTGCTGAATGCGCAGTCAAGAAATTTTGCGTTGTGACAGTCGGAGGATATTACCGCCCCAAAGCCCCATTCCTTCATTTTGACAAGAATGTTTTTCATAGGGTAAGGAGATGTGCGGTACCCCCTTGAAATTGCACCGGTATTCACTTCAAAAAAGGGGATTTTACCGCGGAGCGAATCGAGGCTGGACAGTGCGTAGCTTACATACCTGGGATCTTCGGTATCAAAGTATCTTACTTTTTCTATGTTTTTGGTGATCAAATCAAAATGACCTATAATATCAAATCTTCCATATTCAAAAAGACCTGCAAGCTGACGGTAATATTCCTTTGCAAAGTCCAAACCGTTGCCACTGAAATATGTATTCACTATATCTGTGACAACCTCTGAGGAGCGGTCAAAACCGACATATTCTTTCCCCATTTTCAAATAATGCAACGAGCCGATAAGATACTCGTAGCCCGCAAGATCCACGTTAGAATACGCGTCTACCTCAAGTCCCAGAAACACATCTATTTCATTCCTGTATTTTTCTTTAAGCAAAGAAATCTCCCGTTTATATTGCTCGGTCCCCTCAATAGACATCGAATGCTCGGGAGAATACGACATATACGAATGTCCGGAAAATCCAATTCCTCCAAAGCCGCGCGAAATGGCAACGTTAATTATTTCCTCTGCCGTATCTGTTCCGTCGCAATACGTTGTATGCGTATGCAAATTTTGTAAGTCCTTCATTTCCCTTTTGCCCCCTTTATGCCTCTTAATAACAATAGCTTTAATAAGTTCATCATATCATATATCATTACTATTTGCAATATTTTTTGCGAATAGTAATGAAGGAACAAATTCTTATGGTAAGGTTAAAGGTCGCAGAGCTTCTCGAAAATCAGGGAAAACCAAATACTGGCTGTATAAGCAGCTCGGTATGAGCTATCAAAACTTCAGCCGCATGATCAACAACGAAACCAAGTCGATCCGTTACGAAAATATTGAAGCTCTCTGCTTCTTATTCAACTGTACGCCGAACGACCTGTTTGAGTTGACGGAGGAATAAAGAAAACCGCCCGATGGGCGGTTTTTGCTTCCCACGCCGGGGAAGGCGAGCCCTCCCAGTCGCGTACCGCGCCAGCTCCCCCGAAGGGGGAGCCTTGATAAAACGAGGCTTCACTACACGAAGGAGGAGGCGGCATTTCCCAAAAAATGACGGTGTGATCTTTTGCCAAGCCAATATAGCGGGCGGTGGTAGTAAAAAGAGGTGGCAGAGCCACCTCTTTTTACGGTTATGCCGAAATTGAAAGGCTTGCTCGCAGAGATAAAACGGATGAGAAGGTTCGCGGACGGGGACTGCGAAGGCACCAAGGCGGTCGTCGAGCATGGTTGTCCTCGACCGTGAAGCGAGGCGCGATTTTCGCCTGCGAGTACCTCAGCGTGGAGAAATTTTGCAAGACAAGGCGCACCGCAAGAAAGCAAGGCGCAGGCGTACGAAAGCGTACGTGAGCAAGAAAAAACGCCACGGTGTGGCGTTTTTCCGAAGCGATACCCCAAGGATAGGGAGAAATGAAGCGAGTGATAACGAGCGCGCATTTTGACCATATCCGCGGGGAGGCCAAGCCGCTTTCGCGGAGCAACGATGGATTGCGGAATTTATACCCGCGAGGGCTCTCGGCGAGGAATTTTTGATGCTATGTGCCGCTTCGGGGGGCTGCAAAGGCAACCAAGGCGGTCGTCGAGCATGGTTGCCCTCCGAAGGGGTGCAGAGCGCGAAAAGTACCGCCGAGATTAGAAGAGGCCGGAGATTTTTCCGTTACTGTCCACATCAATCTTCTCCGCAGCAGGAACCTTCGGGAGGCCGGGCATCGTCATAATGTCACCCGTGAGGACGACGATGAAGCCGGCGCCGGCCGAGACCTTGACCTGGCGGACAGTGACGGTGAAGCCCTCGGGCGCACCGAGCTTCGCCGGATCGTCCGAGAAGCTGTACTGGGTCTTGGCCATGCAGACCGGGATCTTGTCGTAGCCGAGGGCGGCGAGGGTCGCGATCTGCTTCTTGGCGGCGGGGGTGAAGGTCACGCCGTCGGCACGGTAGACGCGCTTGGCGACCGCCTCGATCTTCTCCTCGATGGTGACATCAAGCGGATAGCTGAAGGAGAAGTCGTTCTTCGTTTCGCAAAGACGGACGACCTCCTCGGCGAGGGCCATACCGCCCTTGCCGCCGTCAGCCCACACGGTCGAGAGGACAACGTTGACGCCGAGGGCGCGGCACTTCTCGATGACGAGGGCGACCTCGGCATCCGTATCGGTCGGGAAGCGATTGACCGCCACAACGCAAGGGAGCTTATAGACGGTCGTGATGTTCGAGACATGGCGGAGGAGGTTCGGGATGCCCGCCTCAAGAGCCGTAAGGTTCTCGGTGCCGAGCTCGGTCTTCGGAAGGCCGCCGTGCATCTTAAGCGCACGAACGGTGGCGACCATGACAACCGCATCGGGGTTGAGGCCGGCGGCGCGGCACTTAATGTCGAGAAACTTCTCAGCGCCAAGGTCGGCACCGAAGCCCGCCTCGGTGACAGTGTAGTCACCAAGCTTCATGGCCATGCGGGTGGCGATGACCGAGTTACAGCCGTGGGCAATGTTCGCGAAGGGGCCGCCGTGGACGAAGGCAGGCGTGCCCTCAAGAGTCTGGACGAGGTTCGGCTTCAGGGCGTCCTTGAGGAGGGCGGCCATCGCACCCACGGCCCCAAGCTCACCGGCGGTGACCGGGCGCTCGTCGTAGGTGTAGGCAACGACGATGCGCGAGAGGCGCGCCTTCAGATCGTCGATGTCGGAGGCGAGGCAGAAGACCGCCATGATCTCGGAGGCGACCGTGATATCGAAGCCGTCCTCACGCGGCACGCCGTTGACACGGCCGCCGAGGCCGTCGGTCACGAAGCGGAGCTGACGGTCATTCATATCGACGCAACGGCGCCAGGTGATACGACGGGGGTCGATATTCAGACGGTTGCCCTGGTAGATGTGGTTATCGAGCATGGCGGCAAGGAGGTTGTTGGCCGCGCCGATCGCGTGGAAGTCACCTGTGAAGTGGAGGTTGATGTCCTCCATCGGGACAACCTGCGCGTAGCCGCCGCCGGCGGCACCGCCCTTGACACCGAAGACGGGGCCGAGGGAGGGCTCGCGGAGGGCGACCATCGTACGCTTGCCGATGCGGCGGAGGCCGTCGGCAAGGCCGATCGTTGTGGTGGTCTTCCCTTCCCCGGCGGGGGTCGGGGTGATGGCGGTCACAAGGATGAGCTTGCCATCCTTGCGCGCCGATTCATTCAAAAGAGCGTAGTCGACCTTTGCTTTGTAGCGGCCGTACTGCTCGATGTACTTGTCATCAATTTCGGCAACCTTTGCGATCTCGGTGATGGGCTGCATGGGAGTCGCCTGGGCGATCTCAATATCCGAAAGATAAGCCATGGTGGTGTTTCCCCCTTCTTTTTTGTATAGTTTTGTTTACTTAAAATATTTGACGGCCGAGGCGAACATCTTCATATCGTAGTCGCCGAGGACGTTACGGTAGAGGCCGTTGCCGATGCGCTCGGAGTGGCCCATCTTACCGAAGACGCGGCCATCGGGCGAGGTGATGCCCTCGATCGCATAGGTCGAGTTATTGGGGTTATAGCGGATGTCGGACGTCGGGTTGCCGGCAAGGTCGACGTACTGCGTGGCGATCTGGCCGTTCTTTGCGAGGTCCTCAACGACCTTGCTCGAGGCGAGGAAGCGACCCTCGCCGTGCGAGATCGGCACGGTGATGATATCGCCAACGTTCATGGCCGAAAGCCAGGGCGACTTGTTCGACGAGATGCGGACGCGCACGAGCTTCGACTGGTGGCGTGCGATGGTGTTGAAGGTCAGGGTCGGACAGGTCTCGTCGGTGTCGATGATCTTGCCGTAGGGGACAAGGCCGAGCTTGACGAGCGCCTGGAAGCCGTTGCAGATGCCGCACATCAGGCCGTCGCGCTTATCAAGGAGATCGCCGACCGCCTCGCGGATGGCGGCGTTCTTGAAGAAGGCCATGATGAACTTACCCGAGCCGTCGGGCTCGTCGCCGCCCGAGAAGCCGCCGGGGACGAAGATCATCTGCGACTCGCCAACCTTCGCGGCGAAGTCGGCGGCGCTCTTGGCGATCCCGTCACGGGTCAGGTTATTGATGACGAAGATGTCGGCCTCAGCACCGGCGTCACGCATCACCTTAGCGGTGTCGTACTCGCAGTTGGTGCCGGGGAAGACGGGAATGAGGACGCGCGGGCGCGCGACCTTGACGGCGGGGGCACATCTCGTCTCGGCCGTATAGGCGAAGGCGGGAAGGAGGGTGGCCGGCGCCTCGGCCACGGGGTAGACGCTCTCAAGGCGACCCTCATAGAGGGTATCGAGCTCGCTCATGGCGAGGGTCGTATCGCCACGGGTGATGGTGGCATCGGCCGTGGTCTTACCGACGAGGACGGCGTCCGAAAGCTCACCGTCGGTCTCGACGAGGAAGGCACCGTACTTGTAGGTGAAAAGGTCGGCGACGGGCAGGGCGCCGCTGTACGCGAAGCCGAGGCCGTTACCAATGGCCATTTTGTAGACGCCCTCGGCGATGCCGCCGTAGGTGGGCGTCCAGGCCGAGAGGATGCAACCCTCGGAGGCGAGGGCTTCCATCCGGTCAAAGAGGGCAAGGAGCGAGGGGATGACCGGGAGACCCTTGTCGTCGTAGAGGGGCTCAAGGAGGTAGACGTTATGGCCCGCGCCCTTGAATTCGGGCGAGGTGACCTCGCTCGTTTTGCCGGTGGTCACGGCGAAGGAGACGAGGGTCGGAGGAACGTCAAGATCCTCAAAGGAGCCGCTCATCGAGTCCTTACCGCCGATGGCGCCGATGCCGAGGTCGAGCTGGGCGCGGAAGGCGCCGAGCAGGGCGGCAAGGGGCTTGCCCCAGCGGCGGCCGTCACGGCCGGGCTTCTCAAAATATTCCTGGAAGGTGAGATAGACATCTTCAAACTTTGCGCCGGTGGCGATCAGTTTGGAGACCGATTCTACTACCGCCAGATAAGCACCGTGGTAAGAAGTCGGATCGTAGCCATGT
>JAZNAD010000062.1:0-4464 GCA_045586345.1 Eubacteriales bacterium
TCTTCCTCTTTTTAGTCATAAAGATCCCCTCCTAATTTGTTAATCATCTTAAAAGTGGCCGTCAAATTCTTATTTTTAAGTGAGTGTATTATAACATAAAATTAACTCTAATTCAATTTGTTTTGCGTGAAAAAAAAGAAAACTCGACTTTCAATAAGCCGAGTTTTCTAAATTGTTTCCTTTAAATCCCTAAGAGCGACGCCTTTTTACAGGGGGTCTTTACTTTGCCAGCTTCCCGTGCTCGGCAAGCAGCTTATGGATGCGCTTCGACTGATCGAGCAGCCCCGACACGCTCTGGTCATGGTTCAGGGTGTCGATAATGTACGCCACGTACTTACACATGTTGACCTCGCCGTACCACTTGCGCGAGAGGAGCTCGGGCGTGCGGTAGACAAGGTTCGTCGTCATAATACGGGTGAAGAGCCCCTCCTCGTATGCCTCATCCATCGCCTCGAGACCGTTGCAGAAGAGACCGAAGGCGGTAAAGATGAAGATGCGCTTGGCGCCGCGCGCCTTCAGCTGACGGGCCACGTCGATCATCGACTCGCCCGAGGAGATCATATCGTCCACAACGATCACGTCCATCCCCTTCGGGTCGCGGCCGAGATACTCGTGCGCCTCGATCGGGTTCTTGCCGTTGACGATGACCGAGTAGTTACGGCGCTTGTAGAACATACCGAGCTCGATGCTCAGCATCGAGGAGTAATACATGCAGCGCGACATCGCCCCCTCATCGGGAGAGACCACCATGATCTTCTCCTTGTCAAACTCGACATCGGGATACTCGTGGACGAGCGCCTTGATCATCTGGTAGGTGGAGCGGAAGTTATCAAAGCTGCAAAGCGGGATCGCGTTCTGCACGCGGGGGTCATGCACGTCAAAGGTGATAAAGCTGCTGACGCCCATATTATGCAACTCCTGGAGAGCGATCGCACAGTCAAGCGACTCACGGCTCGAGCGCTTGTGCTGGCGCCCCTCGTAAAGCATCGGCATTACGACCGTGATGCGCTTGGCCTTACCGCCGATCGCGCCGATAATGCGCTTGAGATCCTGGAAATGGTCGTCGGGACTCATCGGCACCGTCTTCCCGTACATCTCGTAGGTCACACCGTGATTGAAGACGTCCGAAATGATATACACATCGCGGCTACGCATCGAATCACGGATCATACCCTTACCTTCGCCACTGCCAAACCGGGGGCAGAAGGCCTCGGCAATGTAGGTGCCCTCCCCATCGTGACGGCGCGACTCCTGAATATAGCTGTCTACCTGCGCAACAAAATCCTCGCATCCGCGCATTCCGATGATACTAAGGTCGCCATAAGAGTGTTCTTTCATTCTACGCACCGTCCTTATTTGTTTTTACACATATATTATAGCGATAGTCTGTGGGAATGTCAAGGGTGGAAGCGACGAAAAGCCGCACTTTTTCGCGATCTCTTTTCACGTTGTCACCAAGGGACGCATATACTGGGAGTATATCGCAAAGGAGGGACCCTAATGGACACTGCACCCATCCCCGTTGTCTTGAGCGAGCTCGGAACCCTGGCCGTCCGAGTCGTCACGGCCGGCGGCGCCTATCCCGTCGAGGGAGCCGACGTCCGCATTCGCGGCGCGATGCCGGAGAATGCCGCGATCAGCTATCTTCTAACCACCGACAGGAGCGGCCTCGCCGAGAGGATCTCACTCCCCACTCCGGCACGCGACCTTTCGCTCTCCCCTGGGGGAATTCCAGGCTACGCTACCTACCTTATCGAGATCTTCAAGACAGGCTTCTACCCTCTCATCTTCCGTGACGTTCCCCTTTTCCCCGGTGTCACCTCTCTCCAGCTCGGTGAGCTGATCCCCACCCCCATCTACCGCCCCGAGGACTATCCTCCCATAGGAGAGCTTGACTTCACCGAGTACGAGCCGTTGGAAGGAGGAACACCGAATGCCTGATCTGCCCCGTATCCCCGAAACCATCACCGTGCACCTCGGCCCACCGGACAGCCCCGCAGCCAACGTCACGCTCCCCTTCCCCGACTACATCAAAAACGTCGCCTCGAGCGAGATCTATCCCACCTGGCCCGAAAGCGCCGTCCGCGCCAATATCTATGCCGAGATCACCTACGCGTTGAATCGCATCTATACCGAATATTACCGCAACCGCGGCTACAACTTTGACATCACAAACTCGACCGCCTACGATCAGGCCTTTGTCAATGGCCGTGACGTCTTTGAGAACATCAGCCAGATCGTCGATGACATCTTTGACAGCTATATCCGACGTCAGGGCTTTGTCGAGCCACTCTTTGCTGCCTACTGTGACGGCATCCGCGTGCAATGCGAGGGGCTTTCGCAATGGGGCACCGTCTCACTCGCAGGGAGTGGCCTCGTTCCCTACGAGATCCTACAATACTACTACGGGGGCGATATCGACATCGTCTCGAACGTCCCGGTCGAAAGCATCGCAGAAAGCGCCCCCCTCGTTCCCTTGCGCATCGGCGCCGCTAACAACGACGTTGCCCTCGTCCAGACCCGCCTGAACCGCATCTCGGCCAATTACCCCGCCATTCCCAAGATCTACGAGGCAAACGGCATCTATAACGAAGCCACCGCTGAGGCCGTCCGCGCCTTTCAGCGCATCTTCGGCCTTACCGAGGACGGGATCGTCGGGCGGAGCACATGGTACCGGATCGCCTATATCTACAACGGCGTCAAGCGCCTTTCCGACCTCAATTCCGAGGGTCTGACCCTCGGTGAGCTCCCCTCGGAATACCCCGAAACGCTGATGGAGGGAATGCAAGGCCCCGCCGTCCGCGTTCTCCAATACTACCTTGCCTACATCGCCCAATATGTCAATTCCGTCCCCCCGATCGAGCTTGACGGTGTCTTTGGTCCTACAACGCGCGATGCCGTCATCGCCTTCCAGCGCACCTACGGTCTGCCGCAGGACGGCATCGTCGGCGAGATCACTTGGAATCTCCTCTATAACACCTATCTCGGGATGATCGGCACAGAGCCCGTCCGTTACATTGAGGGGCGCACGATCCCCTTCCCCGGCCGTAACCTTTCACGCGGCGATACGGGAGAGGACGTGCGCGCACTCCAGCAATACCTCTCGTACGTAGGCCGCTTCTATCCCTCGATCGGCACCCTGACCTCGGACGGTGTCTTCGGCCCCGCGACCGAGGCGGCCGTGCGCGAGTTTCAGCGCCTTTTTGTCCCCTCCTTTACAACGGGCATTGTGGGGGCCGCCACATGGAACGACCTTATGAACGTATACAGCGATCTTTACATCGGCAACCAGGCAAGCGAGGGACAATACCCCGGCTACGATGTTGGATAAGGAGGCAGTATGTACGACATCACAGAACGGAGCGGAGCCATCCGCGAGATCCAGCGCTATCTTCTCGAGCTGTACTACTATGCAGGCACAAAGTCCCCCGTCGTCATCAACGGTATCTATGATACCGCAACGCGCGAAGCGGTGCTCGCCTACCAGCGCGGACGCTCTCTCCCCCCGACAGGAATCGTGGACCGAGCAACGTGGGATCTCCTTTTTAGCGATTACAGCGAGGCGAGAGGGGCCCGTTTTCTCACCGATGAGATATCGAGCGACACCCCTCTGCCTGTGACCGTCGGCGCGACAGGTGAGGGTGTACGGATGCTCCAAGCCCTCTTGAATCTTCTTGCCGAGCGCTACCGTCTCCGCCTGCGGAGCGACCTTGGCGGCGTTTTTTCCTACGCCTCCTCCGAGGTAGCAAGGGAACTGCAGGGCATCTACCGACTGCCAAAGACCGGAACCGTCTCGGCAGCCTTCTACGAGAAAATGCTCCGCGACGGGAAATATCCCGCAATGCCGACCCCCTCTGAATAAGCACCCTGCGGCATGTCAAGAATAGAAAAAACACCAAAAAGGAGATCGGCATGACGCAACGCTTTACCTCCAAGGCAGAAAATGCACTGCGCGCCGCCGAGCGCGTAGCCTCAGAGCTCGGCCATACCTACATTGGGAGTGAGCATCTGCTCTATGGCCTCGCCGCTGAGCACGACGGGGTAGCCTCCCGGATCCTCGAGGGCATCGGGATCTATGATGAGAAGATAAAAAAGACGATCTCTCACCTCGCGGGCATCGGCTCGCACAGCCACGTTTCCTCGGCCGACCTTACACCCAAAGCCCGAAGGATCATCGAGCTTTCGGGGCAAATGGCTAAGCGCGGCTCGGTGGGGACCGAGCACCTCCTTATGGCGCTCCTGTCGACCGAGGAGGCCGTCGCTCATAAGGTGCTCACCGCACTCGGCGTTGATCGGCGCGAATTGCTCACCGATATCACCCCCATCTCAGATATTCACGACGCTAATAAGGGCAATAAACACAATGAAAAGGCGGGGGGTGCCCTTGAGGTGCTCAAGGGCTTCGGGCGTGATCTCGTCGCCATGGCCGAGGAAGGCGAGATCGATCCCGTCATCGGCCGCGAC
>JAZNAD010000063.1:0-4028 GCA_045586345.1 Eubacteriales bacterium
AGGAGCCGAGGACCGGCGAATTCTATCGCAAGCCCACCGTCACCACCGCGGCCCCCCGCCCGACAGTCCCCGCGTCGACCTTCACGGCCGGCGATCGCGTGTCCCACGCCCTTTTTGGCAAGGGCACAGTCCTTGCCGTCCGCCCGATGGGCGGCGATACCCTCTACGAGGTGCAGTTTGACACTGGGGAAAAGAAGAAGCTGATGGCGACTTATGCGAAACTCTCACCGGCATAAATTGAGATAAGCTTCGGTAACGAACGCAACCGTGGGTGCCGTACCCTTTGTACGGCACCCCAGCGTCCGTTCCCAAACCTTCTCATCAATTTCTGCTCCGTGAGTGAGTCACGGGCATAAATCGCGCTCTGCCATAAGCCCTCTCCGTCATTTTCTTTCGAAAATGCCACCTCCCCCGAAGGTGGAGGCTGAAATTAGATGGACGAAGGCGGCTTGGCGAGCTTCGCCGCGGAGAGTCTTGATTATACAAGCCTCCCCCTTCGGGGGAGGTGGCGGCGTAGCCGACGGAGAGGGCTGTAGGGACCGACGGTTGCCCTCCCCGCGGATATGGTTGAAATGCGCGCTCGTTATCACTCGCTTCATTTCGCCCTATCCTTGGGGTATCGCTGTGAAAAAACGCCGCACCGTGGCGTTTTTTCTTGCTCACCCGGCGGTCCGCCCCCTCCGATAGGCGTACAAAGCCGTATGTCGGAGGGAGGAAACGGCAATAGAAAAAGGGCAGACTTTTGCCTGCTTCTTTTTTCGTTTATGCCCCTTTGTTCGATAGAGTACTGAGACGCAATTCTTTGAAGCAGAAATTGCCGTTCTCCGACCGATAGGCGTACAAAGCCGTACGTCGGAGGGAGGAAACGGCAATAGAAAAAGGGCAGACTTTTGTCTGCCCTTTTTCGTTTATGCTCAAAGAATTGTGTCTCAGTGGACGATGCAGCGCTCGGTGTCCTTATCAAAAATATGCATTCTGGTGGTCTCAAAGGCGATCTGGATCTGGTCGCCGGCACGAGAGGTCGAACGCGCGGAAACGCGGGCAATAATGTTCTTGCCGTTGGTGGCATCCTCCTGACCGTCAAAGCTGAGGTACAGGTAGATCTCGGCGCCCATAAGCTCGGTGACCTCGACGGTCGCGTTGATGACGCTGTCGGGCATAGAGTTAACGTGGACGGGATCATCGTGCAGGCACTCGGGACGGATACCGACAACGACCTCCTGGTTGATGTACTCCTTGAGAGCGGGGTTGTTGGCCTTTTCAGTAGGAAGCTTGACCTTGTTCGCACCAAAGGTGACAAACAGATCCTGGCCCTCCTCGACGAGCTTCGCGGTGATGAAGTTCATCTGAGGCGTGCCGATAAAGCCGGCAACGAAGAGGTTCACGGGGTAATCGTAGAGGTTCTGAGGCGTATCGACCTGCTGGATAAGACCGTCCTTCATAACGCCGATGCGCGTCGCCATCGTCATAGCCTCGACCTGGTCGTGGGTAACGTAGACGAAGGTGGTCTCGACCTTCTTGTGGAGCTTTGTGAGCTCGGTTCTCATCGAGGCACGGAGCTTAGCGTCGAGGTTGGAGAGCGGCTCGTCAAGAAGGAAGACCTTCGGGTTACGGACGATCGCACGGCCAAGCGCAACACGCTGCTTCTGACCGCCCGAAAGGGCCTTCGGGCGACGCTCAAGGAGGTGGTTGATATCGAGGATACGGGCGGCCTCCTCAACGCGGCGCTTGATCTCCTCCTTCGGCACCTTGCGGAGCTTCAGGCCGAACGCCATGTTCTCAAAGACCGTCATGTGAGGATACAGAGCGTAGTTCTGGAACACCATCGCGATGTCTCTGTCCTTCGGCGCCACGTCATTGACGAGGGTATCACCGATCCAGAGCTCGCCCTCCGAGATCTCCTCAAGGCCGGCGATCATACGGAGCGTCGTGGACTTACCGCAGCCGGAGGGGCCAACGAGGATGAGGAACTCCTTGTCCTTGATCTCAAGGTTGAAGTCCGAGACCGCGGTGACGCCGCCGGGATACTTCTTGTAAATATGCTTCAGGGAAAGACTTGCCATAGCTAACTCCTTTTCGAGTTCAAATTTTTACGTTTATTATTATAACAGAAAAGTCTCGGTTTGCAAAGGGGTCAACCCTCTGAACTTTCCGCTTCGCTTTTGTCACCTTTGCACAAAAAACGCATTTTCGCGGCAACTGCTGTGAAAATGCGTTTTAATTTTTTATAATAAATTAGAATTCACTGTCCCTTCGGGGTCTTTCTTGTGAGTGAGATGCGTCCGCGCTTCTTATCAACGCCCTTGATGCGCACCTCCATGACATCCCCGACCTTCACAACGTCGGCAGGGTTCTTTACAAAGCGGTCGCTCATCTCGGAGACGTGCAAAAGGCCGTCGTCGTGCACGCCGATGTCGATAAAGGCACCGAAGTCGACAACGTTACGCACGGTGCCGGTCAGCACCATGCCCTCCTCGAGATCGTCGATCGTCAGGACGTCGGTACGCAGGACGGGCGGCGGCGCGCTGTCACGGATGTCGCGTCCGGGCTTCTCAAGCTCGCCGATGATATCGAGCAGGGTGGGCTCACCGCACTCGAGCTTCCTCGCGAGCTTCGCGGTGCCTCTCGCCATCGCCAGGGCACGCAGGCTCCCGATGCCGCCCGCGCGCACGTCCTCCTCGCTGAGACCGAATTCGCCTAAAAGGGCGCGTGCCACCGCGTAGGACTCGGGGTGAACGCCGGTATTGTCGAGGACCTCGGAGGAGCCCGACACACGCAAAAATCCGGCGCACTGCTGAAAGGCCTTTTCGCCGATCTTCGGTACCTTCAGGATGGCGGCACGGCTCTTGAATTCGCCGTTCTCCTCGCGGTAGGCAACGATGTTCTTCGCCGCCGTCGCGTTGATGCCCGCGATATGCGAGAGCAGGGAATAGGAGGCGGTATTGACGTCAACGCCGACGCTGTTCACGCAGTCCTCGACCACGCCGTCGAGCGCCTCGGTGAGGCGGTTTTGCTTCATGTCGTGCTGGTACTGCCCAACGCCGATGGCCTTCGGGTCGATCTTGACAAGCTCGGCAAGGGGATCCTGCAGGCGGCGCGCGATCGAGACGGCGCTTCGCTCTGTCACGTCGAAGTCGGGGAACTCCTTGGCCGCGAGCTCAGAGGCCGAATAGACGCTCGCGCCCGCCTCGCTGACGATGGTATAGGCGACCTTGCGGTCACACTCGCGAAGGGTGTCGGCAATGAAGGCCTCGCTCTCGCGGGAGGCGGTGCCGTTGCCGATGGCCACAACGTCGATCTCGTAAGCCTTAATGAGGCGGAGAACGGTCTTCTTGCTCTTGTCGGTCTCCTCGCGCGGCTTCGTAGGATAAATGACGGCGGTGTCCAGCACCTTGCCCGTCTTATCGACGACCGCCAGCTTGCAGCCGGTGCGGTAGCCGGGGTCGTAGCCGAGCACCGTCTTGCCCTTCAGGGGCGCGGCTAAGAGCAGGTTGCGGAGGTTCCCCGCAAAGACCTTGAGGGCACCCTCGCTTGCGGTATCAAAGAGCTCGGCGCGCACCTCGCGCTCAAGCGACGGGAAGATGAGGCGGTCGTAGCTGTCCTCGGCGGCAGTACGAACAAAGGCGGCGGCAGGACTACCCGGCTGCAACACGGCACGGCGAATGGAAATCAGGGCTTGTTCCCGATCCACATCCACGCTGACCTTCAGGAAGCCCTCCCGTTCACCGCGGTTGAGAGCCAAAATCTGATGGCCGTGGGCCTTAGCAAGAGGCTGGGAGAAGTCGAAGTAGGTTTGATACACAGCTCCTTCTTCTTCCTTATCCTTGACCACATGGCTGCCCACGACGGCCTTTTTCTCCATGAGCTTGCGCAGCTCCTTGCGGATGCCGGCATCGTCGGAAATGGCTTCGGCAATGATGTCAGAGGCGCCTGCCAAGGCTTCTTCCACGGTGTTGACCCCCAACTCGGGGTTTACATAATCTTCTGCCAAGGCTTCGGGAGCGGGCAAATCCTTTGCCTGCCCGTAG
>JAZNAD010000064.1:0-6232 GCA_045586345.1 Eubacteriales bacterium
TTCGACTCCGACCGTAAGATGATGACCACGGTCTGCCGCACCGAGGGCGGCCTCCTTCAGTACACGAAGGGCGCGCCCGACGAGATCCTTGCCCGCTGTACCGCCATTGACGACGGCACGGGCGCCCGCCCAATGACCGACGCCGACCGCGAGGCGGTGCTTGCCGCCAACAAGGGGATGGCCGACCGCGCCCTGCGCGTTCTCGCCGCCGCCTACAAGCCGCTCGATGCCGAGCCCGGCGACTATTCCTCGGAGGCGATGGAGCGCGACCTCGTCTTCTGCGGTCTGACCGGTATGATCGACCCCGTCCGCCCCGAGGTCAAGGCGGCGATCGAGGAATGCCGCACCGCCGGCATCCGCCCCATCATGATCACGGGCGACCACAAGGACACGGCCGTGGCGATCGCGACCGAGCTTGGCATCATCTCCTCTCCCGAGGAGGCCATCACGGGCGCCGAGCTCAACGATATCCCCGACGAGGTCTTTGCCGAGGATGTCACCAAGTATTCGGTCTACGCGCGCGTTCAGCCCGAGCACAAGCTCCGCATCGTGCGTGCCTGGCGCGCCAAGGATAAGGTCGCGGCCATGACGGGTGACGGCGTCAACGACGCCCCCTCGATCAAGGGCGCCGATATCGGCGTCGGCATGGGCATCACGGGCACCGACGTCACGAAGAACGTGGCCGACATGATCCTGGCCGACGACAACTTCGCGACCATCGTCGAGGCCGCCGAGGAGGGGCGCCGCATCTACGACAACATCCGCCGCGCCATCCGCTTCCTGCTGTCCTCAAACCTGGCCGAGGTCATTGGCATCTTTGTTTTCACCATCCTTGCGCTCTTTATTGACGGTCTTGGAGCTGCCCTGCTCCTGCCGACGCACATCCTCTTTGTCAACCTGATCACCGACTCGCTCCCCGCGCTCGCGCTCGGGCTTGAGGCGGCCGAGGCCAACATTATGAAGCGCCCGCCCCGCAAGAAGAACGAGGGCATCTTTGCCGGCGGTATGGCGTTTGACATTGCCTACGAGGGAATTCTCATCGGTCTTCTGACGCTCGGCGCGTATCTTATCGGGCACTTTGCCTTCCACGACGATAACGACGGCATGACGATGGCCTTCCTGACCCTCTCGATGGCCGAGATCTTCCACTCCTACAACATGCGCTCGGATCGCGGCTCGATCTTCTCGGTCAAGACCCACAACGTCTACCTCTTCGGTGCGATGGCACTCGCCTTCGTTCTGACGCTCGGCGTGATCTATATTCCCTTCTTTGCGACGGCCTTCAAGTTCTCGGCCGTTTCGTTTGCCGAGTACGCGATCGCGCTCGGCCTTGCCGTGACGGTCCTGCCTGTCGTTGAGCTTGTCAAGCTCATCCGCCGCAGGGTGGCCGCCTCCCGCGAGGCCGCCGTCGAGAGCGATAGCGCCGCATGAACGTCTACGACTTCGATAAAACGATCTACCCCAAGGACTCGACCAACGAGTTTTATCTCGTTTGCCTTCGTCGGCATCCCTCGTTTCTCCTCGATCTGCCCAAGGCACTCTTGGCATACCTCCACCACCGCCGCGGCAGATTGACCGACGAGGGGCTGCGCGAGGTGGTCTTCTCCTCCTTCCGCCGCATCAAGGATCTTGACGCCGAGATCGAGCGCTTCTGGGAGAAGCGCGCCGACCGTATGTTCCCCTATTACAGGGAGAACCGCCGCGACGACGACGTGGTGATCTCGGCGTCGCCCGAGTTCGTCCTGCGCCCGATCGCCCGTCGCCTCGGCTTCGGCACGCTGATCGCCTCGGACTTTGACCCCGCGACCGACCGTTACACCCTTCCCCGTTGCTACGGCAAGGAGAAGCCGCCGCGCTTCCTTGCGCTCTTCCCCGAAGCAACGGTCGAGAATTTCTATTCCGATTCGCTCTCGGACACCCCGATGGCCCGCCTTGCCAAGCAGGCGTACGTGGTGAAAAAGGACGGCACGCTCGTCCCGTGGCCCTCGGAGGAATTGAAATAAGCAAACCAAGTGCACCGCCCTATGGGCGGTGTTTTTTCTCAAAAAAGTTTAATTTTTTTTCGAAAAAACCTCTTGACAAGTCAAGGGGGCGGCGCTATAATAGTAGAGGTTAGCGTAGGCTAACTGTTATTTATGGTTTCGAGTTAGCAACGGCTAACTCGTGCATGGAAGGTATGGAGGCACGAGAGTGAAAACACTAAAGGAAATTGCGATCGGCGGTACGGCGCACGTTGTGAAGCTTCACGGCGAGGGCGCGATCAAGCGGCGGCTGATGGATATGGGCATCACCCGCGGGACCGAGATCTACGTCCGCAAGGTCGCCCCGCTTGGCGACCCGATCGAGATCAATCTGCGCGGCTATGAGCTGACCCTGCGCCGCGAGGATGCCCGTATGATCGAGGTGGAATGATCCACCGCAAATGAAAAGGAGACTGCATGGCTATCAAGATCGCCCTGGCGGGCAACCCGAACTCGGGTAAGACCACCCTCTTTAACGCGCTGACCGGCTCGAACCAATTCGTTGGCAACTGGCCGGGCGTTACGGTGGAAAAAAAGGAGGGCATGCTCCGCGGTCACGAGGATGTGATCGTCACCGACCTCCCCGGCATTTACTCGCTCTCCCCCTACACCCCCGAGGAGAGGGTGGCGCGCCGCTACCTCCTCGAGGAGCATCCCGATGTGATCCTCAACATTGTGGATGCCACGAACATTGAACGGAACCTCTACCTCACCAATCAGCTGTCCGAGATCGGCATCCCGGTCGTGATCGCGCTCAACATGATGGACATCGTCAAAAAGCAGGGCGATACCTTCGACGTTCCGGCGCTCTCGCGCCGCCTCGGCTTCCCCGTCATCCCGATCTCGGCCATGAAGGGAGAGGGAATTCCGGAGGTCACCGAGGCCGCCCTTGCGGCGGTCGGGACGCTTCCGCCGCTCGGAAAGCACGCCTTCCGCGGTGCCGTCGAGCACGCGCTTGCCCACATTGAGGAGGCGGTGCTCCACACCATGCCGAAGGAAAAGCAGCGCTTCTTAGCCGTCAAGATCTTTGAGCGCGACGAGGCCGTTGCCAAGGAGCTCGCGATCCCTGCCGAGGTCCTCTCGCACATTGAGGACGATATCGTGGCCTGCGAGCAGGAGATGGACGACGATGCCGAGAGCATCATCGCAAACGAGCGCTATCTCGCCGTCGCCGCTCTGCTCCGCGACGTGTATAAGCGCAAGCGGAGCAACCGCCTCTCGACCTCGGACAAGATCGACCGCGTGGTGACCGGGCGCTTTACGGCGCTCCCCATCTTCGCGCTTGTCATCTTCCTTATTTACTTTATCTCGGTCTCCACCGTCGGCACGTGGGTCACCGATTGGACCAATGACGGCCTCTTCGGTGACGGCTTCCACCTCCTCGGTATCGGGGGTGGCCGCTATGCCGAGGCCGCCGAGAGCTACGGCGAGGCCGAGGCCATCCTGTCAGGCTATCTTGACCATCTCGAGGCCGGCGGCATCGATGTATCCTCGGTGCGCGAGGCGCTGGATGCCGAGGCTGAGGGCTTCTCGCCCGAGGCAGCCAAGGGGGCACTTGATGCCCTCGATGCCGACCTTGCCGACACGGAGGAATTCACCTACATAGCCGTCGACGAGGAGACCCTCGCTGAGGAGACCGTCACGGTCACGGGGGCCGACTTCACCGCCGCCATCGCTACCGCCTATGGCTTTGGGTTCCTCGCGCCCGATCCTGCCGATTACGGTGTCTTTGTGCCCGGCATCCCCGTGCTCGTCAGCAACGCCCTCGAGGCGATCGACTGCTGGGATTGGCTCTCGGCACTCATTCTTGACGGGATCGTGGCCGGTGTCGGTGCTGTGCTCGGCTTTGTCCCCCAGATCCTCGTGCTCTTTTTGTTCCTCGCCTTCCTTGAGGCGTGCGGCTATATGGCGCGCATCGCCTTCGTGCTTGACCGTCTCTTCCGCCGCTTCGGCCTTTCGGGTAAGTCCTTTATCCCGATGCTGGTCGGCACGGGCTGCAGCGTTCCCGGCATTATGGCGACGCGCACCATCGAAAGCGACCGCGACCGCCGCATGACCATCATCACGACCCCCTTCATTCCCTGCGGCGCGAAGCTCCCCTTCATTGCCCTTATCGCCGGTGCCGTCTTTGGCGGTGCCTGGTGGATCGCCCCCGTGGCCTACTTTATGGGGATCGGCGCTGTCATCCTTTCGGGGCTGATCTTAAAGCGCACAAGGCTCTTTGCCGGTGATCCCTCGCCCTTCGTGATGGAGCTGCCTGCCTACCATCTGCCGCGCGCCGTTCACGTTTTGCGCAGCATGTGGGAGCGCGGCTGGTCCTTCATTAAGAAGGCCGGCACCATCATCCTGCTCTCGACCGTCGTGCTTTGGTTCCTGATGTCCTTCGGCTTCCCCGAAGGCGGCGGCTTCCGTATGCTCGCGGAGGAGGAGGTCGAGCGCAGTGTGCTCGCCTGCTTCGGCCGTGGCTTTGCCTGGCTGTTTGCGCCGCTCGGCTTCGGCACCTGGGCGGGGGCTGTGGCCACCATCACGGGGCTCATTGCCAAGGAGAACATCGTCGGCACCCTCGGTATCATCTACGGCGGTGCGGCCGGCGTTGCCGGTGTCTTCACCCACCTTTCGGGCTTTGCCTTCCTCGCCTTTAATCTGCTCTGCGCCCCCTGCTTTGCCGCCATCGGCGCCATCCGCCGCGAGATGCAAAGCGGCAAGTGGACCGCCGCCGCCATCGGCTATCAGTGCGGCTTTGCCTGGGTCGTCGCCTTCTGCATCAATCAGCTCGGCGGCCTCTTCGGTGCTCTGACGACCGGTGCCCATTGGACGGGCGGCATCCTCGCCATCCTCGCGATCCTTGCCGTTATCGGCTACTTTGTCTATCCCCTGATCCTCAAGAAGAGATCCCCCTCGCTCACCTGATCCTATGAAAGGAGGAAAAGTTATGTTTACATTTATTTCTCAAAACATCGGCTCCCTGCTCATCCTTGTCGGCCTTGTCGCCGTCCTCTCGCTGATCGTTATCATGCGCATCCGGGGAAAGCGCCGTGGGAAATCCCTGTGCTCCGGCTGTTCCTCCTGTCCCATGGCAGGAAAATGCCACCAAAATACTGTGACTGAAAAAGGAGAACACACCGCATGAAAAAGGTATTCCGCTTTGAAGGCCTTGCCTGTCCCAACTGCGCTAAGAAGCTCGAGGAGGCCCTCCTCGCCATGGACGGCGTCACCGCCGCCGGCGTCAACTTCATCACCGGCAAAATGACCATCGAGGCCGACGATGACCGCTTTGATGCCATCGTTGAGGCCGCCGTCATCGAAGGCAAAAAGATCAAGGAAGCCTTCGCTATCAAGGGGTGACACCTCGTTGCTCTTGGATTAACGACTCATCCGTCGCCTACGGCGCCACCTTCCCTCGCCAGGGAAGGCTTATAGTCCACACCCCTCTGCAAAAAGAAACCGCCACACCGTGGCGGTTTCTTTTTATTCTTCTTCCTCTCCGTCGAAGACATATTCATTCAATTCATCAAAGTCAAGAAACTCCGCAAGCGTCATATTGAAGGCCAAGGCGATCTTGTGAAGTGTCATCACGCGAGGATTTTTCGTCAACCCTCGGACAATATTATCCAGCGTCGATTGCTTCACCTCGCTGATCGTGGCCAACTTATTAATCGCAAAGCCGCGCTTCTTGCAAAGCTCGCGAATGCGCTTTACATACAGTTCCGAATAGTTCATCCCCGATATCCTTTCACGGTTACCCAAGTATGGGTTATTATTATGATAACCGCAAAAAGCGCAAGGATTACCCGAATACGGGTTGACATTTTGAAAAAAGTGTGCTACACTCTTCTTATCCGATTGAAAGTGAGGCTATCCTCCTATGGAATTGTGGGAACAACTGCTTATGGCGTCTCACCGCAAAAAAATCCGCCGATGCGCCTCCTTCTCCGAGAAGGCCGTCAAGGAAATATTGGAATCCTCCTGCTATAAGCTTCTCGCGAGAATCCGAGAGATCCTTGATGATGACACCTTGGGGGACGACTCCTGCTTTATGAAAATCGAGGAGATCGTCTGCACATATGAATCCTTTGGAAGCAACGGCGGAAGCCGCCACGATTTTTGAAAAAAGAAACCGCCACGGTGTGGCGGTTTCTTTTTCTCTTTTGGGAAAGATTTCTCGACGAGGAGAACCTGCTCTCGCGGAGATAACACTGTTCAAGACAAGG
>JAZNAD010000065.1:0-25802 GCA_045586345.1 Eubacteriales bacterium
CTGTGCGTATCCCGCGCTTACCGCCCTCTTCTCCTGCACCGACACAGCGAAGACGGTCTTCGTTCTTCTTGCCGACAAGGAGGAGATTGGGAGCAACGGCAATACCGGCATGTGCTGCCGTCTTTTTGCTGACCTGATCGACAGTATTTCGACCTCTCTCGGAGAAAATCCCTGCGCGGTGCGCCATGCCTCGGCCTGCCTTTCGGCAGATGTGAACGCCGCCTATGACCCGAATTTCCCCGAGGTGTACGAGAAGCGCAACAGCGCCCTCATCTCGCACGGCCCCGCGATGAGCAAATTCACCGGCTCGCGCGGCAAATCGGGCTCGAACGATGCTTCGGCCGAGTACGTCGGCCGCGTGCGCCGCATCTTTGCCGAGGCCGGGGTCACCTGGCAGGCGGCCGAGCTTGGCAAGGTGGATATTGGTGGCGGCGGGACCGTGGCCATGTTTATTGCCGAGCAGAACATCGATACGGTCGATCTCGGGCTCCCCGTCATTTCGATGCACGCCCCCTATGAGATCATCTCCAAGGCCGATCTTTACGCCCTTCACGAGGCCTTCTCGGCGTTCTGCCGCTAAGCTATGTTCGATGAACTGAACGCCGTCCTTGCGCGCTTTGATGAAATCGAGGCGCGCCTCGGCGCCGAGGACGTTTTGGCAGATATTCGCGCTTACCGCGACCTCACCAAGGAGCATCACCGCCTTTCCCCCTTGGTGAACGCTTACCGCGCCTTTCTCGCCCTCGAAAGTGAGGAGAAGGAGGCGCGCCTGCTTATGTCCGATCCCGCCACCGATGCCGATATCCGCGCCTTCGCTGAGGAGGAGGCGGCCGAAAAGCATCGGGAGGCCAAGGCGCTCGCCGAGCAGATCCGTGAGCTCCTTTTGCCGCGTGATGAGGATGACGAGCGCAACGTGATCATGGAGATCCGCGCCGGTGCCGGTGGGGAAGAGGCGGCTCTGTTTGCTTCTGACCTTTACCGGATGTACCGTATGTATGCCGAGGGGCTGGGGCTCTCTCTTGAGCCTGTCAGTGTCAACGAGACCGAGCTTGGCGGCTTCCGCGAGATTTCCTTCCGCATTCTTGGCGAAGGGAGCTTCGCACACTTTAAATTCGAGAGCGGAGTGCATCGCGTGCAGCGTGTTCCTGAGACCGAATCGCAGGGGCGCATCCAGACCTCGACCGTCACAGTGGCCGTTCTCCCCGAGGTCGAGGATGTCGAGGTGGAGATCGCCCCCTCCGAGCTTGTGATCGAATCCATGAAGAGCTCGGGTGCCGGCGGTCAGCATATCAATAAGACCGAATCGGCCGTACGTATTCTGCACATCCCAACAGGGATCGTCGTTTACTGCCAGACACAGCGCAGTCAGCTCCAGAACAAGGAGGCGGCGCTCAGGATGCTCCGTACAAAGCTCTACGACATCAAGCGTCGGGAGCGCGACGCCGAGATCGCCGCCGAGCGTAAGAGCCAGGTGGGGAGCGGAGACCGCAGCGAAAAGATCCGCACCTATAATTATCCGCAGGGACGCATTACCGATCACAGGATCAATTTTTCCCTCTATTCTCTCGATTCCTTTATGAACGGAAATATCGGCGAGATGATCGACGCCCTTTCGCGTGCCGACACCGCCGAAAAAATGAAGAAGCAAGCGTTATGACAACAGAATTCATCATACTATCCGACCCCCTGACTGACGGAGATCTCGTCGCCCTTTCGCGTGCCGGTGAAATCCTTAGGCAAGGAGGGCTTGTGGTGTTTCCCACCGAGACGGTATACGGCCTTGGTGCCGATGCCACGAGGGGGGAGGCGGCAGGGAAGATCTACGCCGCGAAGGGGCGCCCTGCCGATAATCCGCTGATCATACATATTGCCTCTCCGGAGGATGCCGAACGCTATACGGAAACCTCGGCTCTCTATTATCGCCTGGCTGAGGCCTTTATGCCCGGACCGCTTACCGTGGTGCTTCCGGCCAAGGACAGCGTTCCTCTTACCGTGCGTGCCGGGCTCCCGACCGTTGCCGTGCGCTGTCCCGCGCATCCCGCCGCCCGTGCCCTGATCCGCGCGGCCGGCATTCCGATCGCCGCACCGTCGGCCAATCTTTCGGGGAGCCCGTCGCCGACCAACGCGCGCCACGTGCGCGATGACATGGAGGGGCGCGTGGATATGATCCTCGACGGGGGCGACTCGGAGATCGGACTTGAATCCACGATCGTGAAGATCGAGGAGGACGGAGCACTCACCCTTTTGCGTCCCGGAGCTATCACGCCCGATGACCTTGCTGCGATCGGTGTCAACGTCACGATCGCCGACGCCGTCCTCGGCGCCCTCAAGGAGGGCGAGACGGTGCAGTCCCCGGGGATGAAATACCGGCATTACGCGCCGAGCGTTCCCTTTCATCTTCTGGACGGGACACCGGAGGCGGCCGCACGCTATCTTGAAGGCGTAAAGGGGAAGATCGCCGTCCTTTGCTATACCGAGGACGCCGATTGCTTTTCGGCTCTGAAAAACGCCGACCGTATTCCCGTCGGATCCGGGGAGGAGCTTTTTTGGCTTGCCAAGCGCCTCTTTTCCCTGCTTCGCGACTGTGACTGCGGACAGTACGACGCCATCTACGCGCCGCTACCGCCGCCCCAGGGGCTGGGGCTTGCCCTCTATAACCGCATGATCCGCGCCGCCGCGCATCACATCATTACATTATGACCGGAGTTTAGGTATGGCAAAAAAGAAAAATGATATGACAGAATATCCTCAGCTTGAGGCAGAGATCACATATCAGCCGATCACCGAGACAATCGAAAAAAACTATATGCCGTACGTTATGACGGTCATTATTTCCCGTGCGATTCCCGAGATCGACGGCTTCAAGCCCTCGCACAGAAAGCTCCTCTACACGATGTATAAGATGGGGCTTCTGACCGGGCCTCGCACCAAGAGCGCCAACGTCGTCGGCCAAACAATGCGTCTCAATCCTCACGGCGACGCCGCGATCTACGAGACCATGGTGCGTCTGACGCGGGGCAACGAGGCGCTCCTGCATCCCTTTGTTGACTCAAAGGGGAGCTTTGGTAAGCAATATAGCAAGAACATGGCCTACGCCGCTTCGCGTTATACTGAGGTCAAGCTTGATCCCTTTTGCAACGAGCTTTTCCGCGGCATCGACAAGAACGCCGTCGACCTGGTTCCGAACTACGACAACACGATGCAAGAGCCGACGCTTCTGCCTACGACCTTCCCCAATATCCTGATCTCGCCGAATCTCGGTATTGCCGTCGGTATGGCGAGCTCAATCTGCTCCTTCAATCTCGCCGAGATCTGCGACGGCACGATCGCGCTCCTCAAGAACCCGAACATCTCGGTCGACCGCATCCTTGACCTTGTGCGCGCCCCTGATTTTTCGGGAGGGGGACTTTTAATCTACGACCGCGAGAAGATGCGCAAGATCTACGAAACAGGCGTTGGTGCTGTAAGGCTGCGTGCCAAATACGTATACGATAAGGCCAACAACAGCATTGATATCCTTGAGATCCCGTACTCCGCCAGCATTGAGTCGATCATGGACAAGATCAGCGACCTGATCAAGGGTGGGCGCCTTAAGGAGGTTGCCGACCTGCGTGATGCTATCGATCTCAACGGCTTTAAGCTGACACTTGACCTGCGCCGCGGTGTCGACCCCGAGAAGCTGATGCAGAAGCTGTATCGCCTGACTGACCTTGAGGATAACTTTGACTGCAACTTCAATGTTCTCGTTGACGGTATGCCGCGCCAGCTGGGGGTCGTTGATATCCTCAGGGAGTGGATCCGCTTCCGTATCGGGTGCTATCGCCGCGAGATCGAGTTCGATCTCGGAAAGAAGCGTGACAAGCTTCATCTGCTTCTTGGTCTTGCCGCGATCCTTCTTGACATTGATAAGGCCATCCGCATTATCCGCACCACCGAGCACGACGCCGACGTTGTCCCGAACCTGATGGCGGGCTTCTCTCTCTCAAGGGTGCAGGCTGAGTACATTGCCGACATCAAGCTGCGCAATCTTAACCGCGAGTATATCACCAACCGTGTGACCGAGATCGAGGAGATCCAACGCGAGATCACCGATCTCGAGGCGCTCCTTGCCGATGAGATCAAGCTCCGCGGCGCGATAGCCGACCAGCTCCGAGAGATCAAAAAGAAGTACGGAAAGCCGAGAAAGACGCTTCTGCTTGACGAGGGTGACGTCATGCGCCTCGACGATGACGAGCTGTTTGAGGAGAACTACGATGCCCGCTTTGTCATGACCAAGGATGGGTACTTTAAGAAGATCACAGTACAGTCCCTGCGCGGAAACGATGAGCAAAAGCTGAAGGAGGGAGATAAGATCCTCTTTTTCGAAGACCTTGATAACAAGTGCGAGCTTATTTTCTTCACAAATAAGGCTCAGCTTTATCGCGCGCGAGCGGCCGACTTCGATCCTGTAAAGGCCTCGGCACTCGGCGATTATCTGCCGGCTAAGCTCAATATGGACGAGGACGAGCATCCGATCCTGATGAAAGCGCTTCACACCTACAATCCGGAGCACAACGCGATCTTTATTTTTGAGAATGGCAAGGGTCTTCGTGTCCCAATAGACCGTTATCAGGTCAAGACCACGCGCCGTCGCCAGACTGCCGTCTTCTCGGGGGCGTCTCCGATTGTGGCGGCTGTATACGAGGAGTCTCCCCGCGATCTGCTTCTTATCGACAGCCAAAAGCGCAAGCTTCTCATCAAATCCTCGCTGATTCCCATCAAATCGACACGCACCTCGACGGGAACGTCTCTGATGACTATAAAGCCGAAGCAGAAGCTTATTGAGGTGGAATTCAATTTCTGGGAGAAGCCGGTCTCCGCTTTTGAAAAGTGCCGCAAGACAAAGCTCCCCTCCTCCGGCGTTTTGCCGCGCGAGGAAAAGTAAACGCTGTTTCATGAAAATGATTGACTTTTCGGAGCCTATGTGTTAGAATGGAATAAAGACAAACCCCTATTTTTTACAGAAAAGAGAGAAAATTATGGATTTTGAAAAGCTTTTGTCAGAGTTTAAAGCCTGGCTTGACGAGCACGAGATCGAGGGGGTCACCTTTGGCGAAAATTTGGGTGCCGATGAGAGCATTACCGCGATCACCTTCCCTGTTATTGGCGAAGACGGATTCTTTCCCTACGATATTGTGGCCACCTGCGAGCCCGAGGGCTCGATCTACTTCTTTGTTGATTATTGCGACATTCCCGAGGTTGACGAGCTTGAGCTTTACCGCTTTGTCAACGATCTTAACCGCAATTCCGCGCTTACCGTGATGGCGGATGACGAGCATCTGTGCCTCGCCTATTCGCTTCCCGTTGAATTCCTGACGAGTGGCGAATCCCTCGCCCGTGCCTTTGTTAACGTCATTGACGGCGTTGACGAGCTGGCCGACGAGATCCAGGACGCCTTCGGCATCGGGTATGACGAGGAGGATGAGGAGCTCGAGGATGTCGAAGAGCTTGATGAGGAGCTTGACGAGGAGCTTGAGGAAGCCGATGAGGCTGCTGAAGAGATCGCCAAAGAAGCTGAAGACGAATAATCTAGCAAAAAGAGAGGAAAGCTAAGCGCTCCTCTCTTTTTTTGCGCGAGGAATCGAGTTTCCTCGCGCTCTTTTTGCAGCATGTAAACATCAAAAAAAGAACCCTATCAGTATAACTTGGCACAAAGCACAAATACTAACATCACCGTTTGCAAAATTAAGGAGATTTGAATATATGAAAGCAACAGGAATCGTGCGCCGCATTGACGATCTCGGTCGTGTGGTCATCCCGAAGGAGATCCGTCGTACGATGCGTATTCGCGAGGGGGACCCCCTCGAGATCTATACCGACCGCGAGGGTGAGGTCATCTTCAAAAAATATTCCCCCATCGGGGAGCTTGCCGCTTTTTCCTCGCAATACGCCGAGACATTGCAGAAGACCTGCTCGATGTCGGTGATCGTGACCGACCGTGATGCTGTGATTGCGGCAGCCGGAGTTCCCAAGAAGGAATATCTCGAAAAGTCCATCTCGGAGGAGCTTGAGGATATCATTGAATCGCGCACCTTCTATGCGCACAGGAGGGGGCAGGAAAAGCTCCGCGCAATCGACGATGGCGGTTCGCACTATATCAGCTGTGCCATGCCGATCCTTGCCGGTGGTGATATCATCGGCGCTGTTTGCTCGCTCCTACACCAAGAGGAGGAGGAGGGGAAACTGGCCGAGGGGATTGAGGCCAAGCTGATCCAAACCGCCGCAGGGTTCCTTGCGCGGCAGATGGAGACCTGAAAGAAGCCGCACCGAGTGCGGCTTCTTTCTTTGTAATAACAAAAAACTGTTGCAAAAATCGAACGTTTGCTATATAATGTAATTTGTATAGTTTTACAAAAAAGGAGGATCCCCCCGTGCGCAACAGTGACCTTGAAAAGAAGCTCAGCGAGATCGGCAGTATTTTCCGCATTGAAGGCTCCCTCTATTCCATAAAAACGATTACCGACGGCAACATCAACAGCACCTATAAGCTGACCTACCGCTGCCAGGACGGCACGGTGAAGTCGTATGTTGCGCAAAAGATTAATCCTTACGTTTTCAAGCACCCCGCCGAGATAATGAAGAATATAGACCTTGTGACCTCGCACATCAGGAGCAGCCTTGACGAGGGCCAGGTCTCCTTGCATTTTCATCATACAGCAGATGGGAAGAACTATCATCTTGACAGTGATGACGGCTCCTTCTGGCGCCTATATACATTCATTGCAGCCCTTTCCTTCAACACCTGCGACAGCCTTGAGGTGCTCCGCAATGCCGGGGAGGCCTTTGGCCAATTTCAAATGCAGCTTTCCGATTTTAACGCCGCTCTCCTTTTCGAGACTATCCCTGATTTTCACAACACAAAAAAGCGCCTAGCTACCCTTTTTGCGCACGTGAAGGAGGATCCGATGGGGCGCGTGGCCGAGGTCAGGGAGGAGATCGCCTATCTTAGTGAGATGGCACCGATCGCCTCCCGGCTTTCAGAGCTTTTAGAGGAGAAAAGACTCCCTCTGCGCGTGACCCACAACGATACTAAAATCAACAATGTCCTTTTTGACCTTCAGACCAAACGCGGCCTTGTCGTGATCGACCTTGATACGGTAATGCCCGGCCTTGCGATGCATGATTTTGGCGATGCCGTCCGTTTTGCCGCCAATACAGCCGCCGAGGACGAGGCCGATCTTTCGCTCGTCTCTCTGGATCTTGACAAATACCGCGCCTTTGCCGAGGGCTTCATCAAATATACCAAGGATGCTCTCACGCCTGAGGAGATCAATACGATGGCGCTTGGCGCACTCACGATCACGCTGGAGCTTGCCGCACGCTTCCTTGACGATTATCTCCTTGGTGACCACTATTTTAAGGTAAATTACGAAGGGCATAATCTTGTCCGTGCCCGTTGTCAGCTGCATCTTGCCAAGGATATGTTCAGAAAATTCGATCAGATGCAGGCAATCGTAAGAGAGGTAGCCGCAGATAACGGTGCGGCACCAAATTAATCTATGAAACTTGAAAGAACCGAACTCCAGAAAGAAATTTACTTCAACACCATTCCCTCAGACAAGTTTAAGACTGAACAGCTCACTTTTTATCTGACGGTGCCGCTAACCGGGGATGCCGATGCCTCAAGGATCGCGCTGCTTCCGCGCGTGCTTCGCCGAGGCAGCACCAATTATCCCACAGCGACGGCGCTTGTCCGCCGTCAGGAGGAGCTGTATTTGGCCGACCTTTCGGCGGGGACGATCAAGATCGGGGAACGACAGGTGCTCGTCCTTTCGATCGACGTATTACGCCGTGATTTTGTGCCGCAGGGCGAGGATCTCCTGCTTCCTGCTGCCGAGCTTCTCCTTGGCGTTCTGTTTTCGCCGCACATAGACAAAACCACCGGTGTGTTTTGCGAGGAATATGTGGAAGGCGAGAAAAGAAATGCCTGCAACGCGATTCGTTCACTCCAGAACAACAAGGCTTTATACGCGATGAATCGCTGTATTTCCCATATGTGTCGGGGCGAGGCGTATGCTATCCACGAGTGGGGAAACGAGGAGGAGACCGAGAGGATCACGCCGGCCTCGCTGTACGACACCTACCGCCGACTTTTGACCGAGGCCCATATCGAGATATTCTATTGCGGCACACAGAATACCGAGCCGCTTGTGTCCCGTATTCGCGACGAGCTTAAGAACGTGATCCGGCATCCCCTTTCCATGCACAACGCCGAGAAGCGTGTCTCTGTCGAGCACAAAAGTCACGTCACCGAGCGTGCCGCGGTTACTCAGGGGAATCTTTGCATCGGACTTCGCACCGGTGTGACGCTCTCGGATCCCGATGCCGCCGCCTTCCTTCTTTTTCATGCTATTTACAGCCAATCTCCGACCTCCAAGCTCTTTGTGAATGTAAGAGAGAGGAAGAGCCTTTGCTATTCCTGCGGCTCGCGCGCTGAAACGTCGTGCGGTCTTATGTTCGTGTCGGCGGGAATCGACAACAAAAACCGCCACCGCGCGGTACACGAGATCTTCCGCCAGCTTCGCAAAATGCGTGCAGGGAAGATCACCGAGGGCGAGATGGATATGGCCCTGCGGATGTTGAAGAATCAGCTGACATCGCTTGAGGATGAGCCGGTCGCCCTACAGCGCTTTTATCTTGCCCGCGCGCTCCGCGGAGTCCTCGAGACGCCCGAGGAGCTTTCAGCTGCGCTTGATACTGTCGGTGTACGCGATATTGCACGCGTGGCCAAGCGTGTAACGCCGGATACCGTATACTTCCTGCGCGGAAGCCAGGAGGGAGGGGAGGGAGCCGAGGATGAATGAGCTTATTACAGTAAAAAACGATTTTTTGCGCGAAGAGTACCACAGGATTCATCATTCCTCCGGGCTTTCGGTCTACGTCTTCCCGAAAAAGCTGTCAACGGCGTACGCTGCACTGACCGTCCGCTTCGGTTCACTTGACAATCAGTTCCGCTTTGCCTCCGAGGAGGACTTTCTCACCGTGCCCGACGGCACCGCGCATTTTCTCGAGCACAAGATGTTCGAAAACGAGGATCACGTCGATACCTTTGACAAATTTGCCGCACTCGGCGCCTCGGCCAACGCATACACGTCAAATGACGTGACCTCCTATCTTTTTTCTACCGCAGGGGATGTGGAGGGGCCGCTTACCATTCTCCTTGATAGCGTTTTTCATCCGTATTTCACCGAGAAAAACGTTGAAAAGGAGCAGGGGATCATTGCGCAGGAGATCAAGATGTACGATGACTCCTCCTCGAACCGTCTCTATTATGCGGTGATGGAGCTTCTTTATGCCAATCACGGAATCCGAACGAACATCTGTGGCTCCAGCGACTCGATCCGCGAGATCAGCCCTGAGGTGCTGATGCGGTGCTACCGTGCCTTCTACCGACCCGAGAACATGATCCTGATCGTTTGCGGCGACGTCTCGTCCGAGACGGTCGTCGCTACGGTGGACGCGGTTCTTGACGGCATCAAGCCCATGGAAGGTGTGATTTGCCACGAGCAGGAGGAGCCGCCAGAGATATTTGCCAAAAGTCACGAATTTCATATGGATATTGCAAGACCGAGGCTTTGTGTCGGGATCAAAGATACCAAGCTTTCTGACGATCCCCGTGAGCGTGAGCGCCGCGCTCTTATCCTGAACCTTGCGGCCGATCTCTATTTTGGCGAAAGCACCGAATTCTTTGAACGGCTTTACGATCGCGGATTGATCTCTCACGATTTTTCGGCGTGCTACGAATCCATCCGACGGATCGGTCATCTCCTCCTTACTGCTGCAACCGACGACACAGAGGCGCTGCTCGCAGAGATCCGCTCCGAATTTTGCGACATCGCCGAGGGGAAGCGACCGAAGGAGGCCGATTTTGAACGCATCCGCCGCGTGCATTACGCCGAATACATCAAGGACTTTGACAGCACCGAGCTGATCGCGACCTCGCTCCTCGATGCGGTTGTCGAGGGTGTAGAGCTTTTTGATACCGGGAAGGTCCTGACCTCGATCACACTCGACGAGGTCGTGACGCTTTCCCGGGAATTCTTAAGGGAGGATCGGCTTTCCTATGCCGTGGTATCACCAATGAAAGGAAAAAAGGAAAACAATGCTTAGAATAACACGCGTTGCCTTTCCGGGGCTTGGGATCGGAGAATTCCGGCTCAATAGCGTTGCCTTTACCGTATTCGGTCATCCTATTGCTTGGTACGGCATTATCATTACCACGGGCATCATTCTGGCCACCCTCTACGTTCTCTACCGCGCGAGGCACGAGCACGTCCTTGCGGATGATGTCATTGACCTCGGGATCTATGTCATTTTCTTTGGTGTTCTCGGGGCGCGGCTCTACTTTGTTCTCACCTCACTCAGCCTTTTTGACAGCTTTTGGGATATCTTTAAGATATGGGAGGGTGGTCTTGCCATCTACGGGGGGGTTATCGCAGGCGCCCTGACCATTATCATCTTCTGCCGAATAAAAAAACGCAATTTTCTGCAGTTTTTCGACATGGTAGCCCCTGCCGTTATGATCGGGCAGATGATTGGACGGTGGGGAAACTTCATGAACGGCGAGGCTCACGGCGGCGTCACCGGCATCTTTTGCCGGATGGGGCTGGCCTACGGAGAATACGGAACGATGCACTATTATCATCCGACCTTCATCTACGAATCGCTTTGGAATCTTCTCGGGTTCATCCTCATCAACATCTTTTACAAGAAGAAGCGCTACAACGGGCAGATCGCCTTTATGTACTTTGCGTGGTATGGCTTCGGCCGTATGTTCATTGAGCAGCTCCGCACGGATAGCCTGTATATTCTTGCCGGGGTCTTCGGCGAGCAGTGGTTTCTAAAGATATCGTCGCTCATCGGCTTCTTCTCCTTCCTGATCTTCGGCGGGCTGCTCCTCTACCATGCAATCAGGAAAACGCGCAGAGCGACTGCCTTTCGAACGACCGACGGCCAAGAAATTCAATGAAAGAGGAAACACTACAATGAATGCAACTATAATTGATGGAAAGGCAGTCTCTGCCTCAGTACGCGCGGGGCTCCGCGGTGCTTGCCTTGCCTTCAAAGAAAAGCACGGCACGACCCCAGGGCTTGCCGTGATCCTTGTGGGTGAGGATCCCGCCTCACAGGTCTACGTGAGAAACAAGCATCGCGCCTGTGAGGAGGTCGGCTTTCTCTCTCGCGTTTACACGCTCCCTGCCACCACCAAGGAGGAGGAGCTGCTCGCACTTATTGCCGAGCTGAATGACGACGATGCCATTCACGGAATTCTCGTTCAGCTACCGTTGCCGAAGCATATTTCGGAGGAGGCCGTCATTCTGGCGATCCACCCCGAAAAAGACGTGGATGCCTTTCATCCTCAGAATGTTGGAGGTGTGATGACAGGGGACTACGATTTTGTTCCCTGTACGCCGGCCGGTGTTATGAAGCTTCTCGAGTTCTACGGCATTGATTGCCGTGGGCGCTCGGCTGTGGTCGTTGGACGTAGCAATATCGTTGGTAAGCCGCAGGCCCTGCTTTTGCTCGAGAAGGATGCGACCGTAACGGTCTGTCATTCAAAAACACACGATCTTGCCGCTGTAACGCGCACGGCCGATATCCTCGTCGTTGCCGTAGGACACGCGAAGATGATCACGGCGGATATGGTGAAGCCCGGCGCGGTGGTCATTGATGTCGGTATGAACCGCGCCGAGGAAGGAAAGCTTTGCGGCGATGTGGATTTTGAGGGCGTTCGCGAGGTCGCCTCGCATATCACCCCCGTTCCCGGCGGCGTGGGACCAATGACCATTACGATGCTTCTTTGCAACACACTGAAGGCTGCCGAAAACTTTTTCGCTAAGAAATAGAAAATCCTATTGACAAAGGTGAAAAAAGGAAGTATAATGTTAATGTTCGTTTGAGATTTTGTCTCTTGCTGACAGCGAGGGGAGGGATAAAGAATGGCTGAAGTCAGAGTGAAAGAAAATGAATCTCTTGACAGCGCGCTCCGTCGTTTTAAAAGACAGTGCGCCAAGTCCGGTGTTCTCACCGAACTGCGCAAAAGAGAGCACTACGAGAAGCCCAGCGTGAAGCGTAAGAAGAAGGCTGAGGCGGCCCGTAAGCGCAAGTACAAGTAATAAAAAAGCGGATATCATGCGATATCCGCTTTTTTATTACTTTTCCTTAATTTCTCACGATTTGTTGCGCTCCTTTTTCACAACAATAAAGGAAAAGGAGTTGATGAATTATGACACTTTTTCTGATTGCAGCCATCCTCGTTTCCTCTCTTGCGAGCGTTCCGTCCGTGGGGGAAGGGTGGTACGTGAAGCGAAATGCCGACCATCGCCAGCCAACGCTTGAGGCGCGGTTTTCTTATATTGAAGATCACGACGCCTATTATGTTGACCGACGCCACGGCGACGAAGACGCCGACAGGGTGCTTTACCTTACCTTCGATGCCGGATATGAGAACGGAAATGTCGAAAAAATACTCGATACTCTGAAAAAGGAAGAGGTTCCCGCTGCGTTCTTTATTCTTGACAATCTGATCTTACGAAATCAGGCTCTTGTCGAGCGCATGGCGACCGAAGGGCACCTCGTGTGCAACCACACGATGCGTCATAAGGATATGAGCCGCATCGCAAGTGAAGAAGAGTTTATGCGTGAGCTTACGGCACTCAGCAGCCTTTACCTTGAGAAGACGGGAAGGGAAATGGCAATGTATTACCGCCCACCCGAGGGAAGATTTACCGAGGAGAACCTGAGGATCGCCAAGAAAAACGGCTACAAGACCATCTTCTGGAGTCTCGCCTACGCAGATTGGGACAATCAAAAGCAGCCAAAGCCGGACGCCGCCATAGAGAAGATCCTCGCCAACACTCACAACGGTGCCGTTATCCTTCTGCATCCGACATCCGCAACAAACGCCACGATACTGCCCACGCTGATCGCACGTTGGCGCGAGCTTGGATACCGCTTCGGGACGCTCGATGAATTGACAGCGAAGGAGGCGGAGTAAAAAATGGTGCGTGCATTGCGGGCGGGGACGCTCCTTGCTACACTTCTGCTTTTATTTTCGTTTTCGGCATCCTTTTACTCGCTCGGCGTGGAGAGAGAGGTCTATCACCGCGTCTCTACAGAGGAAAAGGTGGTGGCGATCACCTTCGACGACGGGCCACATCCCAAGACCACCGATGCGATCCTTGACCTGCTCGGGGAGTATGATGCTAAGGCCACCTTCTTCGTAATCGGCCAAAATCTTAAGCTCTATGGACGTGCTACGGTGCGAGCCGCGGAGGAGGGACACGAGATAGGAAATCACACCTATTCGCATCCTATACTGTCTCACGTAGCAAGGGAAGCACTGGTGCGCGAGATCTCGGACACAGGAGCCTTGATCGAGGCTGTCACGGGCTCCTCCCCCACCTTATTTCGGCCGCCTGAGGGCTATTGTGGCGGCGGCGTCTGCCGTCTTGCGGCCGAAAACGGCCTTTCGGTGGTGCTTTGGAGCATTGATACCCGGGATTGGGCGGGCGTCCCCACGGCAGGGATCGTGAAAAACGTAATGAAGAATATCACACCGGGTTCCATCATTCTATTTCACGATTACGGGGGCAAGGAGTCTCATACAGTGGCCGCATTAAAAGAGATCCTGCCACGCCTCAGCGCGGCAGGATACCGATTTGTAACGGTGTCTGAGCTACTGTCTTATTCGGCTTCTGCGGGGGAATCGGGGTGATCTGCCTCAATGGGAGCGATCATGATCTCCTCAAGCTTATGCCATGCGGCAAAGGCGTGCATAAAGGACCCGGCAGAGAAGAGGATAAACACCATCGCAAGGCCTAGCGGAAGAAGCGCGCCGCCAAGACCAAAAATCAGAAATACCATCAAGAGTATAAGGAGTGCGACGCCGAATAGCGCCATAAGGTTACGCTTCGCACCCAGCAGGGAAAAGATCAACGCATTTTTGATGATCTTTGTCATCTTAAGATCAAAGGTAATAATCTGCAGATAGATATAGGGACGCATGCAAAGGTAGATGAGTGCAATGATCACGTTCGTCCAAAAAATGATACTGTTAAGGAAGCTCCCCGTCGTCTCGAGAAGAACAAAAATATTAAAGGGAACAAGTAGGAGAAGAAACAGGTCAAGGATCCCTACAAAAAAACCTTGAAGCCTGTTGCGCTTAACGGCATAAAAGAAATCCGAGATCATAAAGGTCGGCTCATTACGGACCAGCGCACGGATAATATAGGTCGTCCCCACCTTCACAAGACCGAAGGTAAGAAAGGTGAGAAGCGAGAGACCGAGCAGGATGTAGGAGGTCGTCGTCATCGCGCTGTTGGGAATCTGAACCCCGACAGCTCCCACAAGTGCCATCGAGGCGGGGTCGCCACCCCCCTCGAGAAGCCAGAGGGCGCGCAGATCGGCGAAGTAGCCAGAGACCGGCGTCATATAATCGACCTTAAAGAGCCCCGAGAGTCCAAGGATGGCAAAAAGGATGGGGAAGTTCCCAATAAGGGTAAAAAGGTTCACGCGGACAAGCCGTGTAAAGTTGCGCTTAAAGGCGCGAAAAAATCCCTTGAGATCGGGAGTGATGGGAGCCTCGGGGGTGTCAAGCCCCGGCCCCTCACGCTGGGTATCGAAAAGACGGAAGCGCTTCCTTTTGGGGGGCGCTTCTTCTTCATATTCGTCATAAGGGCTGTGCATATGATCCGACATTGTAATACCTCCAGAGTACTCACAAATCAGTATACCACATATGCACGAGAAAATCAATACATCCGTCGGGAATTCGCGACATTTTTACGTCCCCACCATCATATATTGGGTGATAGAACAACCAAAGGGGAGTATGAAATGAAAAAACTGTGTTCCGCGATCCTTGCCTTCTTTCTTGCCGTTTTGCCACTGGCAATTCCGTGTTCTGCGGCTTCTGCCGATGAATATCCCTTTGATTTGGATGCAAAATCGGCTATTCTGATGGATGCCACTACGGGAACCGTGCTCTATGAGAAGAACGCCGATGCCGCGCTCCCGCCGGCATCGGTCACCAAGGTGATGACCCTGCTGCTCGTAATGGAGGCCATCGACGAGGGACGCGTCTCCCTGGATGATACCGTGAGCATCAGCGAGGCTGCAGCCGGTATGGGCGGCTCGCAGGTGTATCTTGAGCCAGGGGAGGCTTTGCGCCTTGAGGAGCTTTTAAAGTGTGTGGTGATCGCCAGCGCCAACGATGCGGCCTACGCTCTGGCGGAGCATGTCGCGGGGAGCGAGGAGGCCTTTGTGCGTCGTATGAACGAGCGCGCGGCCGAGCTTTCAATGGAGAACACTGTCTTTGAAAACACTAACGGCCTCGACGACACCGTGACAAAGCATGTAACGAGCGCGCGTGATATCGCGTTGATGTCGCGCGAGCTTCTCACACACGAGAAGATCCTTGATTACACGACCATCTGGCAGGACACTATACGCGACGGGAGCTTTACCCTTACGAATACCAATCGCCTCATTCGCTTTTACCCGGGAGCCACCGGACTGAAAACCGGATCTACCGGAAAGGCGGGCTTTTGCATCAGCGCAACAGCCGAGCGTGGCGGTATGCATCTGATTGCCGTCATCATGGGAGCGCCCACGCGCGACGTACGGAATGCTGAGGCAAAAAAGCTGCTGGACTACGGCTTTTCCAATTACGCGCTCTTCAGCTCCGAGGCACCGGCGCCCGCCCCGATTAAGGTGACCGGCGGTAAGCAAGACGCACTCTCCCTCGCCGGCAACAGATTTTCGGCCCTTGTGAAAAAGGGGGAGGAGAAGCGAATTTCGGTGCGATACGACCTCCCCGAGAGCCTTGCGGCGCCCGTGACAGAGGGAGAGGCCGTAGGAAAAGCGGAATATCTTCTGGACGGCCGTGTAATCGGTACTTCTGATATCGTGGTCACAGAGACCGTGGAGCGCATCGCATACCTTGATATCCTTTGGCGCCTTTTGTATTCCATTCTCGGTGCCTATGGCACGTAATTTCAGAAATCAACGCATTTTGAGTTGATTTTTTCGTTTCTCCTATTAAGTATCTTGCATAAGCGCCTTTTTTGGTATATAATAGATGTAAATACAAAATCAAGGTTCAGAGGAGACGGATATGTCTTTACAGGTAAATGAGAAATTTCTTATGGGTTTTATTGCCGAGCATGAGATTGAGTATCTGCGTCCTGAGGCAGAGGCAGCCCTTTCCCGTGTTGTGGATAAGACCGGCGCCGGCGCCGACTTTCTCGGCTGGGTCGATCTCCCCGTAGACTATGACCGCGACGAATTTACACGCATCAAGACCGCGGCCGAGCGCATCAGGAAAAGTTGTGATATTCTGGTCGTTCTCGGTATCGGCGGTTCCTACCTCGGTGCCCGCGCTGTGATCGAATTTGTAAGATCTCCCCTTTACAACAACATGAAAAAGGATGCCCCCGACATTTACTTCTCGGGGAACAATATCAGCTCCGCCGCGCTTTGCGAGCTCCTCTCGATCTGCAAGGGCAAGGACATCTGCGTGAATGTCATCTCAAAATCCGGTACAACGACGGAAACCGCCGTAGCCTTCCGGGTCTTCCGCGACCTTCTTTATAAGAAGTACGGTGAGGAAGGCGCCCGCGAGCGCATCTTCGTGACAACCGACAGAGCCCGCGGTACGCTGAAGCATTTTGCCGATAAGAGTGGGTTTGAGACCTTTGTGATCCCCGATGACGTCGGCGGCCGCTATTCGGTGCTGACCGCAGTTGGTCTTCTCCCCGTCGCCTGCGCCGACATTGATATCGACGCCCTGATGCAGGGGGCAGCCGACGCCAGAAAGGCCTGCCTTGTTTCTGATTTTAAAAAGAACCCCGCGCTCCGCTATGCCGCCATCCGCAACGCCCTTTATCGCAAAGGGAAGTGCGTTGAGATCCTCGTCGGCTACGAGCCCTACACGCTCCTTTTCAATGAGTGGTGGAAGCAGCTGTTTGGCGAGAGCGAGGGCAAGGATAACAAGGGGCTTCTCCCTGACTCTGTCATCTTCTCGACCGACCTCCATTCGCTCGGTCAGTATATCCAGGAAGGACGGCGCACGCTCTTTGAGACGGTGTTGGATGTCAAGAACTGTGGCGACCATTTCCTGATTCCCGAGGACGCCGCCAACATCGACGGTCTGAACTTCCTGACAGGGAAGTCGCTCGACTACGTTAACAAGCGTGCGATGCTCGGAACCCTGCTTGCCCACAATGACGGCGGCGTGCCGAACATTGTGCTCGAGCTTACCGACAGAAGCGAGCATTCGCTCGGCTATATGATCTATTTCTTTGAGATGTCCTGCGCGATCTCGGGGTATCTGCTCGGTGTCAATCCCTTTGATCAGCCCGGTGTTGAGGCATATAAAAAGAACATGTTTGCTCTACTTGGTAAGCCCGGATACGAGGAAGCAAGAGCGGCACTGGCAAAACGCCTTGAAATTTGAGTGAATTTCGCAAAAACCTATTGCAATTCGCCTAAAAATAGTGTATCATATAGACAAGGGAGATTCTCCCAATACTCTCAGGAGGACGTTCATATGGTTAAATTGATTGTTGGAAAAAAAGGCACCGGCAAGACCAAGATGCTGATCGAGCAGGTCAACGCAGCTGTCGAAGCTTCCAAGGGGTGCATCATCTGCATTGAAAAGGGGCCTACCCTCAATAAGGATATCACGCATAAGGTTCGCCTTGTCGATACCGATTCTTATAAAATCACCGATGCGGCTTCGCTTTACGGCTTTATCGCCGGTATGGCCGCCAGTAACTATGATATCACTGACATTTTCCTTGATTCAACGCTCCGCATCTGCGGTAGCCTCGAGGCCTTCGAGGAGATCCTTGCCAAAATTGATGCCATTGCGGGTGAAGGCGGCTTCAACTTCACGGCAACGGTTTCCGCCGCTCCCGAGGAGCTGCCTGCCTCACTGAACAAGTACTTCTGATCTTTTTTAGAGTGACGCCCCAAGGGGCGTCACTCTTTTCTTTTCCCCCGGCGGTGCGGTCAAACCGACTGTCCCTTGCATACTCTAATATCGAGATACCCGTGATCTCGATAATTCCATGATAGGGGGAAAACCGCATGTCTGATAATAGAGGCTCCCCTCTCTCGTCCTGCAACCGTCAGGGGGAGAGGGATACCGTCTGTATCGATACCCTGCGTGTGCTTGACTCCTGCCGCGACAAGGACTGCTATGAGGACGTCCGCGTCTATCTCTCTGAATTTGGGCAGGAGATCATTGATCACACCACATCTGTCCGCGCCACGGGGGCCAAGATCCTTTGGACCTTCGTCGGTGTGGATCCCGTCCGCTTTAACCGTGGCTTCTACCAGGTGACCGTCCGCTTCTATATCAAGGTCGAGCTTGAGGCCTGCATGGGCATTGGCAGAAACCAGGAATTCTGTGGCATTGCCGTTGTTGAAAAGAAGGTCATCCTTTACGGTAGCGTCGGTAACGTCAACATCTATCGCAGCGATCCCGCCATCGGCCCCTGCGATATCGGCGACCTTGATAATTGCACCACGAATCTTCCGATCGCGGTCGTAGAAGTGGCGGATCCCGTTCTTCTTTCGGCTACCGTGGTCGAGCCCTGCGCTCCCGTCGGCTGCTGCACGTGCTGCTGCTGTGATATTCCCGAGCCCATTCGCTCGGCCGTATCGGGTAATCTGGTCGATAACGATTCCGGGAACCGCCTGCTTGTTACGATCGGTATTTTCTCGGTCATCCGCATTGAACGCCCCGCACAGTATCTCATCAGCGCAGCCGACTATTGCGTGCCTGACAAGGAATGCCGCTGCGATGAGCAGGACGATCCCTGTGCCCTCTTCCGCAAGATGGCCTTCCCGGTGAGTGAATTCTGCCCGCCCTCGCTCTCCGAGCTTGTCGGCGGAGGCAACGATAGCACGCCCGACGGCGGCTGTGGCTGCGGTCGCAGATAACAGTAAAAAAGAAAGCCGCCCTCGGCGGCTTTCTTTTTTTACTGCGGAGCGATACGAATACTGAGGGTCCCAGGGCGGCTGAGCTCAAGACGCACAAAATATTCGCCACCGTCCTCCAAGGGCAACTCATATAGAATCACGGGATCATCCTTATCGTATTTAGAGGCAACGTAGGAGTTTTTTCTCGTGTACAGGATCACTGCCGAGACCTCGGCGGTATCGGGGATGACCTCGATCCTTACCCCGGGCTCTCCTTTGGCAGTAAACTTGAAGTAGGGGGTGGCATATTGGCCAAAGGCACAGACCTCCGAGGCATAGACCCCGGCATCATCCCTTGTAAGGAGGATCGACGTATCGGTCTCACACGAGGCACAGTATCCGTAACCGTCGGTGTAATGCTTGTGTGAAAGATCACAGGAGGCGAGCACAGAAACGGTGAGAAGCAGCGAGAGGCAAGCGCAAAGCTTTTTCATAGATCCTCCGTCAGTAATTGATGGTTACGGCAAACAGCAACAGCAGTATCGTAGCAGCAAAAATAAGCAGCTGGAATTTCCACGTCCACTTGACCCATTTTCCGTACGAGATATTGGCCATCGAGAGGCCGATCAGGAGAACGGGGTTTGTGGGGAGGATAATGTCGGTGAAGCCATCGGCGATACAATAGGTAAATATGACGATGGTGGGGGAGAGGCCCAGAGTTTTGGCAATCGGAAGAATGATGGGCATGATAAGCATGATCTTCGCCGACGATGAACCGATGAACACCTGCAAAAAGAGGATCAGGAAATAAAAGAGAATAATGCAGAGAAACTTGTTCTTCCCGTCGAACATACGGACAACGCCGTGCATGACCGTGTCAAGGATGCCGCTCTCGGACATAATGAGCTTGACCGAGGAGGCGAAGGCGATCATCACGACAGCGGGGAGCATGGAGACCGCCCCCTGTGCGATATGACGGAAGACGTCGCTCTTGCGCCGGCAGACGAACAGTCCGGAGATAATACCGCCAACAAGGAAGCTCACGGAAAGGATCGGGATCGCAAGGCCCGAAATAGCACGGACACCTGCAATCAGGACGAGAACGACCAGCTGGGCGAGAAAAAAAATGAGATAAATGCGGAAGACACGTTGCTCCGCAGGCGTTTCGTTCTCTGTCATGGTGATATCCAGCGTACGGCGGCGTTCGATGTCGGCCGCATATGTCAGTGACCTTTCGGGATCCTTGGCAATGCGCCGCATATGCAGGATCAGGAATGCACATACCGCAGCATACACAAGCGCGAAAAAAACGATCCTGAGCCAGACGCCGTCAAAGACACGGATATCAGCCAGTCCTGCCGCGATACCCACCGAGAATGGGTTTGTGATGGCTGCGGAAAAGCCAAAGCAGGAGGCCATCATACAAACGCCGAGGCCTGTGAGAGTATCGAAACCCATCGAAAGCATAAAGACGATCACAAGAGGCAAAAGCGTCACAAGCTCCTCGAACATGCCGAAGAAGCTCCCGAAGACCATGAACAGGAAGACCATGATCATAACGACGGCTTCCTTGCGGTTAGAGAACTTTTTGACGGTTTTCCCGATAATGACACGGATCCCTTCGGTCTTTTCGAGTAGATTGAAGACGCCGCTCATGATAAGAAGGAAAATGCTTATCATAATAAGGGTCAGAGCATCCTCGGAGGCAAAGACACGTGCCGGTGCCGTCAGGATCTTCCAAAGCGGAAGCCCCTTAGCATCTCCTGGGGTAAAGGTACCGTCAATGATCGTTCCATCCTCGTTACGTGCATACTCGCCTTGGGGCACGATGTAGGTCAGGACACCGGAAAAAAGAATTATAAACGAAAGAAGAACGAGAACGACAAAGAAGGATTTCCGGCCGATATGCGAAAACGATTCTGTGCGCTGATGCTCGGTTTTTTCTTTAAAGATCATCATATGATTGCCTCATTTCTCAGGTGACAGAAGTCCACTGACAATATAGAATGCCACACAAGAGCGCCTATCCTCGGGGACAAAATACCAGATTTCCTTTCCCTCGTAGATCTCGAAATCCTCGCCTGCGCCAAAAAGCAAGCGGTAGATCTGAGACATGGGGAAGTGCTTTTCAACGGTTTCACCGTCTCTTGTGCCGCGATAGGTGAGCCCGCCCCGATCCAGTGTGCAGTGGCCGTCGCCCGCGTATCGGGTCATTCGCTTTCCGTTCCCCGATGAGTGGCGAAGCTCAACATAGGCTTCAAGCTTGAACTCGGGATCGGCGTCGATCCTGCGGGCAAACTCATCGGTCTGCCAGCGGTACCAGTCGGCAAAGTTCGGGAAGGGGGCCTCCTCCGAGAAGTCGTAACGCTCGGAAAGCGACGTCTGGAGGCCACACGAGGTGCAGGCGAGATCCTGCCCAAGTGTGCCGATCGAGCAGTAGGCGTTGCACCGAGGGCAAAGACAGAGGATATTTTCGAGACCCTCAGCCAGCCGGCGAGAGCGGAAGGCAACCTCGGGCTTGTCCTTGATCCATCCAAATTCATCGTAGACGAGAGCTTCGTTGATACGGCGCTTTAGCTCCTCGGGAGGAAGAGTCGAGGCCTCGCCGGGAGAGAAGAGAAGATCCAAGGATCCCTCAATCATACCTCCGCGACGGACACCCTTTCCCCACTTGGGATCACTGAAGTAGTCGCCGTGCAGGCGAATAGTATATACAGCAACATTCGAACGCGCAATAAAGGTATAGGTCGACTCCTGGATCCCCTCAAACTGCCCGACGGTCGAGAGGCGTGCCTCCGGCATCATGGCAAGGACCCCTTTGTTTTGCAAAACGCGCAAGCACTTCTTGGCATTCTCAATATCGGCCGAGAACATGCTCTTCGGAATACATCCAAGGTGAGTGAGCAGCTTACCGAGGCGCTTGTGATAGAAATACAGCCTCGCGGTAATAAAATTCGGTCGCTCGCGGCGGAGAATCCGCCCGGCATAGACAAAATCGACAAACGAGCCGTGATTGCAAAGCACGATGGCCGGGCGTTGCAGGCGGCCGACGTTGTTCCTGAGCTTGACGTTGATCTTGGTATCAAAAATGAGACGGCTGCCGAGCATCAGGATAAAGAGCAAAAGGGGATTCGGCCGTTTGGGGATCCTTGCCTTCTTAGCGGCGCGTTCAACGTAATCGTTGACGAGCTTAAAGACCTTTGCCTTTTGCTGCCACATAACACCGAGCAGAGTAACGATGAGCGCAAACACACACAGGGAGACAAGAAAGCTTGAAGCAAAGGCTACGTGACCAAGGCCGACGCCGAGCATAATGGAGGGAATTGAGCACAGCGAGGTCACAGTAATGTATTTGGGAAATTTCAGCCCCAGGGAGGATGCGAAGAAGCAAATAAGCCCGTAAGGAATGGCCGGAAGGAAGTAGAGGATAAAGATGATGAGCGTGACCTTCCCCGAGGTGCGCGCCTTATCAAAGTCAAACTCGGTGTTGTTCTTGAAATATTCGGTCAGCTTTTGCCCAAAAATGCGATAGAGGATGTAAATGACGGTATTTCCGACGACGACACCGCAGAAGGAGATAAAAACACCGTTTCTAAAGCCAAACGCGATCCCCGCAAGAACATCCGCAGGCTCTGCCGGGAGGAAGGTGAAAACCACCTGAAGCATCGACATAAAGGCAATGGCAATATACCCCCGGATACCTAAGGAGGAAAGGGCGTCCTTGATTGCATCCTTGTCACTGCTTTCGTTTAGGAGAACCCTCAGAACGTCAAAATTTTCACCGGCAAAAAGAAAAACGAAAACCCCCACCACAAGCACGCAAGAGATGAGGATCGTCCATATTTTCAGCTTTTTATTGTTTTTAACAGTTGTATTTTCCAAAACAAACTCCTAACCTCTCGCAAGCGAAAGTGCGCGGGAAGGAAATAATGATGATTTTCTGTGTATGCAAGTTCCGATTTATTATAGCACACGAAGCCGAAAAAAGCAAGTTTTTTCGACACCCCCCAAAAACAGAGAGGACGTCCCAAGCAGAGACGCCTCCTTATCAATCGCCAAAAGGATCACCATTGGTCATAAAATCCTTAAACTTTTTCATACTGCCCGACATATAAATACTTTTCTTTTTTAAAAGACTGATATGCAAGGATATGGATGGCTCCAGCGGTATTGCCGACATCTCGCTCTGCTTTTCGGCAATTCTTTTGAACATAAAGCCTACGGCGATATCATTTTCGATGATCCTCTGGGCCGTGGACAACTGTTCAGTCTGCAAAAGCAGAGTGGGCGCCACCCCACCTCTTGAAAACCAACGCTTGATCTCCTTTGTCTGAAAAAAGCTGTCCGCAAAAAGCACAATAGGCACCTCGCGCAAGGACTTCGCGTCAACGCTTTTACACTCCGCTATCCGAGAGCCTTTATTGGCACAGCAGGCTATCTCAAATTCTCCCACCTGAACCGCAGAAAACTCCTCGTCAAACGGCTCGGCATGAGGAAGAATTACCATATCAAGCATATCCTCTTCAAGCTGTAACAGCAGCTCTTCCCGTCCATGCTCTGTTATCTTTATATCTATGTCCGGATTTTGCCGAGCGAAATCACGGTATATCCGCGGCAAAAGCAGTGAGCCTATCATCGGCGGTATACCGAGCCTCAACGTTTTTATCTGTTTTCCCATATCCTTCATCATTCTTTCGGCACAGTCATAGCGCAATATCAATTCCTCGCTCGCGTTATAAAGACTTGTTCCTACCGAGGTTAAGATCATTTTACGGTTTCTGCGGTAAAAAAGAGTGACGTCAAATTCACGTTCAAGCTCCTTGATGGCATTAGAAAGCGATGGCTGCGATATGTGAAGCTGTTCTGCCGCACGGGATACATTTTGATGATCGGCTACAGCTCTGAAATATTTCAGCTGCGTAATATTCATTTCAACACCTCCATACTATTACAATGCCATTATATAGTCAAATACTATAGTTGTCAACAAAAAATATATTTTACAAATAGTAGCTTGTGTGATAGAATTTAAAAAAAAAAGGAGATTTCGGATACATATGAAAACGCACAAAATAGCAGTCATCCCAGGCGACGGAATAGGTCCCGAGGTAATCGCCGAGGGCGTTAAGGTCCTCAGGAAGGTCGCAGAGCTTGACGGTGGCTTTCAATTTGAATTCACGCATTTCCCCTGGGGATGTGAGTACTATCTCAATGAGGGAAGAATGATGGCAGAAGACGGCATTGAGCAGTTAATGCATTACGACGCTATATATCTCGGCGCCGTAGGCTATCCCGGAGTACCCGATCATATCTCGCTTTGGGATCTCCTTCTCGTTATCCGCAAAAAATTTGATCAGTATATAAATCTTCGCCCCGTAAAATTGCTTCAAGGCGCTCCTTGCCCCTTGAAGGACGTCAAGCGCGAAGATATTGATATGCTATTTGTCCGTGAGAACAGTGAGGGTGAATATGCAGGAAGTGGCACCTGGCTCTACAAGGATCAGCCTAACGAGGTCGTCATACAAAACGGCGTATTCTCCCGTCACGGCTGTGAGCGTGTCATCCGTTACGCCTACGAGCTTGCCCGTGGGCAGAAAAAGACCCTGACCAGCATAAGCAAGGGCAACGCCCTCAATTATTCAATGGTGTTCTGGGATCAGATATTCAAGGAAGTCGGCCGGGAATATCCCGATGTAAAGACCTATTCGTATCTCGTTGATGCGGCAAGTATGTTTATGATAAAGGACCCCGCGCGTTTTGAGATCGTAGTTACTTCCAACCTTTTCGGTGATATCCTAACCGACCTTGGCGCTGCGATCTCGGGCGGTATGGGACTTGCCGCAGGGGCAAATCTTAATCCAGAGCGCAAATTTCCCTCTATGTTCGAGCCTATCCACGGCTCGGCGCCCGACATTGCAGGCAGGCAGATCGCGAACCCCTTGGCGTCGATCTGGTCGGCAAGCCAGATGCTTGACTTCTTCGGTCACGAGGACTGGGGGAAGAAGCTGATAGACGCCATCGAAACTCTGATGGTTGAGGGAAAAATACTGACCCCCGATATGAACGGCACAGCAAAAACACACGAGGTCGGTGATGCGATAGTGGCACTGCTCAAATAGTAGTTTGATGTAATTATAGAAACTCTCTTCCGTGCATCGGGAATGTAAAGGTAGGTACAAAATGCTTTTTACTTCAAAGTGGATAGCCTATAAAACCGGAGAATATAAGACCGCAGACGACAAATACGGAAATCCGTCACCATATTTCAGGACTACCTTCTCACTTTCGGGGGTGCTGAAAAAAGCAACTTTATTTGCGTCAGCTCTCGGAGTATTCAAAATTTACATCAACAGCTGTGAGGTTTCGAACGACTACCTCTCTCCTGGTTGGGTCGACTACGCCAAAAAGCTCGCCTTCGTAAGATATGACGTAACCGCACTTCTGTCAGAAAACAACGCCATCGGGGCAGTGCTCGGTGACGGCTGGGCGGTCGGTCACGTGGGCTCGGAGTACACCTTCAAGCGAAACAACTACAGTGACAGAATAGAATTTACCGCCTGTATCCGTCTCGAATATACCGACGGAAGGACCGAGGAAATAAACACCGATGAAACTTGGAGAGCATCTAAGGGCGAGATACTCCGTAGCGACATTTATATGGGCGAGTATGTCGATCACCGCCTCTCGCTCGGCGATTTTTCTGCATACAATTACGACGACTCTGCCTGGGATCGGGCCGACGTTCCAAAATTTAAGTTCTCTCGCAATCTCTATCTTGAAGAGACAAAGATACCTCCCGTCATCGTAAAGCACGCCTTCAAGCCCTCCCTGAT
>JAZNAD010000066.1:0-9752 GCA_045586345.1 Eubacteriales bacterium
GTTCGGGGACGAGGCCATGAGGAAGGCCCTCGCGCCCGAGATCTACGATGCACTTAAAAAGACGACCGACAACGGGGAGCCGATGACGGGGGAGATCGCCGATGCGGTGGCCGATGCCATGAAGGTGTGGGCCATGGAGCGTGGGGCGACCCACTTTACGCATTGGTTCCAGCCGATGACGGGCATCACCGCCGAAAAGCACGACAGCTTTCTTGAGCCTGCGGGCGAGGGGAAGATCCTGATGGAATTCTCGGGCAAGACCCTCATCAAGGGTGAGCCCGATGCCTCCTCCTTCCCGAACGGCGGTCTGCGCGCGACCTTCGAGGCGCGCGGCTACACGGCGTGGGACCCGACCTCGCCTGCCTTCGTCAAGGAGGGGACGCTCTATATCCCGACCGTGTTCTGCTCGTTCGGCGGTGCCGTCCTCGATAAAAAGACACCGCTCCTCCGCTCGATGGACTGCGTGTCCCGTGCCGCCCAGCGCCTGCTTTCGATCTTGGGGCAGCCGGCGCGCGTGACGACGACCGTCGGTGCCGAGCAGGAGTATTTTCTGATCCCCTACGAGCTCTTCCGCGAGCGGCGCGACCTGCGCCTCTGCGGCCGCACCCTCTTCGGTGCGCGCCCCCCGAAGGGCCAGGAGCTTGACGATCACTATTTCGGTGCCATCCGCCCGAACGTCAAGGCCTTTATGGACGATCTCGACATGGAGCTGTGGCGTCTCGGCGTAACGGCCAAGACCGAGCATAACGAGGCGGCGCCCGCCCAGCATGAGCTGGCTCCCGTCTTTGCCACCACCAACATCGCCTGCGACCACAACCAGCTGACGATGGAGATGATGAAGAAGGTGGCGGCGCGCCACGGGCTCGTCTGCCTTCTGCACGAGAAGCCCTTTGCCGGTGTCAACGGCAGCGGTAAGCACAACAACTGGTCGCTCTCGACGACCGACGGCAAGAACCTCCTTCGCCCCGGCAAAACGCCCGAGGAGATCATGCGCTTCTTCCTCTTCCTGACGGCGGTCATCGCCGCCGTTGACGAGTACGCTGACCTGCTCCGCATCTCGGTGGCCTCGGCCGCGAATGACTGCCGCCTTGGCGGCTACGAGGCGCCCCCGGCCATCCTCTCGGTCTTCCTCGGCGAGGATCTTGAGAGCGTGCTTGAGGATATTGCCGACGGGCATATCGAATACACCAAAAAGAAAAAGTCAATGATGGATATCGGGGCCTCGGTCCTGCCGAAGATCCCGAAGGACAACTCCGACCGCAACCGCACCTCGCCCTTTGCCTTCACGGGCAACAAGTTCGAGTTCCGTATGCTCGGCTCGTCGGCAAGCGTCGCCGGCCCGAACATCATCCTGAACACCGCCGTTGCCGATATCCTCGACCGCTTCTCGGATGAGCTTGAGGGAGCGAAGGACCTCCCGGCCGCCATCGGACGACTGATCGGAGATACCTACAAGGCCCACCGCCGTATCATCTTCAACGGGAACGGCTACTCCGAGGAATGGAGACAGGAGGCCGCCGCCCGCGGCCTTGCCGAGCGCCGCACGACGGCCGAGGCCATCTCGCATTATCTCGATGACGAGAATGTGGCCCTCTTTGCCCGTCACGGCATCTTCACGCGGGAGGAGCTGGCCTCGCGCACCGAGATCCTCTATGAAAGCTATATCAAGACAGTGCACATCGAGTCGCTGACGATGGTCGAGATGCTCCGCCGTGAGCTGGCGCCCGCCGCCGTTGCGTATTCCGACGATCTGGCCGCCGCCGCCGCCCGTAAGGAGGCCATCGGGGTGGATGCTACCTATGAGCGCACCCTGTGCCGGCGCATCTCGGAGCATCTGGCCAAGGCGGCCTCCCTCTCGGATCAGCTTGAGGTCTTGACCGACGAGGTCTTCCGCCGTGCCGATCATGCCGATGCCGCCCGTGCCTTCGCCGAGGAGGTACTGCCCCTGATGGAGGCTCTGCGCTCGGAGGTCGATGCGATGGAGATCGTCATGCCCGAGGGTGTCTACCCCTATCCGTCTTACACGGAGATGCTCTTTTATTAAAGGAGAAAACAAGTGAAAAATGCAATGAAAAACACATATGTGAAGCTTTCCTTAGCACTCGTTGCCTGGCTTCTCGTCGAATTCCTCATCTTTTATGTCACGCTGCCGCCCCTGAATTTTTACAGCAAGGGCTTCTGGGGCTTTCTGATCTTTTCCGTGGTGCTTCTTGCCGCGGCGCTTGGGCTTGCCCTCTTCCGCGACACCTTCTTCCAGCTGAACCGCGATAAAAACGGGAAGACGGCGGTCAAGCTGCTCCTGCATAAGACGCTGGCAGGGAAGATCTTCATCGGCATTGCCGGCGGGCTCGTTGCCGTCCTGATCGTTGGCGGTATCCTTTCCTCGACCGCCTTCAACGCGCGCCGCTATGCGAGCATCATCGAGGTCAACGAGAGGGACTTCGCCACCGATATGCCGAAGACGAGTGAGGTCACGAACATCGCACTGCTCGATACCGCCTCGGCGCGCATCCTCGGCACGCGTAAGCTCGGTGAGCTGGCCGACGTCGTTTCGCAGTTCATCGTCAGCGAGAATTACACGCAGATCAACTATCACAGCATTCCGAAGAAGGTAGCCTCGCTCGAGTACGACGGCTTCTTCAAGTGGCTCAACAACAAGGACACCGGCATTCCCGGCTATATTATGGTGGATGCGGTCCAAAACTTTGCCGAGTATGTGAAGCTCCCCGAGGGGAAGGGCATCCGCTATACCGAGAGCGCTCTGTTCGGCCAGGATCTTGAGCGTGCTTTGCGCTTTGCCTATCCCACCAAGATCTTCGGCAATTTCAGCTTTGAGGTCGATGAGGAGGGGCATCCCTACTACGTCGTCCCCTGTATGAAGCCACGCGTCGCCCTCTTTGGTGCGATGGACGTCGCGGAGGTCATTCTTTTTGACCCCATTGACGGCTCGCACGAGCTCATCGCCCTTGGCGAGGTCCCGCGCTGGATCGATATCGTGTACCACGGCGACCTCGTCTGCCAGAAGTACGACTGGCAGGGAACGCTGGCGGGAGGCTTCATCAACAGCCTCTTTGCCAAGCGCGGCTGCAAGCAGACGACCGACGACTTCGGCTATCTGATGCTCGACGATGACGTCTGGTACTTCACGGGTGTCACCTCGGTCAGCGAGGACGCCTCGAACATCGGCTTCATTCTTTCAAATGCCCGTACCGGGGAATACAAGTATTACGCCGTCAACGGTGCCGAGGAGCATTCCGCGATGGCTGCCGCCGAGGGTGAGGTGCAGGAGAAGCGCTACGTCGCCTCCTTCCCCGCGCTCGTCAACATTGCGAACGAGCCCTCGTATATCATGGTGCTGAAGGATGCCGGCGGGCTTGTGAAGCTCTATGCCCTTGTCAATGTCGAGCAGTACAACATCGTAGCGACGGGTGAGACGCAGGCCGAGGCGGTCGCCGCCTATACGCGGCTCCTCTCGCAGGCCGGCATCGACACCTCGGATGCCTCGAGCGCCGTCACCGAGACCGTTACGGTCGAGGAGGTGCGCTTCCTTCCGACGGACGGAATGACGATGGTCTACCTTGTGGGCACGCCTGCCGGTGGTAGCCGTACTCTGTACAGAATGGCCTTCCGCAAGGAGGCCGAGATCCTCCTGCTTCTTGAGGCCGGGGATACCGTCAGCATCACCTCGCTCCCGACCGATACAGCGGGCATCCGCGAGATCTTCGAGTTCTCTGTAAACTAAACCTAACAAAAAAGAAGGTGCGAAAGCGCCTTCTTTTTTTGTTTGATGGAAACTGCGCAAACGCAACATCAGGTGTCCTTTCTCCGCAGACGAGGGAGGAGATCACAGCGCAGGATGCCTACGATGAGCGAGGCAAGGGTGAAAGACTCACAGATCGCTCCCGATACCGAGCCGACGAGAAGATCGTAGATCAGCCAGCTGGTGGCCGTTATGAGGATGCACGAGCGGACGAGGAGAAGGTTCTTGTTGCCGTAGGCGCTTGTGGAGATGATCTTGGCACCGATGACGAGGAGGCTCTTCGGCCCCTGCCACGTCAGGATCCCGAAGACGGTGAAGAGCGTGCTGAAGACGAGGATGAGGGGGCGGTTGCTCCTCCCCTTCTCGACATTGACGGCAAAGAGCACGTTCCGCACGCACCCCACAAGGTTCATGGCCAGCCCTGTATAGGCGCCGAGCAGAAGGAATTGGATCCCGAAGAAGGTCTCGTTCATCGTGCGCCAGAACATTACGCCGCGGTGCTTTTTGCATTGGAAGGCGATGATGGCGGCGAGAATGCCGATGGCACCCAGCCCTTCGATGAGAAAGGGGTACCACGGGGCGTCGGTGGAGGTGATCATAGAAGGCTCCTATTGACAAACTTTTGATTTACGCTATAATTATAGCGTATGAACATTAAGAACGCAAGTATTGTTCGAAATGTTTGAAAACTAACATTTGGCCGAACACGGGAGGGCATCATGAAGCTGGACGGACGAAAGAAGGAGATCTTTGATCTTCTCTGTGAGAAAAAGCGTGTCTCGGTCGCCGAGCTCGCCTCGGCGCTCTATGTTTCCGAGATGACGGTGCGGCGCGACCTGACCGAAATGGAGCAGCAGGGCTTCCTCCGTCGATATCGCGGCGGCGCCGTCCTCAATCCGCCGAAGGAGACCCTGCCGGTGGCCGAGCGCCACTATCTCGAGGAGGAGGAAAAACGCGCCCTGGCCCTTGCCGCCGCCCCTCTCCTTGCCGATGGCCTCTCGGTCTACATCGACAGCTCCTCGACCGCTCAGTACCTTCTTCCCCATATCAAAAAGCATGAGGGCATCCGCGTCATCACCAACTCGGTGGCGGCGCTTCTTGGCGCCGAAAAGCTACACATCCCCTGCCTTCTGATCGGGGGAGAGTATTACGAGCGCGATATGTGCCTCGTCGGCCCTATGGCCGAGCGCTGTGCCCTGGACCTTAATGTCGATATCGGCTTTTTCTCGGCGCAGGGGATTTCTGAGGACGGCATCATCTCGGACAGCACCCCCGAGCAGGGGGGCGTCCGCCTCGCCGTAATGAAGAACGCCCGCCGCTCGGTCTTTCTCTTTGAGAAGGGAAAGTTTGGGCAGAAATACCTCTACACCCTTTGCCGGAGCGACGAGGTGGAGATCATTACAGCACAGTAAATAAGAAAGATAAAAACAAAGCGAGCCAATAAAAAGAGGTACTTGGTAGAACCAAATACCTCTTTTCCTTTGCGGTTATGCCGGGCCGGGAAAGGGCGCACGGATTTAGAGCAGAAATCACCGATCGCGCCCCGAAGGCGTACAGAGGTACGTCGAGAGGAAGCGAGCGGTGATAGCAAAGGAAATATAAAAGGATTAGCGGAAAGCCGCAGGCTTTCAACATCAAAACGAAATGAAATTACGAAGATGCAAAGAAGAGGTACTCTGTCAAAACAGAATACCTCTTTTCCTTTGCGGTTATGCCTAAATCCGCAGCCCTTATTTCACAACGATGTTGACGATCTTATTAGGCACGGCGATCTCCTTGACGATCGTCTTACCCGCGATCGCCTCGGTGACCTTCGGGAGGGCCTTCGCCGCGGCAATGGCGGCCTCGCGCTCGCAGTTCAGCGGCAGGGCGATGACATCGCGCAGCTTACCGTTGATCTGGACGGCGACCTCGACCGTCGCATCCACCGTCTTGGCCTCGTCATAGGTCGGCCAGGCCGAGAGCGAGAGGAGGGTCGTGTTGCCGAGCCACTCATTCAGCTCCTCGGCGAGGTGGGGGGCCACAGGGCAGAGAAGCGAGGCGAAGGTCAGGAGCTCGTCGCGCGTCAGCGTGCCGACCTCGTAGATCTTGTTGAGCAGCTCCATCATCGCGGCGATCGCGGTGTTGAACTTCATCTCCTCAAAGTCGGAGGACACCTTCTTGACCGTCTTGTGGAAGGCCGACTCGAGCGCCGGCGTGGCACCCTCGCCCTTCGTAAGGTCGCGCAGATCGGCGACACGGTCGAGGAAGCGACGGCAGCCGCGCACCGAGTTCTCGTTCCAGGGAGCGGCCGAGGCGTAGTCACCCATGAAGAGGACGTAGGTGCGGAGGACGTCGGCCCCGTACTCGTTCACGATGTCGAGCGGGTCAACGACGTTGCCCTTCGACTTCGACATTTTGTCACCGTCGGGGCCGAGGATCAGACCCTGCGCCGTACGCTTTGCGTAGGGCTCCTTGGTCGGAACAGCGCCGATGTCGTAAAGGAAACTATGCCAGAAGCGCGAGTAGATCATGTGGCGCGTGACGTGCTCCATACCGCCGTTGTACCAATCGACGGGGAGCCAATACGCAAGCTTCTCGGGGTCGGCGAGCGCCTCGGCATTCTTCGGGTCGATGTAGCGGAGGAAGTACCACGAGGAGCCGGCCCACTGGGGCATCGTATCGGTCTCGCGGCGTGCCTCCTTGCCGCATCTCGGGCAGGAGCACCGCACAAAGGAGTCGATCTTGGCAAGCGGAGATTCACCGCCCTCGCCGGGCTCGAAGTTCTCAACGGCGGGCAGACGGAGGGGAAGCTCCTCATAGGGCACGGGGACCATGCCACAGGTCGGGCAATGCACGATCGGGATCGGCTCGCCCCAATAGCGCTGACGGTTGAAGGCCCAGTCCTTCATCTTATACTGGACACCGCCCTCACCAACGCCGAGCTTCTCAAGCTCCTCGATCATACGGGCGATCGAATCCTGCTTGTTGGTGTAGCCGTTCAGGAAGCCCGAGTTCACCATCTCGCCGTCGCCGGTATAGGCGGCCTTCTCAATATCGCCGCCCTTGATGACCTCGATGATGTCGATGCCGAACTTCTTGGCAAAGTCGTAGTCGCGCTCGTCGTGCGCAGGCACGGCCATGATGGCACCCGTGCCGTAGCCCATCATAACGTAGTCGGCAATGTAGACGGGAATGCTCTCGCCCGATACGGGGTTCTTCGCGGTGAAGCCCTCAAGGCGGACACCGGTCTTCTCCTTGACGAGCTGGGTGCGCTCAAACTCGGTCTTCTTGGCACACATCTCGCGGTAGGCCTCGACCTCGGCCATGTTGCCGATCGCATCGGCATACTTATCAATGAGGGGATGCTCGGGTGCCACGACCATAAAGGTGACACCGAAGAGCGTATCGGGACGGGTCGTATAGATGCGGAGCACATCCTCCTTGCCCTCAAGAGAGAAGTTTACAAAGGCACCCGTCGATTTGCCGATCCAGTTGATCTGCTGCTGACGTATGTTCGGCAGGTAGTCAACGTCATCAAGCCCTGCGAGGAGCTTGTCGGCGTAACGCGTGATGCGCAGGTACCAGACGTCCTTCGACTTCTGGACGACATCGCTCTTGCAGATGTCGCACTTACCGCCCTGGCTGTCCTCGTTCGAGAGAACGACCTTGCAGGATGGGCAGTAATTGACGAGGGCCTGATCGCGGAAGACGAGGCCGGCATCAAACATCTTAAGGAAGATCCACTGGGTCCACTTGTAGTAGTCCTCCTCGGTGGTATCGACGACACGGCTCCAATCGAAGGAGAAGCCCACGCGACGGAGCTGCTCGGTAAAGCGCTGGATGTTGCGGTCGGTCACCGTGCGAGGATGGGTCCCGGTTTTGATGGCGTAGTTTTCGGTCGGCAGGCCGAAGGCATCAAAGCCGATGGGGAAGAGGACGTTATAGCCCTGCATCCGGCGCTTGCGGCTGATGACCTCAAGACCCGAATAGGCCTTGATATGGCCGACGTGCATTCCCGAGCCGCTGGGATACGGGAACTCGACGAGGGCGTAGAACTTCGGCTTGTCGCTCGTATCCTTGGCCAGGAAGGCTCCCGCCTCGTCCCATCTCTTTTGCCACTTTTTCTCGGTGGCGGCGAAATCGTATTTCATAGGTTCTCCCTTCGCCGTAACGGCGTTAAACTTCACTAATATTACATTATAGCACAATTCCCAATAAAGTCAAGAAGCAGCAAGAAAAAGAAGCAATAAGATAAAAAAACGCAGAAAAAGGATAAAGCAAACGCGTTTTTATAGGCTTTTCTCGCGCTGACCCTTGCCAAAAGGACGACTTTGTGATATAATGAAGTGATCTATGCGGAAAATTCCGCCCGAATACGGAAAAGGAGACATTCGCTATGAGCCCTCCCGCCCGCCATTGGTTGCCCCGCAAGCTTCGGCGCGCCGCCGTCATCGCCGCTTACGACGTTCTGTGCCTTGTCCTCTCGCTCTTCCTTGCTTCGGTTCTCCACATGCCGGACGGCCCGGTCTTTTTTGCCCGGCTGTTCACGGACGAGCCCTGGTTCCTTGTCTATAACCTCATGCTCCTCCTCGGCATCTATTTTGCCCTGCGCCTGTATTCCATTCCGCTCTCGTCCTTCGGCATCCTTGAGGCAATGAGGGTGGGCGCCGGCGCTTTGCTGCTTCTCCTTCTCAACGTTGCGTATGCGCTTTTCGTGCCCGGGGCCCTTCCCGACTGGCGCTTTGCCATCCTTCTTTCGGGCCTTCTCCTCATCCTGACCGGACTCGGTCGCACCGCGAAGCGTCTGTACCGCCTCAGCCATCACGCTCTCCTTCTCCGGGGCGCTGTTGGTGAGCGCACCATTATCGTGGGCGCAGGGGACGCCGGCTCAATGATCCTGCGCGAGCTCCACACCTCGGAGCATCTCTCACTCCACCCTGTCTTTTTCGTGGACGACAACGAGACTTTACATAACACTTATGTCGGCGGTGTCCGCGTCGCGGGCTCGACCTCGGACATTCCGATGCTCGTTGAGCGCTATGCCATCAAGCGCATTATCATCGCCATTCCCTCAGCCGCCAAAAGCGAGATCAAGCGGATCCACGATATCTGTCTTACCACCCCGTGTAAGGTGGAGATTCTGCCCGGCATCTATCAGTTCGTCAATGGTCAGATCGCGGTCTCGGCTCTCCGCGAGGTGGACGTCGAGGACCTGCTCGGCCGTGAGCAGACCCGCGTCGATCTTGCCTCGGTGATGGGGTATATCGAGGGACGCACCGTCCTCGTGACGGGGGGCGGCGGCTCCATCGGAAGCGAGCTCTGCCGCCAGATCGCGACCCATGCACCGCGCCGCCTGATCCTCCTCGATATTTACGAGAACAACGCCTACGAGATCGAGCAGGAGCTGCGCCGCGCTTATCCCACGCTTGATCTTATTACCCTGATAGCCAGCGTGCGCGATGCCGCCAAGATCGACCGTATCTTTGCCGAATACCGCCCCGAGATCGTCTTTCACGCCGCTGCACATAAGCACGTGCCCCTGATGGAGACCTCGCCCTCCGAGGCCATCAAGAACAACGTCTTCGGTACGAAGAACGTGGTCGATGCCGCCGACCGTTACGGCACCCTCCGCTTTGTGATGATCTCGACCGATAAGGCGGTCAATCCCACGAATATCATGGGCGCCTCTAAGCGCATCTGCGAGATGATCGTGCAGACGGCGGCGCGCCATTCGAAGACCGAGTTTGCCGCTGTGCGCTTTGGCAACGTTCTTGGCTCGAACGGCTCGGTCATTCCGCTTTTCCGCCGTCAAATCGCCGAGGGGGGGCCTGTGACCCTGACCCATAAGGATATCATACGTTACTTTATGACCATTCCCGAGGCGGTCTCTCTCGTGCTTCAGGCGGGGGCATACGCCAAGGGCGGCGAGATCTTCGTTCTCGATATGGGTGAGCCCGTCCGCATCTATGACCTCGCCTGCAACCTCATCCGTCTGTCGGGCTTTGAGCCG
>JAZNAD010000067.1:0-7422 GCA_045586345.1 Eubacteriales bacterium
GTTGGTGGGCTCGTCAAGGACGAGGAGATTGACGCTCCGCAGGATCAGCTTGCAGAGCGTAAGCCTCGCCCGCTCGCCACCCGAGAGGTCACCGACACGCTTGAAGACGTCATCCCCCGTGAAGAGGAAGGAGGCAAGCGAGGTGCGCAGCTCGGTATTGGTCATGGCGGGATAGGCGGCAGCCAGCTCGTCAAGCACGGTGCTGTCCTCGTCAAGACGGCGGTTCTCCTGATCGTAGTACCCGATCTCGACATTGTAGCCGAAGTCGATCCGTCCTGCGGTGCGCTCAAGGCCCCCGACAAGCAGCTTCATCAGGGTGGACTTGCCACACCCGTTGTCACCGAGGAAGAGGACACGCTCGCCGCGGCGGACGGCGAAGGAAAGATCGGAAAAGAGAGGGGCGCTCCCGGGGTAGGCGAAGGTCAGGCGGCGGACCGTGAGGACCTCCTCACCCGAGGTCTCGCTACGGAAGGCGAGGCGGATGTTCTTCTCGGGGGCCTTGACCGCCTCCACGCGATCGATGCGGTCAAGCTGCTTCTGCTTGGCGCGGATCGTCACAAAGTTGTGAGCCTGGCCGCAACGGCGCTGGAATTCGATGTTCGCCTCGATTTTGGCGATCTCCTTCTGCTGTTCCTTGTAGCGGCGAGTCCTCGAGGCGATCTCCTCGGCCTCGAGCAGACGGTATTTGCTGTAATTACCGGGGAAGAGTCGTGCCTCGCCGCGCGAGAGGAGGAGGGTCTTGTTCGTCACACGGTCGAGAAAATAGCGGTCGTGCGAGATGACGAGGACGGTCTTTTTGTAGGCGGCCAGGAAGTCCTCGAGCCATTCGAGGGCCGAGGCATCCAGGTGGTTGGTGGGCTCGTCCAGGAGCAGAATGTCGGGCTCGGTCACCACAAGGCGCGAAAGGACAAGCCGCGTGGCCTGCCCCCCTGAGAGGGTGGCGATGGGGCGGGAGAGCTCCTCCTCGGCAAAGCCCATACGGAGAAGGGTCGAGCGGCAACGGCCGCGGACAGCGCCTCCCTCGGCCTCGCGGTAGCGGCGGTGGGCCTCCTCGAGGGCGGCGCTCTTCCCGGCAACGGTGACGGGATCGGTGGCGGTGGCAAGCTCCTCCTCGAGGAGCGCGATCTCATCCTCAAGGGCGAGGATGTCCGAAAAGGCCTCGTAGAGATACTCGAGCGGCGTCATCTGCGAGGCGCGGGAGGAGAGCGCCGTATTCTGTGAAAGGTACCCGAGCGACTTCTCCTTCGCTAAGAACACACTCCCACGGTCGGCCTCGTACTCTCCGAGGAGAACGCGAAAAAGCGAGGTCTTTCCCGCCCCGTTCGAGCCGATGATACCAAGGCGGTCGCCCTCGTTCACCGAGAAGGAAACGTCGGAAAAAATGACCTCGTCACCAAAGAAAAGCGTCAGCCCGGAGGCACTCAGTATGGTCATAGGGGTTCTCCGATAAAAGTGAAGTGTTCTTTACAAAGTTTAAAATTACGCGTGATCTGCGCGCAGGATCTTCAGCAATTTCTCAAAATTTTCCGGTAACGGACTCTCAAAACGGAGCCACTCTCCTGTGCGCGGATGTGGGAGGGTCAGCGCGGCAGCGTGCAGGCATTGCCCCTCAAGGAGGGCGGCGTGGCGCCGCTCAAAGGGCGTGCGGCCTCCACCGTAGACGGTGTCGCCGATGAGGGGATGCGAAAGGTGCGACATATGCACGCGGATCTGGTGCGTGCGCCCCGTCTCGAGACGGAGCAAAAGGTGGGTGATGCCGCCAAAGCGCTCAAGGACACGGTAGTGCGTGATCGCCTCGCGTGCCTTGCCCTGTCCTTCACGGAGGACGGCCATGCGCTTTCTGTCGACAGGGTGGCGGCCGATCGGGAGATCGACGGTCCCCTCGTCATCGGCAAAGCCGCCCGTCACCAGGGCGTGATACTCGCGGCGCACGTCATGCACCTCGAGGGCGGCCGCCAGGGCGCGGTGAGCGGCATCGTTCTTGGCGACCACGAGAAGGCCGCTCGTTTCCTTATCAATGCGGTGGACGATGCCCGGGCGCTCGATGCCGCCAATGCCCGAGAGAGACCCGTGGCAATGGTGGAGAAGCGCGTTGACGAGCGTCCCCGTTGGATTGCCGGGGGCGGGGTGCACCACCATCCCCTTCGGCTTATTGACAACGACGATATCCCCGTCCTCGTAAACGATGTCGAGCGGAATATTCTCGGGGAGGACCTCGCTTTTTGTCGGCTCCTTGAGGGTAAGGCTCACCACGTCACCGGCAAGGAGCAGATAGCTCCGCTTTTCGGGGTGGCCGTTGACAAGGACGGCTCCTTCCTCGATGAGGCGCGCCGCCGCCGAGCGCGAAAGGTCGGGGCGCTTGGCAAGGAAGGCGTCAAGACGGAGGCCGACTGCCTCCTCCTTGATCTTATGCGTCATAGCTCTCGTTCTCCGTGGCGTCGGCGTCTGCGGTGGTGTCGTCGAGGTGGCTTGCCGCCTCGCGGACGGCATCGGCGGCCGCGTCGATAAGGGCACTGCTCGCCTTTTGCTTTGCTTTCTGCGATTCCTGTCTCATCTCCAGGACGGCGGCGAGGAAAAAGAGCGCCGCGCCGACGCAAACGAAGCTGTCGGCACCGTTGAAAACGGCGAAGTTGATGATGCGGAAGTCGATAAAGTCGATGACGTAGCCGAGGACCAGGCGGTCGATCATATTGCCGATTCCGCCCGAAAGAATGAGCGAGAGCGACACTAAAGAAAGCACATCACGGATCCTCGTGAGCCAAAGGAAGACCGCGATCGCGACGATGGTGATGCTTGAGATCACGAGAAAGACCCAGCGGTGGTTCGCCAGCATACCGAAGGCGGCACCACGGTTGTGGATATAGGTAATGTGCAGCACTCCCTTGATCAGCGGAATGCTCTCTCCGAGAGTCATCGTGGTGGCGACCAGCCATTTTGACAGCTGATCGATGAGGATCCCGATGACGGTCACGAGGAGGCAAAGGAGCTTCGGATAGCGGCAATCGTGCATAAGTGACCTCACACCAAAGGAAGAAATGTGGAAAGCATAGAAAGAAGGAGAAAGGTGACGAGAAAGGGAATGTCGATCGGCGAGCGCCTTGTGAATTCAAAGCGGTCAAGCAGGGCGCGCACAGGGGCAATGGCAAACTCGGTCACCGTGATAATAAAGGCGCGGACAGGCCCCGGTCGCCCCGAGGAGGGCGGGAACCAGGAAAGGATGGCGCGCACGAACATCAGGAATTCAAGTGTGCGCAAAAAGAGGGCAAGCGTCCGCAGAAGGACGGAAAGGGCAAGCATCATGGCGTCAGTCGTCGTCTCCCGTGGCTGAGAACATGGCGGCCAGGGGATCGAGGGGCTTTTGGGGGGCGGCGGTCGGCTCGGCGGCGGCGGTCTCGGGAGTGCTTTCACGGACTGCCTCCTCGGCCTCCTCCACGTCGGCCAGTGACACGCTGTGAGGTGTCACGATGAAGGTCGCGTCCCCCGCGATCTTCTTCATGCTGCCGTCGAGGGCGTAGGTCACGCCGCTGATGAAATCGAGAAGGTGGCGGAGTGCGTCGCGCTCCATCATCTCAAGGTTCATGACGACCGTGCGCCCGGCCATCAGCTCATCGGCGATGAGTGGGGCGTCCGAGAACTTTTCGGGGCGCATCACCTTCAGGCGGATGGCGGTGCGTGCCGCGCCGACGGGCTTCGGCGCTTCCTTGACGGGGGCGGATGCTTTACGGAAGAAGGACATAAGAAAACTCCTTAGAATTCGTTATTTTTTCTGAACAGGGTGCGTCCAACGCGGACGTGCGTGGCCCCCTCCTCAGCGGCGATCTCATAGCTGTCGCTCATTCCCATCGAGAGGATGGGCGAGGCGGGGAGAAGCCCCTCTGCCGAGAGGCGCTCGGCGGCGGCTCTGACAAGCGTGAAGTAAGGGCGGTAATCCTCGGGATCCTCGCAGTCGGGTCCCATCGTCATTAGTCCGAGAGGGATGAGGTGAGGGTAGGCGGAAAGTCCGGCGGCAAAGGTATCGACCTCCTCGGGGAGCAGGCCGCCCTTAGCCTCCTCGCGCCCCGAGTTGACCTCAATGAGGACGCCGACCGAAACGCCCTGCGCCGCGGCGCGCTTCTCGATCTCAGCAGCCAACCGTTCGGAGTCAAGCGATTGGATCAAGGCGGCCTCGCCCACCACGGTCTTCACCTTGTTGGTCTGCAGATGACCGATCAGGTGGATCTCGGTGGGGTATCCTCCCTCGGCGATCAGGGCACGTCGCGCCTCAAACAGCTGCGGGCGGTTCTCGGCGATGGCCGTGATGCCAAAGGCAAGGAGGGCACGCACCTCATCGTCGGTCGCGCTTTTGGTAACGGCGATCAGCGTGGGCGTGGGGTGATGACCGCGTGCGGCAGCCGCCGCAAGGCGCTCCTGCACACGGTCAAGATTTTCTTTGATGTACGAGTATTCGGCAAGTTCGGGTGTCATAGCTTTGTCCTTACGATATTTTTACTCACCCTACAGTATACCACAAGCGCGCCCCCGATTGCAAGTCCCATTCGTAAGGTGAAGAGCGCTATTTTTTCGCTCTTTTTTCAGAAAGCACTTGCCACAGGGAGGAAAATATGCTACAATAATCAAAGTAATAAAGGAGATGTGTCTATGGAGGAGAGGATCAACGCGAGGGATCTGCCTACGGTGGCAGCACTTGCCTATCTTGGCGATGCCGTTCACAGCTTAGATATCCGCCGCCGCGCCGTTCTGTCGGGGCTCGCCAAATCAGGGCATCTGCATGCCTTTTCGGCGGCGATCGTGAATGCCGCATCCCAGGCGGCTATGCTCTCGGCCATCGAGCCGATGCTCACCGAGGAGGAGTGCGACCTTTGCCGCCGAGCGGCCAACTCCAAGCATCTCCAGCACCCGAAGCATGCGAGCGATATCGACTATCGCCGTGCCACTGCCCTTGAGGCACTCCTCGGCGCGCACGCCTACCTCGGGAACGAGGAGCGTCTTGCACTGCTTCTTGAAGCCGCGTACAACAGCCTGAAAGGGGAACAGAGTAGTGATACAGAAAATTAAGGGGACGATGGACATCCTCCCCGACGAAACGCCGCTTTTCCGTAAGATCGAGGCGATCGTCCGCGAGGAGGCCGAGCGCTACGGCTTTGGCGAGATCCGCACCCCCACCTTTGAGAATACCGAGCTCTTCGTGCGCGGTGTTGGTGATACCACCGACGTTGTGCAGAAGGAGATGTATACCTTTGCCGACCGCGACGAGAACCGCTCGCTCTCGCTCCGCCCCGAGGGGACGGCGTCGGTCGTGCGCGCCCTTATTGAGAACGGCCTCCACGTGGCCGCGATGCCCCAGAAGTTCTACTACATCATCAACTGCTTCCGCCACGAGGCACCCCAGGCCGGCCGCAGCCGTGAGTTCTTCCAGTTCGGCACCGAGACCTTCGGTAGCGTGTCGCCCGCCGCGGATGCCACGGTCATTGCCGTTGCCGCCTCGGTCCTCAACCGCCTCGGCCTCAAGGGCGTCAGCCTGCACCTCAATTCGATCGGCTGTAAGTCCTGCCGCCCCGCCTACCGCGAGGCGCTCGTCGGCTATTATTCGTCGAACGTGGGCACGCTGTGTGACACCTGCCGTGACCGCCTCGGCCGTAACCCCCTCCGCCTTCTCGACTGCAAGAATCCCGAGTGTGCCGCCCTGGCGCCGAAGGCTCCCCGCACTGTTGACCATCTGTGCGAGGATTGCGCCGCTCACTTTGCCGACCTTTGCGCCATGCTGGATGCCATGGGCATCTCCTATACTGTCGATCCCTCAATCGTGCGCGGGCTTGACTACTACACTCGCACCGTCTTTGAATTCATCGCCGACGGTATTGGCGCCCAGAGCACGGTCTGCGGTGGCGGCCGCTATGACGGTCTCGTCGAGTCGCTTGGCGGCCCTGCCCTCCCCGGCATCGGCTTCGGTATGGGCATTACCCGTCTGATCCTTGCGATGCGCGCCGCCGGAACGGCCGATGTTCCCACCGCCACACCGCGCATCTACATTGCTCCCCTCGGCAAGGCCGCTTCGGTCAAGGCCATGGCGATCTGCGAGCGTCTGCGTCGCGCGGGCATCTACGCCGAGTGTGATACGATGGACCGTTCCCTGAAGGCACAGATGAAGTACGCCGGCAAGCTCGGTGCCGCCTTCACCCTGATCCTCGGTGACCCTGAGGTCGAGAGCGGCCGCGCCCAGCTCCGCGATATGCAGTCGGGCGAGCAGACCGAGGTTGAGATAGAGACCTTTACGGTGTAAGCCATGATCAGCGCGCTCTTTTCCGGCCGCCCCACCTCGGGTGAGGGCAGGGAAACGAAGGAGATGGCGGCCTACGCCCTCCTCGACGACCTCGGCATCTCCTACATCCGTGTCGATCACGATCCAGCTGCGACAATGGAGGATTGCCGGGCCATTGAGGCCGTGCTCGGAACCTCGATCTGCAAGAACCTTTTTCTCACCAACCGCCAGCATACGGCGTACTACCTTCTTCTGATGCCGGGCGATAAGCCCTTCCGTACAAAGGACCTATCGGCCCAGATCGGTTCGGCTCGTCTTTCGTTTGCCGACGCCGAGGAGATGGAGCGTCTGCTTGGTACGCTTCCCGGCTCGGCCAGCGTGCTTGGCCTTATGCATGACAAGGAGCGCGAGGTCGCGCTTCTTATCGACCGTGATATTCTCACCGCCGAGGCGATCGGCGCGCATCCCCTCGTGAACACCTCGAGCCTCGGGCTCCTAGTGGCCGATATCCTCGAAAAATTCCTTCCCGCTGTCGGTCATACCTATACGTCGGTCACGCTCTGAAAAGAAAAACGCGCCACGGCGCGTTTTTCTTTTCCCCTCTTGACAAACTCACGGTCATATGATATAGTAGAAGCAATTATGAAAGGCAATGACGGAAGAGGACGCTTGCGAGGAATCCTACAGAGAGTCGGGGGAGCTGGAAACCGACGGAGGGGGCGCATCCGGTCTATGGCTTCCCGAGCCGGGGCGGCGATAGGTAGCCGTCTTCGCGGAGGTGCGGCGTTACGGCACAGGGCTTACAGGAGCCCAAGGAGTGCGCACTGTGTGCGAATTTGAGTGGTACCGCGGATTCTCTCCGTCTCAAAGCGTGAGACGGTTTTTTTATTTTAATTTTTGTAACCTACACTTCCGAAGGAGGATATCCCCATGAGCAAACCGAGAATTGAGACCCTTTGCGTTCAGGGCGGCTACAGCCCGAAGAATGGCGAGCCCCGCCAGATCCCGATCGTGCAGAGCACGACCTTCCGTTATGAAACGAGCGAGGATATGGGCAAGCTCTTTGACCTTGAGGCGAGCGGCTATTTCTACTCGCGCCTGCAGAACCCCACGTGCGATACGGTGGCGGCGCGCATTGCGGCCCTTGAGGGCGGCTCAGCGGC
>JAZNAD010000068.1:0-4479 GCA_045586345.1 Eubacteriales bacterium
CGATCCGACTTGTCGATGATGTTCGGGAGGGTCATCATGATCTTTTTGACGGCCTCGTCAAGCTCGTCCTGACGGCGCTCGGCGGCGGCCAGCTGCTCGGCCTCGGCGGCGACAAGGCGCTTGGCCCCCTCGGCCTCCTCGCGCTTGCCCTGCGCCATCAAGATACCGATGCTCTTCGAGACCTTGTTACGGTTGGCGCGCAGAGCATCCGCCTCCTGCTGTACGGTGCGGCGCTCGGCATCGAGAGCGATGACCTCATCGACCATCGGGAGCTTATGGTCCTGAAACTTCTTTTTGATGTTCTCGCGGACGATATCGGGATTTTCTCTGACAAATCGGATATCCAGCATTCTGTATTTCCTCCAAAAAGGTTATTAAACAAACAAAAAAGCCCTTCGCCTATGGGACGAAGAAGCTCCGCGGTGCCACCCATATTGACGGGTCACCCCGCCCTCTTTTTGCGCTGTGTGGGGCGCCCCCCTCGGCTCTCACCGATCGCTCGGGAAGTGGATACGCAGATCCCGCGTGCCGCCTCACACCCACCGGCGGCTCTCTTTGACGCATTGCCTGCGATAGCTTCCGTCATCGCTACGCATAGTATACTACATTTTCTTGCCGATTGCAAGCCTTTTTTCTCTTTATTATCTAAATTTATCTGAAAGTTCAAAAATCGGGATTGACAACCGGGGCGCCGGATGGTAAGATAACCTCGTAAAAGGTATTTTAAAGGAGAAGAAAAGCTATGGCAAACGTATCAAAGAAGAAAATCCTTTGGATCACGGTCGCAGTCGCTGTCCTTATTGGGATCTTAATGACCGTCCTCTTTCTGACCGCCTTTCGCACCTTCCGCGAGGCCGACAAGGTCACGCGCTTCGTAGCCATTGAGGTCAAGGATTACGGCACGATCATTGTCAAGCTGAAGCCCGGCACGGCGCCGATCACGGTCGAGAATTTTCAAAAGCTTGTGGCCGACGGCATCTATGACGGCTCGTGCTTCCACCGCATTATTGAGGGCTTTATGATCCAAGGGGGCGAACCCACCGCAGACAAGCCTCTCCCCGAGGAGATCAAGGGGGAATTCGCCGCCAACGGTGTTGAGAACAACCTCAGCCACAAGCGCGGTGTCATCTCGATGGCGCGCACCGACTACTACAACTCCGCCTCCTCGCAGTTCTTCATCGTTCATGAAACCGAGGGCGCGACCCATCTTGACGGCTCCTACGCCGCCTTCGGCAAGGTGGTGCGCGGCATAGATGTCGTGGATAAGATCGCCGCGGCGCGGACAAGCTACAACGATGCCCCCCTCCGTAGCATCATCATCACGCGCGCCTATTTCGTCAAGTAAAGTTTACACAACAACAAAAAACTCCCGGATTCGGGAGCTTTTTGTTATTCCAGCAGGATGCGGGAGGTGAACATCCGCTCACCGCCATCACTCGTGCCCTTCACGTCGATGCACTTTCCTTCTCTCCTTCGAGAAAGGGCAAAGGGAGCATCCCCCTTGACCTCACGGTGGTACTCGATGAGAAACTCCTCAATGCGCTCGTCGGCCTCGGGACGGACGGTATCAAGAATATAGTTGGCGTACTTTGTGTTATTGACATGGCCGTTCATATCGAGGTCGGTGAAATGCGGCAGGCGCACCTCGGCCTCGCCCTCACCGTCGAAATCCGAAAGGCGGGGGAAGCCGTCCGCAAAATTACGCTCCTCAAGGAATTCGTCCTTCAGAGGATAGATGTCACCAACCGGCATCAGACGGCGGCGCTCGGCGTGGATGACCACCCATTCCGAGCTACCGAGCACAAGGGGCTCGCCGTTTCCGTCCATAATCTTATATTCTCGCTGAAAAATACTGCGGCGCGGAGGGAGCGGCCAGGTCTTGACACGGACTTTGTCAAACTGCTTTGGCGTGCGGAGAACGCGGTAGCGCACGCGGACGATGACCCAGATCAGCTTCTCGGCCATCATCGCATCACGGCCGATGCCGAGAGCGCGAGCGTGCTCGCCGGCAACATCCTGAAAGAGATCGAGGACGGCGGCCGGCTGGAGCTGCATCCGGCAGTCAAAATCCGAGGTGCGCAGGTAAAATTCTTTTTCAAAGCTTTCGTTCATATCTTCTGTTCTCCTTAGGGTATGCCACGATTATACTACAAATCGGGAATTTTGTAAAGGGGAGATCTCGATACAAAAGGAGCACCGTAGTGCTCCTTTTTTGCTTCTCTTTATCTTTCGGAATAGGACAAAATGATCTTCCCGGTGTCCGTCGTGATCTTGCATTTGCCGCCCGTCACGGTTTCGGGGACGTCGATCCTGCCGGTATCGGTCCGCACGATAAAGACCTTCTCCGAAAGCAGAGTCCCCGTCACGCTGCCGGTATCGGTTTCAACCAGGATCTCACCGGCGTCGGAATCCATGAATTCAACGTCTCCCGTGCTCCGTTTTACGGTGAGCATTTCGGCGACGACGGTGTTCGTGAGTGTGAGATCGCTCGTACCGGCCTCGCTCACAAGGCGAACGGCACGCACATCGGTCAATTTCACATCACCCGTCGAATTTTCGAGAACGATGTCGGTGGCCTCGCAGCCCGCGAAGGTCGTGCGGCCGGTATCGCGCTCAATCGACACATTCGTGGCGGTGATATTCGCAAGAGTCGCATGGCCCGTGGAACCGTTGGTCTTGAAGCTTTCCGCCGTCACGTCGGTCGCCGTGACATCCCCCGTAGAAACTCGGACGGAGGCATCGCCCGTCGCCGCGACGCGAGCGAGGGTTACATCGCCCGTTGACACCGCAATATCCAGCGAGCCGACCGTGACATCCTCAAGACGGACGTCCCCCGTCGAGCCCTTGATCTTTACATCTCCCGTAGCCGAAGCATAGCACATGATATCCCCCGTGCTCAGCGTGATATCGATGCTCCCGAAGGTAAAGTCCGCAGGAAGCGTGATGTCACCCGTAGCCTCAATGATCTCAAGGGCGTCGTACGCAGTCTTCGGCAGATAGACGATGATGGCGGGCTGTTTGCCAAAGCTAAAGATACGCTCATACCAGACGCGCACATCCACCTGAGATATCTTGAGTATGCCGTCCTCAACACCGACCGTATAGGTTAGGCGCTTCTTCTCGGCGCACTCAACACGGCAGGTACCGTCCGATGCGGGGACGAAGGTGATATCGGCCGTCTTCGAGGTGATCGAGACCGAATGAAATTCCTCGGTAACGGTATAGGTCTTGGCCTCATAACCGCGAGGCACGGCAGCATCCTGCGTGCAGGCCGAGAGAGACAATGCCATCATGGCGAGGACCGGCAGAACAAAGAGACGCTTAATCGAAATACGCATCAGAGTGTTTCCTTTCTTTGAAAGATTTTTTGACACCAAGAATGCCGCCCTTTGTCACAGACACTGCGCCCTTGGTAGCTGCCAAACACGCGATCAATAGGAATTTCGAGATCATCGAGAGGATAAAAAACGGGAGCTCGACCGCCCACAGAGCGGCAACCAACGCCCAAAGAACGATATACGCCGCCAGCATCACAACGAGGGCGGGAGCGAGAAAGGCGATCCAAAGCGGCGACGAGAGGATCAGGAGAACGAGCTGCCCGCGGCCAAGACCTCTCCTCTCGGGCTCGTGCTCGGGAAGCAGCTCGTCCGCGCCGAGCTCCTCCCTGATGCGGTCGGCGACCTCATCGAGCGTGCCGATCTCGCGAACGGCCTCCGCTTCGGTAAGCCCCTCCTCCACGCGGTCGTCGATCATTTCGCTGTAAAACTCAAGCCGCTCGGCAAGTTCATCCACGGGCAGGCCGCTCAGCCGCCTCCGGAGCGCGGCGATAAAATCCTTCTTATTCATCTCCGCTATCCTCCTTGGTGATAAAATGATACATCGCCATGACCTCGCCCCATTCTTCCTTGAAATCCTCAATGCGGCCGAGGCCGGCCCTTGTGATATGGTAATACTTGCGGAGCCGACCGCCGTGCTCAGAGGTTCGTACTGTCAGCATGCCCGAAAGCTCAAGGCGCTTGAGTATCGTATAGAGTGTCGACTCCGACATCTCAACATACGGCTTCATATCCTTAATGATCTTATAGCCGTAAGAATCCTCATTTTTAATCGCGGTCAGGACGCACACATCCAAAAGACCGCGCTTCAACTGAATATCCAAAGCATACCACTCCTTGCATAATACATCATATCACGAAGTATTGCGCTTGTCAAGGGGAGAATGAGAGAATTTTAAGAAAAAAAACACCGCAAGCGTTAAACGCTTGCGGTGTTTTTGGGGGAGAAAATCTTATTCCCACTCGATCGTCCCAATCGGCTTCGGGGTGAGATCGTAGAGGACACGGTTGATGCCGTCGACCTCGTGGGTGATGCGGTCGGTGATGCGGCGGAGGTGGGCGTAGGGGATTTCTTCAATGGTGGCGGTCATCGCGACCGAGGTGTTGACGGCGCGGATGATGGCCGGCCAGCCCTCGTAGCGGC
>JAZNAD010000069.1:0-2545 GCA_045586345.1 Eubacteriales bacterium
TCGTCTAAGCGGCTATCACCGGCAACACCTGCATCGATAAGACCTGCACGGTATGTGATGATAGGATCAACTTCTCTCCATGCATCGATTTCCTCTTTGGTTCTGTATGCGTTCTGGTCGGATGTGGAGTGACCGGAATAACGATATGTAAGCGTGTCAAGAAGAACGGGGCCCTCTCCCTTGCGAAGAATCTTGAGCTTTCTCTCCATGGCGTCGATCACCGCCAGAGGATTGAAGCCGTTGATACGCTCCGCATGGAACTGCGTGGGGCTGATGCCCGAGCCGATACGGGCCAGCATATCGTAGCCCATGGTCTCGCCGCGGGTCTGGTCGCCCATACCGTAGGAGTTATTGAATACGTTGTAAAGGATCGGCATGCCGCCCTTGTGGTTCTCCCACAGGGTGTTGAACTGATCCATAGCGGCAAAGTTCATTGCCTCCCACACAGGACCGCGCGCCATCGAGCCGTCGCCCGAGTTGCACACAACGATGCCCTGCTTGCCGTTGATCTTCTTGAAGAGGGCGGCACCGGTAGCAATAGCGGCCGAGCCGCCGACGATCGCATTGTTGGGATAAATGCCGAAGGGTAGGAAAAAGGCATGCATCGAGCCGCCCATGCCCTTGTGGAAGCCGGTATCGCGAGCGAAGATCTCGGAAAGCGTTCCGTAAAGGATGAAGCGGATCGCAAGCTCCTTCACATCGCTGACGGGGCCAAGCTTCTCGGTAGCGCGAAGGGCCGAGCCACCAAGGAAGCCCTCCATGATGGTCATCAGCTCCTGCTCGCTGAGCTTATGGATGCAGGAGAGAGCCTTGGCAAGGATCTCGGAGTGGCTGCGGTGAGAGCCGAACGAGAAGTCGTTCTGGTCAAGAAGGTACGCCTGACCGACAGCGGCGGCCTCCTGGCCGATCGAGAGGTGCGCAGGGCCGGGATACGTGGTCTCGATCCCGTTGTAGAGCCCCTGCGTCTTGATCTGGTTGAGCATCGACTCGAACTCACGGAGAACGGTAATATCGCGATAGATACGAACGAGATCGTCGTCGCTGTAGCGGCTTCTCTCCTCGGCGATGGTTTTATTGTAAGCATTGACGGGAATGCTCTTGAAGGTAATTTTACCGGGTGCCAGGGTTTCCTTGGGATCTACGAATAAATTCTTCGGCATGTTTCTTTCTCCTCTATTAAATGTATGTGAAATATTTTATGCTTCTCAGATGTGGAAAATGGCTTCGCGGATGATCTCCGCCACCGTGGGATGCGGGAACACGAGCTTCTTCAGACGGGTGGGCGTCAGCTCGGTATCGACCATCATCGTCGCCGTCATAATGATCTCGGAGGCGTAAGAGCCGACCATATGGCACCCGACAAGGCGGTTCTTATCGGTATCCACCACAAGCTTGATAAAGCCCTTGCCGCCCTCGGTCTCGGCAAGATAGCGGCCGGCGTAGGACATCGGGAGCTTGATCTCCTTGACCTTCATGCCCTTCTCCCCGGCGGCCTCCTTGCTGTAGCCGACGCTTGCCACCTCGGGATCGGTATAGATGACCGAGGGGATCACGTCGTAGCGCATCTCGTCGTTCTTGCCGAGCATATGGTTGACGGCGACCTCGGCCTCTCTGTACGCAGTATGCGCCAGCATCAGCTTGCCGTTGCAGTCACCGACGGCATACACGCCGGACACGTTCGTGCACAGATGCCGGTCGGTCTTGATCGCGGCTCTGTCCATATCGAGCCCGAGCGTCTCAAGGCCAATGCCCGCGGTCGCGGGCTTGCGGCCGGCGGAAAGAAGCACCTTATCGCACGCGATCTCCTTCTTTTCTCCGTTTTCCTCATACACAACGCTCCCCGCCTTGACCTCAAGGACCTTGGAGGAAAGCTTGAAGGTCATACCGCGCTTGACAAAGGCATCGGTAAGCACCTTGCAGATCTCGGGATCGGTCGCGCCGGCGATCTTGGGCATCATTTCGATGACCGTAACGCTAACACCAACGCTTGCAAAGTAGTATGCCATCTCGAGGCCGATAACACCGCCGCCGATGACCACGAGGGTCTTCGGGAGCGTTTTTTCGTCAAGCACCTCGCGATTCGTAAGGACAAATCCGGAAGCGAGGCCCTCCTTGAGGCCGGGAACGGGAGGAACCACGGTCTCCGAGCCCGACGCGATCACGAGGCGCTTCCCCTCGTAAAGCACGCCGTCCGCCTCAACGGCAAAGCCGCTGTCGCTCCTGCCCTTGATCACGGCGCTTGCGCTGATGACCGTGACCTTATTTCCCTTCATGGTAGCGCCAACGCCCGCCACGAGGGTCTTGACTACGCCGTTCTTTCTCTCAACGACCTTGGCGTGGTCGTAGGTAACGCCCGTTGCCGTAACGCCGAAGGCTTCGCTCTCCTTCGCGTGTCGGTACATCTTCGAGGAATTTAAAAATGTCTTTGTGGGGATGCAGCCCTCATTCAGGCAGGTGCCGCCAAGTGCCTTCTTCTCGAAAACGGCAACCTTCATGCCCCCCTGGGCTGCGCGCTCGGCGCAAAGGTATCCGCCGGGGCCGCCGC
>JAZNAD010000070.1:0-11580 GCA_045586345.1 Eubacteriales bacterium
GTACGGAGCACCATCAGGTTACCGTAGCAAACGCCCGCCATACCGGTCGAGGAATACCAGCCCTTGTTGCGGTTGGAGCGCGAGCCGATCGTCGAAACGATGTTGTAGTACATGTAGTTGCCCGAGCACATCGTGTCGTTATACACGGCGTTGTGCGTGGCATTGAACATGTGGAAGAGATTATAGCGGAAGTGGTTGGAGCGCGCCTGCCAACCGCCGTAGTAGATCATACCGCCGTCAACAACGTCAGCACTACCGCCCTCAAAGCGGTTGTACTCAACGATCGACTCGGTAACGGTGCTGCCGCTGACCGTAGTATTCTGGAAGTAGTTATGCGAAACCACCGTACGGCATCCGCCGACGCCGACCGCCACCGATTCCGTGGGCAAAGCGTCGTGGAAGAAGTTGTTCTGGATCACCACGTTGTTCGGCGTCAGATTGTAGACACTGGTGCCGCCGCCCACAGCGAGCATGGTCCCGCCGCACTTGGAGATATCGGAATAGATAACAGCGGAATTCGTGCAGTTCTGGAGGTAGGCTGCGTAACTCTTGGTGTTCACTGAGGTGTGGTTCTGGATGATCAGCGAATCGACATTGCTCGTGCTGATACCCATACCCGACGAGCCGTTAATGGTAAGGCCGTCAAGGACAATATTCGAGGTGCCCGTGACGCCAATGATGTTATACGCCTCAACGGGGGAGAAGGAGACCTGAGACTTAAAGAAGTTGTCGTCGTAGCTCGGGAAGATGTAAAGGCGGCCGGTGCTTCTGTCAAGGAACCACTCGCCGGGAGAATCAAGAGCCTCAATGGCATTGTAGAGGTAATAGATGTTACGGCCGGCGGGCGAGTTACCCGAGTTCTTCGCGCCGTAATAGCAGGGAGAGGTCGATTTCAGCGTGTAATAGGTGCCGCCGTTGGCACGGTCGGGGTGATAGGGAAGGTCATTCGCTCCGGTACCGGGCTTTTTGGTACCGTTACCCCAGGTGCCCTTGTCATCGCCCGCAAAGTCACGGGGATAGCCGAGATAGTAGGTCTCGTCAAGGATGCCGTCGCCGTCAAGGTCGTACATATCGTCCTGACCGTCGCCGTCAAGGTCGGCCTTGTGGCCGTAGGTCTCGGTTTTCCCCCCCTCAGTGTGCTGGAGGGCGAGATTGTAGTGCTCAAACGACCAGCCCTCAAAGAAGGAGCCGTAGCACCAGATATCACCGGTATTGACCCAGGAAAGGACCTCTTCCCGCATATCCTCGGCCTTATACTTCTCCTCGTTGGTTTCCGTCGGGATGAAGTTCTTATCCGGCAGACCGACCTCCCAGCCGATCTGGGCGGAAGTCCCCCCAAAGCCGCTGTAATACCTGTTGGCGCGCTTCTCCCATTCGGCCCAGAGATCGGTACCGGTCTTGGTGGCGACCGAGCCGGTATCATAGACCTTTGTGAAATAGAGCAGATCCAGCGGCTCTTCGCTGTTGGGGTAACGGGCCAGCGTGTACTGGTTGCCGTTCACATACATACGAGGCGGGCCATCTGTCTTGTTGATTTGGGCAATATCGCTGTCCTCCCAGCCCTGCAAATCCAGCGTTGTCCACATGATGCTGTCACGGGCCTTAGCGGGAACGCGGTTCCAGACGTCGGCATTATCGGCGGGATCGAAGTAGTACCACTTATCCATCGACATATCGAGATTGTTATTCGCGGTCAGGATAGGCTTCTCATCATTCCACGCCTTGATAAAGAGCGGGGCAATGGCGGTGCCGGCATGTGCCCCCGTAATGTTCGCGGCGCTCTTGAATTCATAGGTACCGCCCATCATCCAAATGGTGCCGCCGCCCTTGTTGCTCATGCGGTTCAGCGCCTCGTGAAGCGTAGCGAGGGGAGCCTCCTGGGTACCGGGGTTCGTATCGTCGCCCTCGGGAGAGACAAAGACCTGGCGCATAAGGCTCAGAGGATAATCCTCAATAAGGAAACGATCGAGCACCGTGACCTCATCGGGAAGCTCAGCCTTGGCGGCCATAAAGCGGGCAAGAACGGTATTGGTGCTGTAATCAAGGTCATACTTCCCGACCATGCTGCCGAGAGTATCGGAGAGGTTAAGCTTAAAGAGACCGCCGGTCAGGTGCGTCCTCGTACGGGTATCCACCGTAAAGGCAAGCGTCTCCCCCCTCTTTGAGGGATCGGCCACCAGCGTGTTCCTCACAAAGTCAACCGCTGCGGCATTGCCGGCACCCGCCCCAACACCGCCGAGCACGATCTTGGCACCGACCTGGCTGACGGTGTACTTGCCACTCTCGGGATATGTAATGCCGGTACGGACGATGTTACCGATCAGGATCTCATACGTGGTCTCGGCCACGGACGAGGAGACGATCGGGAGAGTGATACCGCAAAGAGCACGGATCTGCGAGCGCAGATACTCGGCAACCCCGAGGTTCTCCGAATCGGCCACGAGGGTATACTCCGCTACGTCGATACCGCCGAGGTAAAGATTCTCAGCCGCGTAGTAAGCGAGGTAATCGCACGCCGTGTTGGGAAGGCGGACCGCCGTCGTCAGCATGTTCTCGGTGAAGAGCGCAATGGCATCGGCCAACGCCTCATCGCCGCCCGCCGCGATCACAAGATCGTCACCCGACTTCTCGATGCGGTAGTCGTAGTAACGGAGCCACTCATAGCCTGTGTCACGGTTGGTAATGCCGACGCGGATCTCCTTGACGTCGGTGGGAACCGACTCGCCGAGGGCAAGTGCATCCGATTTGACGGGCAGCTCAACGCCGGTCGCCGTCTTAATGGCAGCCTGCAGCTCGGTGGCAAGCTCGATCGCTACCGAGGAGGCCAGCTCGGAATACACGATGCTGTACCCGGCAAGCGCACTTGCCGAGAGGTCGGTATACGTAAGGGTCGAAAGATCTGTCTTGTAGCCGTCGGTCGGAGCCGTGATGACACCGGTGGTGGTATCATCGCCGCCATTGTTGCCGCCGAAAAGCCCGCACGAGGCCGCAAGCGGCACGATCATCGCGAGCATCAGGGCGAGAGCCAGAAGACGAATGAGAGATTTTTTCATGGGCAAAAAATCCTTTCATAAATATCATCTACTCAATTATATCAAAATTCCGGCGTCCTGTCAATAAAAACGGGCAAAACAATGGCTTGTCGATATCGCCAAAAATCGCCGCCTTTTTTCTCCGTTTTGCCGAGGGTACTCCCCTTGACAAGGCGCATTTTAAAGTGGTATAGTGGATAGGAGCAAATGCGTTTTGCTAACAAACCTTAGGTTTTTATTTAAAAGGAGCCTGCTCATGAAACGAAAGACCTCGCAAGATGAATTTTTTGACCTCCAGCCCCCGCTTTCCTTTGTAGAATACCTGAAGGCCCCCATTCACGCCAAGCGCCCCGCGCGCTTTGCCCGCACCGAGGCGGAGGAGGGAGAGACCTCGGTCCGCGGACTGTACCTCGACCACCGCTTCCCCGATGCCGAGGGTCTGCTCGATACTGCAACGGCCGACTTCGGCCTTTTCATCTCGGTATGCGGTATCGGTGGCGGTCGCTACCCTATCCGCATTGCCAAGGGGCCGACCTCCTGCTTTGAGGAGTACATCATTGACGTCACCGCCGAGGGCTGCACCGTTACGGCGGGCGATACCGAAGGTATCCGCCGCGCGCTCGTCTATCTCGAGGACGAGATGATCGCCCGTGAGGGGCCATTCCTTCCTCTCGGCAGGATCGTGCGCAAGCCCTGGCTCCGTCAGCGCATCACGCGCGGCTTCTTCAGCCCCACCAACCGCCCGCCGAAGAACGGCGACGAGCTTTCGGACAATGTCGATTACTATCCCGACGAATATCTGAACCGTCTCGCCCACGACGGCACGAACGGCCTTTGGATCTACTCAAGCTTCAAGCAACTCGTGCCCTCGGACATCATCACGGAGTACGGTATCGGATATGAGGCGCGCGTCGAAAAGCTCAACCGCGTCATCGCCAAGTGCCGCCGCTACGGCATTAAGGTCTACTTCTTTGCCATCGAGCCCGCCGGCATCGCCGCCGAGCTCGGCGAGAAGTACGCCGATATGATCGGCCAGAAGGTGGGTGGCCTTTACCACTACACGATGTGCCCGCACTCGCCGAGGACCAAGGAATACTGCCGTGAGGCAGGGCGACGCCTCTTTACCCTCTGCCCCGACCTTGGCGGCTTCATCAGCATCACGGCGGGCGAGCGCACGACCTCATGCGCCTCGGTCCGGTCCGAAAACTGCACCTGCCCGCGTTGCGCCGGGATGTCACGCGGCGAGATCCTCGACCATAACATTGAGAACCTGCGTGCCGGCATCCGTGAGGTGAAGCCCGAGGCCGAGTTCGTCAGCTGGACCTACGGCCACCGCACCTGGGAGGATAAGGACATCCTTGACTACGTGGCGGGCGCACCCGACGACGTTGTGCTGATGCAGAACTTTGACGACCGCGGCTTCGAGAGTCAGCTCGGCAAGGAACGCCAGGCGATGGACTACTGGCTGTCCTACGTCGGCCCCTCCGATCTCTTTGAAAAGACCGCCAAGGCAGCTAAGAAGTACAAAAAGCACCTCTGGGCCAAGATGCAGATCTGCTGCTCGCACGAGGTCGCCACCCTGCCCTACGTTCCCTCCCCCGGTAACGTTTACGGCAAGATGCGCGGCGCATACCGCACCGGCGTTGAGGGCGTGATGGAGTGCTGGTACTTCGGCAACTATCCCTGCTTTATGAGCAAGGCGGCGGGCGACCTCGCCTTCCTCCACGACTTCATCGACGAGGACGACTATCTCCACCGCCTCGCCTCCATCACCTACGGCCGCGGTGTGGCCGAGCCTATTGTGCGCGCATGGCGTCTCTTTGAGAAGGGCTATCGCCTGTATCCGCTTAACATTATGTTCAGCTATTACTCCCCGGCGCACGACGGCGTCGTATGGGAGCTGTCGCTTAAGCCGAAGAACTTCTCCCCCTCGCGCACCTGGCTCCTGCTCGATAAGCCGGACGGTGACCGCATCTGCGATGCTCTCCTGACCGGCCACACGCACGACGAGGCGATCACGCTCATCACCTCGATGAAGAATTACTACACCCGCGCCATGGCCGAGCTCGGTACCGTGGCGGCCTACGCCGGCGAGGAGCTCAACGACCTTCTCTCGGTGTCGGCGGCCTTCCTTGTGCTGTGCAAGAGCACCTATAACATCCTGCACTTCTATAGGCTCCGCGACCTGCTCGGCACCGGCGAGGGTGAGCCGAGGGCAACGCTCGCCAAGATGCGTACCTTTGTCGAAAACGAGATCAACGAGTCCACCAAGATGATCGCCCTCTGCGAGAACGACAGCCGCCTCGGCTACCACTCAGAGGCCGAGGGATTCAAGTTCTTCCCCGAGAAGCTCCGTCACCGCATCGAGACCCTCCGGACCCTGCTTGCGACCGAATTCCCAGAGGTGGAGGCACGAATTGAAGCAGGCCTGCCGCCCCTCGAATACTACCTCGGCATCGAGGAGGATTGCAAACATTCCTATACAATGAAGCGGCAAAGTATTGAGGATGCCGCTTGGGAACCCCTCTCGAACGGCATCTCAGAATTCCGCATGAGTGAGGACGAGCGCGACATCGTCTTTGAGCTCCGCTCGAAGAGTGCCACCACCTGGATCATTCAACCCGAATTCCGTCTTTTCTCTGTCTCGGCAGGTGTTTCCGTCAACATGAGCGCCGAAGGCAAGCACAGGCTTAACGGCGCCTACTGGGGCGAGCACTGGCCCTACTACAAGAAGGAAGCGAAGGCTGCCGAGCTCCGGAAGTGGAAGCTTGAGACTCTTGAGCCCGAGGACGGTTACCTCAGGGCGCGCCTGCGCATCTCAAAGAAGAATGCCGCCATCCGCGGCACTGCCCCCTTCAAGCTTCGCATCGGCGATAACGCAGGCGGCATCTGGGAGGACGAGCCGATCCGCATTGCCACGCTCGGTAAGTTTCTCCTCTCTCCCGGCTACTTCGGCTGGATCTTCTTTGAAAACGGTATCGCCTACGAGCGCCCCGAGGAGGAGGCATGAGCGAGCCCCTCATCCGGCAGGCGACCGCCGCCGATGCCGACAGCCTTGTCGCCATCGCACGCAATGAGTGGGCGGCGATCTATGACGGCTTCCGCGATCAGCTCGGGGAGGAGATCTTCTCGGTCTTCTACCCCGATCCCGGCGCCGCAAAGGAGGCGCAGATCCGCCGCAACGTCGCAAGCGGCACCTGCTATCTGACGGTGCTTGACGGCGAGATCGCCGGCTTCATCCATTTCACCTACGATGCGGCGAGCGGCCTCGGCACGATCTCAAACAACGCCGTGGCGGCCTCCTTCCGCGGGCGCGGCATCGGTCCGCGTCAATACGAGTTCGTCTTCGGTCTTTTGCGTTCGCTTGGCGCAAAGGGCGTCCGTGTGACGACGGGGCTTGACGAGGGTCACGCCCCGGCGCGCCGCGCCTATGAAAAGGCGGGCTTCGAGGCGAAGACGGAGTCGGTCACCTATTTTAAAAAACTGTAAATCAGCAAAGTATTTTTTACCAAAAAGCACCGACAGAGTCAACTCTGTCGGTGCTTTTTCTCTTTCTCCCGCTTGCCGAGGGGCTTATATCTTCTTCGGAACGAGAGTCACGATCCCGTCAAGATGCGCGGCATCGACCTCGCCGACAAGGCGCGCCTCCCCGTCCTCGTAGACCACGGTGACGATCGAGGCGTTGGGCGCCCATGGGATCTCGGCCATGCGCTCGGGCGGATAGCCGAGGAGGCGTGCCATCACGCTCCGGACCGGCGTCGCATGGGTACCGACCAGCACGGTCTCCCCCGGGTGACGTGTGGCGATCTCATCAAGCACCGCCTTAACTCTCACGCCGAGCGCCGCCACGCTCTCGCCCCCCGTGGGGCAGGCAAGGCCGATATTGGTCTTCCAAAGGGCACGGTCAGCAGGAAAGCGGCGTGCGATCTCGTCAAAGCTCACGCCCTCCCATGCGCCCGCAAAGATCTCACGCAGGCGCTCGTCGGGAATGACGGCAAGCCCATGGCGCTTTGCCGTCGGGAGAACGGTATTCATCGCGCGCGAAAGATCACTCGAATACACGGCGTCCAGATGAGTTCCGGCAAGGCGCTCGGCAAGGGCGGCGGCCTGACGCTCGCCAAGCGCGGTCAGGCCAAGGTCGGTATGCCCGAGGAAAGTCTCGGCGAGGTTCCCGAGGCTCTGCCCGTGACGGACGAGAAGAAGGGTGGTTGTCATACGCGGCTCCTGATAGTATCCTTTCGTAATTTCCGCCTTCTATTGTACCGCCGCCCCCCACCTTTGTCAAGCCGAGGGGGCGGCTTTTTTCGGTTTTCGGCCTTTTTTGGCGCTTCCCTCTTTTCAAATACGTGCGTTTATGCTATAATAGCAACTGTATTTTAAAAAATACGAGAAGAAATGGAGGTAACATCTTTGAATTTCTCTGTCAACCATCCTCTCATTTTCGTGATGGTCGCGCTCATTATTGCCGTCGTCATTGTCCAGTCGGTCTGGTTTCTGATACGTGCCTGGCGGCGCGCGCTGGCCCTCGGAATTTCCGCCGATAAGCTCAAAAAGATCGTGCGCTCGTCGGCGATCTTCACGATCGCCCCTGCCGTCTCGATCGTCGTCGGCGTGATCGTGCTCTCAAAAAAGCTCGGTGTCGCGCTCCCCTGGCTGCGCCTCAGCGTCATCGGCTCGCTCTCCTATGAGACCTACGCCTCCGAGCAGACCATCGCCAATTTCGACATTGCCGAGGGCGGGCTCACTGCCTCGCAGTACGTGACCATCGCCCTTGTTATGACGGTCAGCATCCTCGTCGGCATCTGGCTCGCTCCCCTGCTCGGCAAGAAGATGCAGTCGGGCATGCTCACGCTCGAAAAGCGCGACAAAAAGTGGGCTGACATCTTCCAGAGCTCGCTCTTCATCGGTATGATCTCGGCCTTCCTCGGCTTCGTCTTCTGCGATTTCTCCTCGGTCTTCCAGGGGCTCACCTACGGCCTTGTGCCGATCTGCGTGATGGCCGTCTCGGCGCTGATCACGGTCGTCTGCGGTCTCATCATGAAAAAGACGGGCTGGCGCTGGATCGCCGATTACGCCCTGCCCCTGAGCCTTGTCCTCGCGATGGCCGCCGCCATTCCGCTGACGCAGTGGCTCGGCACGGCACCTGTTTAAGGAGGGTACAGCAATGAAAAAATACAGTGAGCTTTCGTACATGGACAGCGTCCACCGCGACGGTAAGGTCTGGAACTTCAGCGTCACCGCCATTCTTCTCCTCTTCCCGATCGCCGTGGCTCTTGCCTTCTCGGCTGTTCCCAATTGGAACGGGTTTCTCCTCGGTCTTATCGCCGTCGCCCCGATGTACTGGGCGGTCGGCATCGTCGAGACCATCACCTATCTCCCGATGCTCGGCTCGGGCGGCACCTACCTCTCCTTCGTCACGGGCAACATCTCGAACCTCAAGCTTCCCTGTGCCCTTGCAGCGCTCGAACAGGCCGAGGTCAAGGCCAACTCGGAGGAGGGCGAGGTCATCTCAACCATCGCTATTGCCACCTCAAGCATCGTAACGACCCTCATCGTCATCCTCGGTGTCATCCTCGCGATCCCCTTGACACCCGTCCTCACCGCCCCCGTGCTCGATCCCGCCTTCGCCCAGATCCTTCCCGCCCTCTTCGGCTCGCTCGGCGTTGCCTTTGTTTCAAAGAGCTGGAAGATCGCCATTGCCCCCGTCGCCCTTATGCTAATCCTCTTTATCTCGATTCCCGCACTCAACGCCGGCACGGTGGGTATCATGGTTCCCGTCAGCGCGCTCTTCACCATCGGAGTGTCGCGTATTCTTTACAAAAAGCATCTTCTTGATTGATGCGTATGGAGGTTTTTGTGACTTACGCTCTGATAGCACTTGCCGCACTCTTCGTCCTTTTTGTCGCCGTCATCCTGATCCGTGCCGCCCTCTTCCGCCCGAAAGCTGTCGAGCTGAGCGAGGCTTCCCCCTGCGACTTTGACCGCGAGGCCGCTGTCGCCGCGCTCCGCGAGCTCGTGCGTTGCCGCACCGTCTCGCGCTATGACCCTGTCGAGGAGGAGGACGACGAATTTGAAAAGCTTGTCGCGCTTCTGCCGACGCTCTATCCCAACATCACCGCAATCTCGACGCTCACGCGCTTCCCGGGCCGTGCCCTGCTCTTCCGCTGGCCCGGTAAGGCTCCCACGCACGCCACCGTCCTGATGTCGCACTATGACGTAGTTCCCGCCGCCGAGGAGCATTGGCAGCGCCCTCCCTTTGAGGGCATTACCGAAAACGGCGTCCTCTGGGGACGCGGCACGCTTGACACCAAGGCCACGATGAACGCCTCCCTGTTTGCGGCCGACACTCTGGTCAAACAGGGCTTTGTTCCCGAGCACGACATTTACTTCGCCTTCTCGGGTGGCGAGGAGGTCAATGGCCCCGGCGCCCTCAATATCGTCGAGCACTTCCGCTCGGAGGGCATCGACGTCGGCCTTGTTCTTGACGAGGGCGGTGCCGTCGTCCACAACGTCTTTCCCGGTGTCACGGCGCCCGCCGCGATGATCGGCATTGCCGAAAAGGGAATGATCGACCTTGAGTACCGCGCACGCTCGCGGGGTGGCCACGCCTCGGCTCCCAAGCCGCAAACGCCGATCGGCGAGCTCGCGCAGGCCTGCACGGCCATCGAGGCCAAGCCGCCGAGGATGCACATCTCGCGCCCGGTCGCCGAGATGTTCAACACCATCGGGCGGCACGCCTCCTTCCCCGTCCGGCTCCTCTTTGCCAACCTCTGGTGCTTCCGTCCGCTCCTTAACCTCGTCGCCAAGAAGACGGGGGGCGAGCTGAACGCCCTCGTCCGCACAACGGTGGCCTTTACCCGGATGCAGGGGAGCAATGCCAATAACGTCCTGCCCCCCACCGCCACGATGGTCTCCAACATCCGTCTGAACCCCTCCGATAACGTCAATGACACGATCGCGTATCTGCGCCGCGTGATCGACAACGACCGCATCGAGGTACGTCCGCTCGGCAGTCACGAGCCGAGCCGTGTCTCGCTCGCCTCCGGCGATGGCTGGGAGCGTGTCCGGAATGCCGTCGGCGCCACCTGGCCGGAGGCTATTGTCACCCCCTACCTGATGGTGCAATGCTCGGACAGCCGCCACTGGGGTATCCTGTCCGATCGTGTCTACCGCTTCTCGGGGATGGACCTTACGGCCGAGGAGCGCCGCACGATCCACGGTCACGACGAGCGAATCCGCCTCGAGGCAATCGGGCGCTCGGTGGAGTTCTACCTGAATCTTATCAAGCAGTGCTGATGAAAAATGCCCCATTCGGGGCTTTTTTCTCTTTTTTCTTGCTTTTTTCTCGCACTTCCTGTATAATAAAGCCATTAGTATAACTTAGGAGGAAATCCCCATGAAAGCTGTTATCACCGTCACGGGCAAGGATACCGTCGGTATCATTGCCGAAGTTTCGGCCGTCTGCGCCGAGGCCGGCGCCAACATCCTCGAGATCACGCAAAGCGTTCTCTCGGAATACTTCGCCATGATCATGCTGGTCGACATTGACCGTCTCACCCTCCCCTTCGCCGACTTCGCGGACAAGCTCGAGGCGCTCGGTAAATCGCGCAGCCTCGATATCCGCGCCGTCCACACGGAGATCTTCGACGCGATGCACCGCATCTGAGGAGGCCCTTATGCTAAACACCCAGGACATCCTTGAAACCATACAGATGATCCGCGAGGAGAATCTCGACATCCGGACCATCACCATGGGCATCTCGCTCTACGACTGTGTGAGCGATGACCCCGATCGCCTGACGGCCAAGATCTACGACAAGATCACAAGAACCGCCGAGCATCTCGTCAAGACCGGCTGCGACATCGAGAAGGATTACGGCATTCCGATCGTCAATAAGCGCGTGTCGGTCACCCCCATCTCACTCATCGGCGGTGACGCCTCACCCGAGACCTACCTGCGCATCGCCCACACCCTGCAGAGGGCGGCGGACGAGGTCGGCATCAACTTCATCGGCGGCTTCTCTGCCCTTGTGCAGAAGGGCATGACCAAGGGCGCCGAGGCGCTGATCTCGGTTATCCCCGAGGCGCTGGCCGAGACGCAGCTTGTCTGCTCGTCGGTGAATGTGGCCTCGACCAAGGCCGGCATCAACATGGATGCCATCCGCCTGATGGGCAGCACCATCAAGCGCGCCGCGTACCTGACGCGCGACAACAACTCGATCGGCTGTGCCAAGCTCGTGGTCTTTGCCAACGTTCCCGAGGATAACCCCTTTATGGCGGGCGCCTTCCACGGTATCGGCGAGGCCGAGACCGTCATCAACGTCGGCGTTTCCGGCCCCGGCGTCGTCTCGTCGGCCATTGCACGCGCCGGCGACTGCGACCTCTCAAGCCTTGCCGAGCTCATCAAGCGCACCGCCTTTAAGATCACGCGTGTCGGTCAGCTGGTCGCCACCGAGGCCTCAAAGCGCCTCGGCGTCCCCTTCGGGATCATCGACCTCTCTCTCGCCCCCACCCCCGCCATCGGTGACTCGGTGGCGCGCATCCTCGA
>JAZNAD010000071.1:0-7136 GCA_045586345.1 Eubacteriales bacterium
GGCAACACCTTCCACAAGTGATTTGTTGTAAACCCCTCCGGGGCTGTCGCACACAATTACAGACGCACCGAGAGAAGTGAAATACTCACACGCCGCCCGTGTATATGAGGGATGTGTTGGCACGCACTTTTCAATTGGCAAGGTGCTTGGCAGGGGCCGAGGTGATCTTGCCGGGAACGCCGCCAAGACCCTCCTGGATCAGCTGCTTCAGCGACCAGCCGGCGCAGTAGCCGGTCAGCATCGAGAGATCGTGCAGGTGGATATCGGCGTTTCTGTGGGCGTTGGCGATCTCGTCGTCATAGATCTCGGAGAGCCAGTAGTTGGCCGTGATGGCGCCCGAGTTCGAAAGGATCAGACCGCCGACCGAATAGGTCACAGTGGAGTTCTCCTTCACGCGCCAGTCGTTGATCTTGAGGTAGCCGTCAACAAGCGAGGCATAGTCGAGCGCCGTGTTCTTCACCTCACGGAGCTTGGCGCGCTGACGGCGGTAAAGAATGTAGGCCTTTGCCACGTCGGCGTAGCCGCCCTGAACCAGCACGTTCTCGACCGAGTCCTGGATGTCCTCAACAGCGATGAGGCCCTCCTTGACCTTCGGCTCAAAGTCAGCCGTGACCTTGAGGGCTAAGAAATCGATGACGGCAGGATGGTAGTCCTTCTCCTGCGCCTCGAACGCCATAGTAATGGCTTTTGTGATCTTGTCAAGCGAAAAATCAATGACCTTTCCGTCTCTCTTTTGTACCTGATACATTGTCATTCTCCTTTGTCAGAATCGTATACTTTTTATTTTCATTATTATTTATCAACGCCGCGCAGAGCCGCCGCCGGCACCAAGGGCCGCACCGCCAAAAGGCAGGCAAGGAGCTTCTCCTTCGAGGGAGGCGTGTAGCCCTCGCCGACGAGATCCCCCGAATCCTTGAAGCTCTGGAGAAAGTAGCGCCCGGCTCCCGCGATCCATTCACCGATGGCCTCAAAATCCCGGGGCTCGTGAAGCTCGTCAACGACCGTCGTACGGAACTCGTACGGCACGCGGCCGGAAAGCAGAAGGCGAACACTTTCGAAAACTCCCTCCGGCATCTTGGCAAGGCCCGCCGTTGCCGCGTATTTCTCCGGGCTGTTCTTGACGTCCATTGCGACGTAATCAAGAAGCCCCGCATCGATGAGCGCCGCCAGCCTTTCTGGGTACATCCCGTTCGTATCCAGCTTCACGGCGTAGCCGAGGGCGCGGATCTCGCGAATGAAATCGGCAATATCGGGCTGGAGCAGGGGCTCGCCTCCCGTGATGCAGACACCGTCAAGAAGACCCTGCCGCTTTTTGAGGAAGGAAAAGAACTCCTCGGTGGGGAGCTCCCCCCCGATGTGGGTCACAAGAGAGGCGTTATGGCAGAAGGGGCAGCGCATCCCGCAACCGGCCGTAAACACCGTCGAGGCTACCCGTCCAGGGAAGTCCAAAAGGGTCATCTTCGCAAGGCCGCCAAGGCGCATTTCCCTCTCCTTTCGGCAGAAAATAAGGGATTTTCCGCCTTTTTGCCATCTTTTGCCGAAACCACAAGATATTGTGTTGGCGTATTTTATTTTAAACTATATCTTGTGTCTTGTCAAGGGGGTTTCTACTAAAAAAGCAACAAATTTTTTGCCCTCTTTTTGTGTACTTTTTCACGCCCCCGATTTTTGCAAACAAACCTTGGCAAAGCCTCCTTGACTCCCCCCGACCCGTCGGTCGAAAAAAGGAAAAGGCACCTCGCTGACGCAAGGTGCCTCATTTTGCGCTATTCCTGTTTTGGGGGTCAGAAAATTGCCTTCGCCCCTTATTCCTCATCCGAAGCATTCAGGGAAAGAGAGGCATACAGTCCCCCCCTTGCCATCAGCTCCTCGTGCGTGCCGCGCTCGCGGATGCCCTCATTATCGATATAGAGGATCTCGTCGGCACGGCGGACGGTAGAGAGACGGTGGGCCACCACGATCACGGTGCGCCCGTGCGACAGCTTCTGAAGGCTCTCCTGGATCATACGCTCGGTCACGTTATCGAGGGCGCTCGTCGCCTCGTCAAGGATCAGAATGGGCGGATCCTTCAGGAAGGCGCGCGCGATCGCAATGCGCTGCTTCTGCCCGCCCGACAACTTGACACCGCGCTCACCGACGACCGTGTGATACCCCTCGGGGAGCGACATCGCGTAGTCGTCGATGCCGGCAAGGCGCGCCGCCGCGCGCACCTCCTCGTCGGTCGCATCGGGCTTGCCGTAACGGATATTCTCGGCAATGTCGGCGTTAAAGAGGAAGACATCCTGCGCCACGATCCCGATCGAGCGGCGGAGCGACTCGAGGGTCAGCGAGCGGATCTCCTTCCCGTCCACAAGGATCTCACCGCCCGCAAGCTCGTAAAAGCGCGGCAGAAGGTGGCAGAAGGTGGTCTTCCCTCCCCCCGAGGGGCCAACGAGCGCCAGCGTCTTCCCGGCCTCGATCGTCACCGAAACGTTCTTCAGGATGTCACGCTCACCGTAGCCGAATGTCACGTCACGGAATTCGATCTCACCGCGGACGTCGCAAAGCTCAACGGCACCGGGCTCGTCCTCCTCGGGCGGCGTATCCATGATCGCCAGGAAGCGGGCAAAGCCGGTCATGCCGTCCTGCAGCTGCTCCACAAAGTTGACGAGCTTGGTGATCGGCTGTAAAAATATGTTTACATAAAGGAGAAATGCGACAAGGTCCCCGTAGTCAATGCGGTCACCGGCGGCAAAGAGCGCTCCGGCCACCAGCACCACGATATTGAGGATATCGGTGCAAAGAGCGAGCCCCGCATGGTACTCGGCCATCGCGCTGTACGCGCCGTAGCGCGACTCGAGCAGGCGGCGGTTGGCCTTGCCGAAGTTCGCCTCCTCGGTCTCGATCGAGTTGTAGGCCTTGCTGACGCGGATGCCCGAGATGCTGTTCTCAAGCCCCGCATTGATCTCGGCGGTCTCCTCGCGGCTCCGCTTGAAGGCCGACTTCATCTTCTTGCGCTTAAAGACGGCAAACAGGATCATAAAGGGAACGAAGGCGAAGCATATGAGCGTCAAAAGCGGCTCGATAAAGGCCATCAGGATGCACGCCCCGATCAGCTGGAGGATCGAGATCAGAAGATCCTCGGGGCCGTGGTGCGCCAGCTCGACGACGTTAAAGAGGTCGTTCGTCATACGCGACATCAGGTCGCCCGTCTTGTTGTTGTCAAAGAAGGTGCAGGGCAGGCGCTCCATATGGTGGAAAAGATCGCGCCGCATATCGGCCTGCATCCGGGCACCGACGTAATGTCCGTAGCGGCTCATAAAGTAGTTGAGGCCGCTTTTTAAGAGGTAAATGACGAAGATAGCGACGGCAAAAATGACGATCATCCGCAGATTGCCATCCGGAATAAACTCGTTGATGATGCTCCGCGAGAAGGTGGGATAGACAAGGTTGCAGGCCGCAAACAGAAGCGCGGCCAGAAGATCGAGGATGAATAAACGAAGATGCGGCTTGTAATAGGCGGCAAAACGCTTCAGCATCGCTTCATCTTCTCCCCTTTCCCGTCTTTCTTACCGAAAATCCGAAGCTGCCGAGCTTCTTACCGAGGGGGAAATACGCCCCGTGGGAATACGCGATGAGCCCTGCTCTCTCAAGGCAAAGTCGGCCGCTCTTATCGAGCAGCTCCTCGCGCACGGTCACGGCCACGATATCGGCGAGGAACATATCGTGCGTGCCGAGCGGGATCACCTCGCGCACGCGGCATTCAAGCGCCACGGGCGCCTCCTCGATGGTCGGCGGTGCCACCGCCGTTGAGGGAATGCGCGTGAGGCCGTATTTCTCGAATTTGTTGACCTTCGCCCCGGTGTATACGCCGCAGGCGTCGGTCGCATAGCACAAAGCCTCGGTCGTCAGATGAATGACGAACTCGCCGCCCTCCTTGATAAGACCGTACGAATGACGTTCGGGGCGGATCGAAACGTAAGTCACGGGGGGCTGGGTGCAGGTGATGCCGCACCATGCGGCCGTCATCACGTTGGCCGTGTCGCCACTTCCCGACGTAACCAGCGCCGCCGGCACCGGTGACAGAAGCGCACTTCCCTTCCACTGGATCCTTGACATAAAATTCCTCTTTCCTTGACAAAATATTCTGATAAAAGTATACCGCATCCGCCTCGGAATGTCAACGGGATTTTTGAGGCCAAGCCCGAGCAGAAGGCAGCTGTGGCGAAGGTGTTCGGCTTTGAAAGCATGGATGCCGTGGACTATGAGACCTTCGCTCGTCGCCGCGTGGAATACCTGGCAAGCCCCGAGGGGAGGAAGGTCGTTGAGGCCGCTAGAGAGCGCAAAAGAGAAGGGCAGAGCACAGTTTCGCAAGCCAATAAAATCCGCTACGCTTTACCGGAGAATATTGACTCGGTTGACGTTTCGCAGTATAATGAGGTTAAGTTAAGCGGCCAGGAGATGGCTCGCTTGCAATCCGAGGCGGTGACGTGGCACGCGAATAAACGAGGTGTTCCGATACGAAAAACGCTTGGTGGAACTTCGTATTTGTGCGTAATTGACACCGACGGCATTGTTCATTGCCTTGGTAAAGAGCCGTCGCAAAATATTCATGAGTGGAGAGAAGGATATGATAACAGAAGTTCAAGGCAACTTGATCGACTTGCTGAAGGCCTGCGGTCTGGACAAGGATTCGACAGTAGCGACCGTAGCGTTGGCGAAAACGGACGAGAACAGGCAAAAAATGATCGACATGATCATAGATCGGTACGATCAGAAGGGCGAAGTGACGGACGAGGACGTGGGCAAGATGCTTCTTCTCCTCGTGGGCGAAAGAAAGTCGTCCGCTACAAGTTCGACGAGGACGGAAGCGGCCACGGAGTAACCTATTATTCCGACGGTACCACCGAGCGCTTTGCCCTGCCCGAGGATGCAGATGCATCTAAGGCAAAGAAGGTCACGAATGAGAAGCAGGGAGACACCACCCTCCGCGAGCTCGACACCTGGGCGGCGGAGAACGTCAAGGGCTACCGTGACCTTCTGCCGGCAGAGAAGCGCGAGATCCGCGCCCTCATCCGCCAGGCACGGGCGGCCGGGATTTCCGAAGCCGATATCAAGACCTATACGGCGGTGTCGGCGCGCTCCGGCGTGCGGATCGCTTTCTCGAAGGAGCGCGCCGCGCTCGGCAAGGATGCAAAGGGGCAGCTCCGGTATTCCGACGGCTTCTACGATCCTGCCAAAAATGAGATCGTGGTCAACCCCGAGGGGAAGCGCAGCGCCGGACGGCTGCTCTTTCACGAGCTGTCGCACGCGCTCTACGGCAACAAGCGCTTTGCCAAGGTGCTTGATGGGGCCGTGCGGCGGATGGACGAGGCGCGCGGTGAGGAGATTGCCGGGCGCTACCGTGAGGCCGGGCGCACCGATGCGGCCGAGCTCTCGGAGGAGCTGGCCGTGCATCACGCCGAGGATGTGCTCGGCAACCGTGAGAACCTCGCGCGGCTTCTCCGTGACGAGCCGACGATCGGCGATAAGATCCTCTCCTTCTTCGGCTTGGCCAAGACCGAGTACCGGGGCAACGAGCGTTTGTCTCGCGCGGCAGGGCGGCTCTACCGCCACTTTGAAGCGGCCCTCGCCGAGTTTTCGGCCGAGAACCGCGCTAACCTCGCCTCGGAGACCGTAACACGCGTAAATTCCGAAAATATGCAGGTTAGCGAAGGGAGAAGGGATGCTTTTGCAGGTGAAAAATCTGCAACCGCAGCCACCCAACACGCACGGCCTGATGATGGCAATCGTTTTGTAAACAACAACGAATTGTATACGTCAACCGAGGAATTCATTCAAAATGTAGCTCCGAATGATAGACAGTCTTTTGCTCGAAGCCTTGCGAACAAAACGTCGAATATGAAAAAAGACGAAGCGAGGACGATTGTAATTTTTGGTGCTACGAGCGATAACATCTCGCGTGTATATTACTTCGAGGCTGATGGATACATGCACGGCCGTATGGGCTGCATTGAAGTCATCAGTGAGGAGATAAAAAATCGAAGAAGGGAGTACAAAAATGGAATTGACGGTGACACAAAAATTGCTCATCTATGGACTGACTCTTTTTCCTCTGACAGAGGAAGAGCAGGAAGCAATATTTTTGACTATGAAAACGGACGAGAGTCAGCTTCTGATGATTCGCTATTTGCAGACACATCCGAACGCAACGCAACAGAAGATTTTGGAGGAAACAGTGCGTATCGCGAAATCAATGCAGAAGAAGTACGGGACATCGTCCGAAGACTAAAGAAAGCATACGGAATACCTGATTCTGTCGATAAATCAGACAACCGTCGCGATGCCCTCCCGGACACCGCCCCCGACACCACCGATGCGGTGGGCAAGGAGCGGCGGCGGTACAAGCCGAGCAAGGCGGATGCCTTCTTTACCGCTAAGGACCGTACCTACATTGAGACGGTGGACGAGCTGCATGCCGTGACGAAGTACCTCCGCAAGTTTGGCGGTATGGCCAAGGCCGATGCCGAGGCGCGAGTGCAGCAGGCACGCGCGGCGCGGGGACAGGCGCAGACGATGATCGGTGCGGCGCAGTACAACGTCTTCTCGGAGAAGCCCGAGCGGATGGGAGATGGCCTCCTTGAGATCTACAAGCCGACAAGGGCATGGTCAAACGCGAAGCATACCGCTTTTGATGACTACCTCCTGCATCAGCTGAACACGGACCGCATGACGCTCAAGGAAAGATCCCGCGAGTGGGCGGCGCCTCTGCTCTCCGAGCTCGAGGGCATCGAGAACGAGATCGGCGCGCTCAAGGAGCGCATGAAGGAGACCAACAGAGAGCTCCGCAAGAAGCAAACGGAGATCAACAATGCCAAGGTGCGCCGCGGTACGGTAAAAACCGAGGCCGCCCGTTCCCGGTGGCAGGAGAAGGTTGACGGTCTTGGCGGAGAGCTTGCCACCCTCGAGGGGGAGCTCAAGCGCTACGAGAAGGAGCTCAAGCGCAAGCTCCGTGCCCGCAAGGCGAAGAAGGCCGAGCTTGCCCCGCTGCTCCTCGAGAACAAGCCGGTCTTCGGTAGGGATGAAGCACTTGACGAGCAAGGCAACATGAAGCGAGATCATGATATCACGGCCGAGGAGTCGCGGGCGACCGTAGC
>JAZNAD010000072.1:0-16557 GCA_045586345.1 Eubacteriales bacterium
CGGTCGGCGGGGATATCCTTCATCCCGTCGGGGATCCAGAGGTTGTTGATGCAGGGGGTGCCGAGCTCGCGGCCAAGGGCGGCGGCGATCTCGCGGCCGCCGATGCCGGCCTTCACCCAGAAGTCGCGCGTTGCCTTGTCGGGCGAGGACAGGGTCAGCCCATCCTTCACCATCGGATGATTGAAGTAGGTCACGTTGAAGTCGAGGCCGTAGCCGCGCTCCCGGGCCCAGGTGAGCCATTGCGAGAAATCGGCAAGCGTCACCTCGGCACGCGGTGTCGTCCCGGGCTCGCCGTACATCGAGTGGATGTTGACACGGGGCTTGACGGGCACAAGCGACAGGGCAAAGTCAATGTCGGCACGCAGCTCCTCGCCCGAACGGGCACGCCCCGGGTAGTTGCCGGTAACGACCATGTCGCCCCCCGCCCGTACCGCTTCAAAGCCGCACACGTCATCGCCCTGCCAGTTCTGGAGCGAGATCGGCACACGGCGATAGCGCGCAATGACCTCGTCGGTATCCACGCCCAGCGTGCGGTAAACGGCACGCGCCGCCTCGTAATTCTTGAGAACGGTATCCTCGGTTTTATAGGAATACATACTGTCACCTCGTCTTTATTTTCTTACCTCTATCTTAACGCGGCGTCCGCCGTTTGTCAATGCCTTTCGCCCACTTGCAAAAAGAGGGAAAAAGCGCCTACTGCCGGGTCAAAAGCACCGCAGCGGTCGGGGAAGGGAACTCCCTCCGCCTTTTGCCCTCATCTCCAAAAAGCAACGTAAGATTTACAAAAAAGCCGACATCCACGGGGGCGTCGGCTTTATATAAGCCACCAAAGCCCAAGGGCGATGGCGGCAGCGGCGATATTGGAGAGAATGTTGACGGTGCTGTTGCCGATGACGGAAAGACCGCCGATGCGCTCGGTGGCGACTCCGCAATGGCTCCGCCGCTCGGTGTAGGCCGCGCACACGGTACAGCGGTGCTTCCCCTGCACGAGCGAGCCGAGGACGCTGTCGATCAGCATCCCGAGGAAGGCGGCCCCGGCCGCCACGGCGGCGCCGAGAGCGCCGATCCCCGAGGGGAGCGCCAGGAGGAAGGCGATCAGGCATCCAAGGAACGAGGCAAGCGTTCCCATAAGGCTCACACCGCCCGAGCGCCCACGCTCGATGCGGCGGAGGCGGCAGATGTCGATGGGGTCACCGGGGAAGAGCGTGCCGATGTCCGAGGCCATTGTATCGGCGAAGAACTCGGCAATGGCGGCGTAATAGCCAACGAGCAGGGCCTCCTCCTCGGGGAAGATGCCGTACAGCGCGAGGAGAATCGCCCCAACGAGGCCGTTGCAGGCCACCTGGCGCACGCCGCGCGCCCCGTCCGAGTGACGGTTCTTCTTCTTTTTATTCAGGGCATGCACGAGTGCACACAGGAAGAAGATCGCAAGAATATAGACGGCGGCCGCAAAGCCGCCAAAGGCGAGGATCACAAGGAGCATCGCCATCGCAAGCAGAGCCCCGGGGAGGGTCAGAACGCGCCTCCACACCGAAAGCAGAACAAAGACGATGCCGACAAGGACACCGATCAGCAGTCGCAGTCCCATACCGCCTCCTAACCGAGGAGGGCCACAAGGGCCCCGACCCCAAAGACGATCGCGGGGTTATCGTACCGTCCGCCGAAAAGCTCAAGGATCGCTGTCAGGGCCGCCGCCCCGAAAAGGAGCCAGGGCGAGAGCATCAGAGCAGGGAAGAAGAGCCCGAGGATCACCATGCCCGCCGCCGCAAAGAAGAAGCAGATGACGCTCCCCTCGACCGATTTTTCACCGAGGATGCGATGGCGCCGCGGGAGGGCGCCGCCAAGCAGGGCGGCAAAGCCGTCGCCAAACGCCAGGCAGAAGATCGCCACCCCCGCCGCCCCGAGGTAGGGCGGATAGAAGCAGGCGATGGCATTCGAGACCGTGATGGACAGGGCGTAATAGAAGATACCGTAGGGGCTTTTGGGATTGACCATCGACTCGACAAGGCGGAAGCGCGCCACAAGGAAGAGCCCCACCGTGATGATCGAGGGGAGGAGCAAAAGCCCGAGCACATCCTCGCGGAAATAGTGATATTGGATGATGAAAACAAAGCCGATGAGGATGTGCGTCAGCTTGCGCGTCACGGCGCTGTCTACCTTGAAGTAGCGATGCAGAGCCGAGGTGAAGGCCACCACAGCCAGAACGTAAAGCGCCTCGACAAGATATCCCATGCGCGCACCTCCTCCGACAGTCAAGAGCTTATGCTATGAGTATAGCATACCCCCCGGGGTTTGTCAACGCTCTTCATTCTTCCGGAGAAAAGGCGCGGAGGAAAGTGAAGAATGAAGAATGAATAATGAAAAATGAAAAATACAAAAAGAAAAAAGCCGCCGGAGCGACTTTTCTCTTTTTGGTGCCGGTGGCGGGGGTTATCTCGGCGCGACCATCGAAAAAGGCGAGGGGGATTTCGCCTTTTTCTCCGCGCCTCGGTCAGTCGCGGCTCTGGATGCTCTGCATCCATTCACTACCGCTCCCCTTCGACCCCCAATACCACAATGGCAAAAACAAAAGGACAACCACAAGGGCTGCCCTTTTGTTTTGGTGCCGGTGGCGGGGGTCGAACCCGCACGGTATCGCTACCAACGGATTTTGAGTCCGCCTCGTCTGCCAATTCCAACACACCGGCGCGCCCATACAGTATAGCATAGCAAAGTGCAAAAATCAAGTGGCCAAGAAAAAATGTTCGAAAATAAAATGCGCGCGGGAATTGATATTCACGGAAAATTGCGGTATAATAGGAACGATCGGGAAAATTGCCCGAAAACGATACGACCGTGAGGTACCCAATGGAAGACACCGTAAACAAAAAAGTCGGGGGGATCTCGGTAAAGACCGAGCATATCTTCCCTATCATAAAGAAGTGGCTCTATTCCGAGCGTGAGATCTTCCTCCGCGAGCTGGTCTCGAACGCGCAGGATGCCGTCACCAAGCACCGCCGCCTTGTCTCGCTCTCCGAGACTCCCGAGAGTGAGGAGGCATACGCCGTCCGCGTGACGGTCTCGCCGAGTGAAAAAACGCTCACCGTGTCGGATAACGGCATCGGTATGACGGCGGAGGAGGTCGAGCGCTACATCTGCCATATGGCGCTCTCGGGCGCTCTTGAGTTTATCGAGAAGTACGAGGGCGAGAGCGAGGGTGCCGGTGGCGGCATCATCGGTCACTTCGGCCTTGGCTTCTATTCGGCCTTTATGGTGGCCGATACCGTCGAGGTCGTCACGCGCTCCTACACCGGCGCCCCGGCCGTCCGCTGGGTCTGCACCGAGGCAGGGGACTATGAGATGACCGAGGGCGAGCGCCCGGGGCAGGGCACCGATGTGATCCTGCACCTCTCGGAGGAGGGGGCCGAGTACGCAAGCCGTGCCCGCCTTGCCGAGATCCTTGCGCGCTATTGCGCCTTCATGCCCACCGAGATCTACCTCGCCGACAGCGATGCCGAGGAGGAGGGCGACAAAACGCCGATCAACGATACCGATCCCCTCTGGCAGCGCCGCGCGGCCGACGTCAAGGACGAGGAGTATACCGCGTTCTACCGCCGTGTCTTCGGCGATGCCCGTGAGCCCCTCTTCCATATGCATCTCGCCGCCGACTATCCCCTGAACTTCAAGGGGGTCCTCTTCTTCCCGAAGATCGACCGCCACTACGAGAGCCTCGAGGGGCAGATCAAGCTCTACTATAATCAGGTCTTCGTGGCCGACAATATCCGCGAGGTCATTCCCGAATATCTTCTCATGCTGCGTGGCGTCATCGATTGCCCCGAGCTTCCCCTGAACGTCTCGCGCAGCTACCTGCAGGACAGTGCCTATGTCCGCAAGGTCTCGGCCTACATCGTCAAGAAGGTGGGAGATAAGCTCTCCTCGATGGCCAATACCGACCGTGCGGCCTATGAAGACAAGTGGGCCGACCTTTCGGCCTTTGTCGAATACGGCTGCATCTCCGACCGTAAGTTCTTTGACCGCGTGGGCGGCGCCCTCCTCGTTACGATGGCAGACGGGAGCCGTAAGACCAAGGATGAGCTCCTCGCCCTTGCCGCCGAGGAAGGACATGAGAAGGTGCTCTACTACGCCGTGGACAGCGGCCGCCAGGCCGCCCTCATCGAGACCTTCCGTAAGAAGGGGATCTCGGTGATCCTCGCCCCCGAGATGCTGGACGTCCGCCTCCTCGAGATGCTGGAGGTCTACTGCGAGGGTGTGAAGTGCCATCGTATCGACGCCTCGACCGATGTCCTCCGCACGGGCGATGCGACCGAGAGCGAGAGGGCCACCGCCCTCTTCGGTAGCCTCACGGCCGAGGGGCTGACCGTCACCGCACGGTGCGAGCACCTCTCGCCCGAGGCGCCCCCCGTCCTTCTGACCGTGAATGAGGAGGAGGTGCGGATGCGCGATGCCATGCGCTTCTACGCTCCCGATGCCCCGGCCATGCCGGTCACAGCGACCCTCGCTCTGAACCTGGATGCCCCCGTGACGGCGCGCCTGCTTGAGGGCGGCTACGGGGAGGAGGAGGGCGCCGTTGCCCGTCACCTCTTCTCGCTGGCCCTCCTCTCTCATAGACCCCTGTCGTCCTCCGAGATGACCGAGCTCCTCGCCGAGAGCTACCGCCTGCTCGGTAAATTGCCGTGATCCCCGAGGCCCTCCTCTCCCCCGTCCTTGCCAATCTTGGGGAGAACACCGCCGCCTGCCTTACCGAGCGGGAAAAGCGCCTCGGGCATCTCTCTGAGCTCGCCTTTCTTATCGCCGAGCAGGTCGCGGCCTCGGGTGGCACCGCCTTGCCCTTCGCCTTCTTTCCGGCGGCGGCCGCGCTCCTTGCCGAGCTGCGGGAAAAAGTGCCCGCTTCCCTCTTGGCCACCCCTCTGCCCTCGGACCTCGCCGGGGCTGACGGCGCGCATCTTGCCCGCTTTTTGCTCGAGGAGGCCGAGCGGCGCCTTTCTCGCCCCCTGACCCTCCTTGACTTTGCCGACGGTGTCGTGCCGCCCCCCGCGCGGAGCCGCACCGTCTATGTCGATAACCCCCACGCCGCGGAGGCCTATCGGCGCTTTTCGGCCGTCCTTCCCTCGCCCACCCTCGCCCATCGGGAGAATTTCCGTGAGCTCTTCGACGATGTCGAGAACGGCTACGCCGAGTACGCCGTCCTCCCCCTCTTTTCGGAGGGGGTGCGCATTGCCTCGGTCTTTCGCATGATCGAGGAATACGGCCATTCGATCGCGGCCGTCACCTCGCTCCCCGTCGGGGAAGGGGAGGCGGTCTTCGGCCTGCTTTCGCGCCGCTCGGTGTGTCTTGGCCCCGTGACCCACAGCTTTCTTTCCTCCTCGCTTGAGGAGATCGGCCTTTCGGGGCTCCTGTCCGCTCTCCCCGTGCTCGGCCTTCGTGAGGGGCGCATCGAGCCCCTTCCGCCGCCTCCCGGGCGCTCGCATACCCTCTTTGGCGTTGAGGTCATGGGGGACGAGCGCGCCTTTGTCACCTACCTTGCCTACCGCTCGCTGCTCCTGCCGGGATGCCTTGGCGGGGGCTTCTACCTTACACTTGCTTGAAAGGAGCACTACGATGAAAACTCTTTCCTATCGCACCCGGGGCGTCTGCGCCGGCCGCATTGACGTTGCCATTGACGGCAACGTGATCGAGGACGTGAAATTCTACGGCGGCTGTGGCGGCAACACCCAGGGCGTCGCGACCCTTGTGCGTGGCATGACCGCTGAGGAGGCGATCACTCGCCTACGCGGCATCCGCTGCGGGATGAAGCCCACCTCCTGCCCTGACCAGCTGGCCACCGCCATTGAGGCCTGCATGGCGCTCGCCGCCGACGAGGAGGACGCATGAAGGCGTACGAAAGAGAATACGAGCGCTGGCTCAGGTCCCCTTACCTGACCGAGGAAGAACGCGCCGCCGTCGCGGCCGTCACCTCAGAGGAGGAAAAGGAGCTGGCCTTTGGCCGCACGCTGGAATTCGGTACGGCGGGTCTTCGCTCCTCGATGGCGATGGGGCCCGGCCGCATGAATGTGCATACCGTTGCCCATGCAACGCAGGGGATGGCCGAGCTGATCCTTAAGAATGGGGGCGCTGAGCGCGGCTGTGCCATTGGCTATGACAGCCGCCACAATTCCGCCCTCTTTTCGCGCGTTGCCGCCGAGGTGCTGGCGGCCGCCGGCATCCGCGTCTATCTCTTTGACGGGATGCGCCCGACCCCCGAGCTCTCCTTTGCCGTCCGCCGTCTCGGGTGCATTGCGGGCATCAACATTACCGCCTCGCATAACCCGAAGGAATACAACGGCTACAAGGCCTACTGGGAGGACGGTGCTCAGCTCTCGCCCGAGGATGCCACTGTTGTCAGCGAGGTGATGGCAAGCATCGACGTTCTGGGCGGTGCCCGCCGCGCCGATTTCGATGAGGCCGTGAAGGACGGTCGCATCACGCTTCTTGGCGAGGACTTTGATGAAGCCTACCTCGAGGCTGTTCTTGCGACCCTCATCGACCGCGACCTCCTCCGTCGCGCGGCCGATACGCTCTCGATCGTCTATACCCCCCTGCACGGCGCCGGCTGCCGCTTGGTTCCCGAGGCACTCCGCCGCGCGGGGCTTCGCCATGTATATCCCGTTGAGGAGCAGATGATCCCCGACGGCAACTTCCCGACCGTGCATAAGCCGAACCCCGAGTATGCTGAGGTCTTCCGCCTCGGGATCGCCCTTGCCGAGCGCGTTAAGAGCGATATCGTCATTGCCACCGACCCCGACTCCGACCGTGTCGGTGTCGTCACACGCGAAAAGAACGGCGGCTTCATCACCATCTCGGGGAACGAGATGGGCGCCCTCCTTCTTGACTATATCATCGGCGCGCGCCGCCGTGTTGGCCGCCTGCCCGAGGATGCCTTCACCATCAAGAGCATCGTCTCGACCGACCGTGTCACCGAGATCGCCAAAAAGAACGGCGTCCGCCTCTATGACGTCCTGACCGGCTTCAAGTATATCGGTGAGGTCATCAAGGAGCACGAGGAGCGCGGCGAGGAAGAAAACTTCATCCTCGGCTTTGAGGAGAGCTACGGCTACCTTGCCGGCACCTACGCCCGCGATAAGGACGCCGTGTCCGCCACCCTCCTGATCGCTGAGATGACCGCCTACTACGAGGAGCGCGGCATGACCCTCGCCGATGCCCTTTGCGAGCTCGACGATAAATACGGTGTCTTCCGCGAGAAGACCACCGAGATCTATATGGAGGGCCTCGACGGCATTGCCCGCCAGCGCCGTGTGATGGAATCTCTCCGGCAAGCACCGCCCACGGCCCTTAACGGGCGGCGCATCACCTCCATTGGAGATTATAGTAAAGGTTACTATACAAACGTAGTCACCGGCGAGCGCACCGAGATCCCCCAGCCGCCGAGCAATGTTCTCTACTTCATCACCGAGGATGACGACAAGGTCGTGATCCGCCCCTCGGGCACCGAGCCAAAGATCAAGATCTATCTCTTGGTCCACGGCAAGGACGAGGAGGAGGCCGAAGAAAAGATCGTGGCCTTCACCGAGGCGACCGCCGCCTTCTCCCGCGTGTAAGTAACGAAAACGAGGAAACGACAAGTGACAGACAAGCAAAAGCACATCCGCAACTTTTCGATCATCGCGCACATCGACCACGGCAAATCGACCCTCGCCGACCGCATCCTTGAGGCGACGCGCGCCGTCGACAGCCATTCGATCGACGAGCAGATGCTCGACAATATGGACCTTGAGCGCGAGCGCGGCATCACCATCAAGGCACGTACGGTCTCTCTTTCCTACCGCGCCGAGAACGGGGAGGAGTATTACTACAACCTGATCGACACCCCCGGTCACGTTGACTTTGGCTATGAGGTCTCGCGGTCGCTGCAGGCGTGCGAGGGGGCTCTTCTTGTGGTCGACGCGACGCAGGGCGTCGAGGCGCAGACCCTCGCGAATGCGTATCTTGCCATCGACAGCGACCTTGAGATCCTGCCCGTCATCAATAAGATCGACCTCCCCTCGGCCGACGTCCCCCGCGTGCGTGACGAGATCGAGGAGATCATCGGCATCCCGGCCGAGGACTGCCCGGCCGTCTCGGCCAAAACGGGGCAGAACATCCGTGACGTCCTTGAGAGCATCGCCGCCGCCATCCCGGCGCCCGACGGCGACCCCGAGGCTCCCCTCAAGGCCCTGGTCTTTGACTCCTATTACGACAGCTACCTCGGTGTCGTTGTCTACCTCCGCCTCTTTGACGGGCGCCTTCGCGCCGGCGACAGGATCCGTATTATGTCGACGGGTGCCGTCTATGACGTTGTCTCGGCCGGCAAGCCCGGCGCCTTCGCGATGAACGATACGGGGGTCCTTGAGGCAGGCGAGGTCGGCTACATCACCGCCAGCATGAAGACGGTGGGCGATACCCGCATCGGTGATACCATCACCCACGCCGAGGGCGGCATCACCACACCCCTGCCCGGCTTCCGCCCCGCCCGTCCGATGGTCTACGCCGGCATCTACCCGGCCGACGGCGCCCGCTATGGCGATCTGCGCGATGCCCTTGAAAAGCTCCGCCTGAACGATGCCGCCCTCTCCTATGAGCCCGAGACCTCGATCGCGCTCGGCTTTGGCTACCGCTGCGGCTTTCTGGGCCTTCTCCATATGGAGATCATCGAGGAGCGCCTTGAGCGCGAGTTCAATCTCGATCTCATCACCACCGCCCCGAGCGTTATCTACAAGATCAAGCTCCGCTCGGGCGAGGAGGTCACGATCGACAACCCGGCAGGCTACCCCTCGCCCGACGAGATCGAGGCCGCCTATGAGCCGATCGTCCGTGCCTCGATCATCACCCCCACCGAGTACATCGGCGGCCTGATGGACCTCTGCCAGGACCGCCGCGGCACCTACCTCGATATGAAGTACCTCGACGCCTCCCGCGCCGAGCTCCACTACGACCTGCCGCTCAACGAGATCGTCTATGACTTCTTTGATGCCCTCAAGAGCCGCAGTAAGGGCTATGCCTCGCTTGACTACGACTTCCTCGAATACCGCGAGAGCCGCCTTGTCAAGCTCGACTTCCTCCTGAACGGCGAGCAGGTCGATGCCCTCTCCTTCATCGTCCATGAGGAAAAGGCCTACGGCCGCGCCCGTCGCATCGCCGAGAAGCTGAAGGACAACATTCCGCGCCAGCTCTTTGAAATTCCCATCCAGGCCGCCATCGGCTCGAAGATCATCGCCCGTGAGACGGTCAAGGCCATGCGCAAGGACGTTCTCGCCAAGTGCTACGGCGGTGACATCACCCGTAAGAAGAAGCTGCTCGAAAAGCAGAAGGAGGGGAAGAAGAAGATGCGCCGCCTCGGCTCGGTCGAGGTCTCGCCCGAGGCCTTCATGGCCGTCTTGAAGCTGGACGACGATGACTGAGCCGACCCTCGGCCTCTACCTCCACATCCCCTTCTGCCGGAGGAAGTGCGCCTATTGCGACTTCTGCTCCTATGTCGGGCGCGAGGCCGATATGGCCGCCTACGTCGATGCCCTCGTGCGTGAGCTGCGCGCCCGTGCCGATGAGCGCCGCCGGGTCGATACCGTCTACCTCGGCGGCGGTACCCCCTCCCTGCTTCCGCCGACCGAGCTTGCGCGTATCCTTACGGCTGTCCGTGAGGCGTATACCCTCTCTCCCACTGCCGAGATCACCTGTGAGGCCAATCCCGGCACGGTGGACTACGACAAGTTTTCTTTACTGAACTCTCTTGGCGTCAACCGCATAAGCCTCGGTGTGCAGTCGCTCTCCGACCGCGCCCTCCGCGCCCTCGGGCGCATCCATACGGCCAAGGAGGCCGAGGAGGCCTACGGCGCCGCCCGCCGCGCGGGCTTTCGGAATGTGAGCCTCGACCTGATGATGAGCCTCCCCGGGGAGACCCCTGCCGAGCTTGCGGCCACCGTCCGCGGCTTTCTCGCCCTTCAGCCCGAGCACATCTCGGCCTACTCCCTGATGGTGGAGGAGGGCACCCCCCTCGCCACCTCGCCCCTTCGCGCCACCGTGCCCGATGACGATGCCGCCGCCGAGGCGATGGAGACGACCGCCGAAGCGCTCGAGGCCGCCGGCTACCGCCGCTACGAGATCTCGAACTACGCGCGCCCCGGCTTTGAAAGCCGCCATAACCTCCGCTATTGGCACGGGGGCGAATACCTCGGCCTCGGTGTCGCCGCCTATTCGTATATTGACGGCGTGCGCTTTGGCGCACCGCGCGACCTTGACGGCTATCTCGCCGGCACCCTCTCCCCCGTTGACCGCGAGGAGGTTACCGCCGCCGACCGTGAGCGCGAGCGCGTGATGCTCTCGCTCCGCCTTTCGGACGGCATCGACCGCGAAGCCTACCTGCGCGACTTCGGCCGCGACCCCCACGCCCTCTTTGCCCCGGTCACCGCGCGCTACCCCGACCTCTTTTGCGTGACCGACACCGCCCTCGCCCTCACAGGGAAGGGAATGTCGGTTTCCAACACCCTCATTACCGAATGCCTTTGGTGCTTCGATTAAGGGCTACCGCATTTATACATAGTAAAAAAGAGCGAAGCAATTTTTGCTTCGCTCTTTTTTACAGAAAATTCATTCATCTTCTGGGATATAGACCAAAATATCTTCTACGTTGCAGGAAAGAAATCGACATAGATCGTTGAGAGTCACTGTGCTGATGGGCTTATTGTGCTTCAATCTGTCCAAAAGGCTTCGACTTACACCGTATTGATTGATTAGCTTATAGGTGCTGATGTTTTTCTTTTTTAGTGTTTCATAAAAAGGTTGATAGGAAATCATATTGCCACCCCCTTTTGCCGATCGCACAATTTCATTCTAAAATGTGCTCCTACTATTGACAATTGTCTATAAATAGAGTATAATCGCTTTATGCTCTAAAAAACGAGCATAAAGCGGCGGATAAAAAACTATGGAGGGGGGAGGCCGACTAATTGCTTTCGAATCTGCCGTGCGATAATGAAAATCTTTTTGATTGAAAGGAACAAAAAATGAACTCAAATTCTAAATGCTTGGCATCGTTTATTATCGGATTGATCGGGTCGATTTTGGGAATGCTGGGAGGTCTTTGCACTACGATGTGTTCTTGCGGGTTCGGTAGCGATTCCGCATTTTACATGATCTTTGGTGGCGGTGTCCTGGGAATGATTGGTACGACTCTTTGCTTGAGAAAGGCAAAGCTTGGATCTTTGTTGCAGATTACCGCCGCCGTTCTTATCATAATCCGTGCGTATAATGGCGGAGCAGAGCTCATGAGTGTATTTGCATGGATCTTTCTCCTTGTTGCAGGAGTTATTGGTGCTATTTACACCTTTATCATCAATCCCAGAGGCGAATGATTCCTTGCTTTTTTACCCCGTGGGGAGAGATTCCCACGTTCCCCCTCTGCGTTATTATGGGCATTTTGACTATGCTTTTGCTTGTACACATATTGCTAAGGACAGCAGAAAGCCGTTCAAAGGAAGAAGCCTATATTTATCCGAAAATAGTCATAAGCCTTGGCGTAGCATGTTTCAGTGCCGGAATCTTCGATTCCTTCTTTAAGTTTTTGGAATACGGAATGTGGAGATTTGGGGGGATCATGTTTTACGGTGGGTTGATAGGCAGTATGGTTGCGATGTTCTTTATGCTTAAATTCTCTGCGAAAGAGGGCTGTTCTCAATACAAAACGGGAGAATGGTTGGATATTCTGACGCCGCCTCTCATCGGCTTTCATTTTTGGGGAAGAATGGGTTGCTTTTTAGGAGGGTGTTGCTACGGCAAAGAAACAGACAGTGTTTTTGGGGTAGTATTTCCTGATAACATTGCTAATTCTATTATTCATAATGGGGTGAAGCGGTATCCCACGCAATTATTCGAGGCGGGAATATTGGTAATACTATTCTTAATTGTTCTGTTTGTGAAGCACAGGGTAAGGATATATCTCTTGCTTTATGGTGTTTCTCGATTTTTGCTTGAATACCTGCGAGGCGATGATAGGGGGCACTTTTTGAGATTTTTGTCTCCCTCTCAAATGATATCGGTTGTTCTAATAGTAGCCGTGATCGTATATACCGCCATTGATTGGAAAAGAAAGAAGTCGGTAAGGGGCTTAAGGAACCATTCGCTATCACCGCCGCCGAAAATGTAAATAATACAAAAAGTGCTATCCAGAACGGATAGCACTTTTTGTATTCTTGAAAAGGCTTCAAAGCCTCTTTCTTCGCACCGCAAACAGCGGCACGGCCGCCAGCAGAGCCACAATGGCCGCCGCTAAGAAGATCGTGTAGGTCGGGGTGAAGTCCTCGCCGTTCATGCCCATGGCGTCAAGCCCGATGCACAGCGAGATGATCGGCCCGACGATCATCGGGATGAGGACGGTGAAGCACATCCGCACTCCCTGGAAGCGCCCCTCGCACCCCTTCGGGATGGCGTCCTGGAAGGCAGCGTTCAGGGTGCCCGTCAGAGCGAGAATGCCACCCATCATCAGAATGCCGCCGACGTAGAGTGTGGCGGTGGCGATGCCCCCCTTGAGGAACTGCAACAGGTACATCGAAAGGATCCCAAGCCACGCAGCGGCAAGAAGCGGAAAGTAGAAGCCGCGCCGCCCGTAGCGGTCAGCGAGGAGCCCGCAAACTCCCGTGACGGCCGCCGCGCCCACGATGATGACCGCCATCGGAATGACAAAGCCGTCGCCGTAGCCGAGCGTGCGGATGACGAAGTTGATAAGATAGGAGAAGAATGTCTGCTGAGAGATACCGACAAGGCAGGCGGCGGTCAGCGTGACGTACATCCCACGGTTTTCACGGATGACCTCGGGGCGGAAGCCGTAGAAGGTCTCGCTAAGGTAGGAGCGCCCCTCGGTCGGGCGAACGCCCTCGGCGTCACGCAGAAGGAAAAGGGCGATGATGCCCGCCACCGTCGGGATGGCTCCGAGCACGAGGAAGAAGACGAGATTCCGTTCGTTCTCGGCGCTGTACAGCGACCCAAGCCCCAAAAAGATGATGACCACGGAGAAGACGGGCAGGGTCGAGAGCACGCCGTTGACGCGCCCGCGATCGTTCCTTGTCGTCACGTCGGTCACCCAGGCATTGAAGGCGGCATCGTTGGCCGTCGAGCCGCACACCGTCATCAGGCAGTCGAACACCACAAGGAGTGTCGCCACCACCGCGATCATCGTGCCCTCGGCGCGCATAGGGATAAAGCCAAAGGCCATGATCGTCACGCCCCACGCGAGATAGCCGTAGGCAATGAAGGGACGCCGCCGCCCCACGCGATCGCAGAGGCCGCCGGCAAAGACCGTGGTGGCGGTGGCTGCCAACGCCGAGAAGATGACCATCAGCGTCGTGACGACGTATGCGAGGTCGCTCCTCCCCGAATTTCCGAAGATGTCCTGCGAGAGGGTGGCAAAGTACATATTCTCGACCACCCAGGCGATCTGCCCGACGAGGCCGAAAAAGACGAGATTGAACCAAAGGCGCGGGGACAGTGATCCGTTGCTTTCAGACTTCATAGTACCTCCAAGGAATTCAAGCCTCTCGGGCGTATTTTGTTGAGATGCCAGGAAGGGCGCCGGGCGCCGTTCCGTAGCTCTCCTTCCATTATATACTCATAGAACAGCTTGGCGCCAAGCACCGGTGCCTCCTCGCTCGGGGAGAAGCGGCAGCTGCGGGGCTCGCGGTGGATGGCAATGCTACAGTCGCGATCGGGGGAGAGATCATATTCTTCACCTCGCAGTAGATTTTCCATCCTTAATTATACTGCGCGCAGAAGTAAAAAGCAAGGGGAAAGGAGCTTTTTGTCATGGCCTCCTCCTTGCGGCCGCTGTTGTGAAAAAAAGTTTCATTCCACCCTGGATACCCCTCCTTTATATGAAAAATAATTTCATTCTATCGAAAAACGTTGGCAAAATCGACACAAGAAACGCGGAAATAGTTTTCATTTGTGAACTTTTTGCCAAGAATGCATAATAAATATAATTTTTATTGACAAATGGAACGGTTTGTAGTAAAATGATAGATGGTGAAAAAACTTTTTGAAATTCTGCCTCAAAAACCGCCGAAAGGGAGATATCATGAACCGAACATTGCTTCAGGCCCAGCTCCTTTACGACGAGATGGGGAAAAGCGAAAAGAAGGTAGCCGATTGGTTGCTCTCACATCCCGGGGAGGTGCTGCCTTATTCGATCACCGAGCTTGCTGCGCTCTCCGAGAGCTCGGAGGCAACCATCGTGCGCTTCTCAAAGCGCCTTGGCTACTCGGGCTATCAGGAGCTGAAGCTCTCGCTCGCCCGTGAGCACGAGAGCCGCGTGGTGTCGCCCACCGTCACGGCGGAGGACTCCTGCTTCGAGATCCTTGAGAAGGTCTGCAACGATGCGTATCTCTCGCTCGAGCGCACCAAGCGCCTTCTGGTGGCCGATGCGATGACGGTGGCGGCAGAGAAGATCGCGGCGGCACGCAAGTGCGTTCTGATCGGCCTTGGCTCGTCGGCCTCGGTCGCGGTCGATGCGGCCAACAAGTTCCTGCGTGCCGGATGCAACTCCTACGCCTATGCCGATACGCATATGCAGACCATCGCCATTTCTCAGCTCGGCGAGCGCGATGTCGTGATCGGCATCTCGCAGTCGGGCTCATCGAAGGACATTGTGGACGGTCTGCGTCTTGCCCGCTCGCGCGGCGCCGCGACGATCGCTGTCACGGGGACCGAGCGCTCGCCCATCGTTCGCCAGAGCGACATCGTGCTCCTGACCGACACCGAGGAGGTGCGCCACGGCTCGCTCGCCCTCAACTCTCATATCTCGCGCCTGATGGTGCTGGACGCCCTCTGCTACTACATCGCCTACCGCAACGGCGAGCGCGTCACCGGCTCACTCCGCGAGAACGAGCTTACTCTCGAATCCAAACGCGTCCGCGAGGAATGACCTCGGGCGCTAACGATAAAATTTTACGGAGGATAGAAACCCATGAAGATTCTGGTCATCAACGCCGGCAGCTCATCTCTCAAATACCAGCTGTTTGATATGGACACCGGCAACGTGATCGCCAAGGGCCTTTGCGAGAAGATCGGCATTGGCGGCGCGATCACCCACAAGCGCCCCGGGCAGGAGGACTATCAGGCGGAGGTTACCTTCCGCGATCATGACGATGCGATCGCCCTGGTCCTTAAGCTCCTGACCGACCCTGCCCTCGGTGTGATCGCCGACCTCTCCGAGATCGACGCTATCGGTAACCGTGTTGCCCACGGCGGCGAAAAGCTCCGCCGCTCGATGCTCGTCGGCGACGAGGAGATCGCGTACCTCAACTCGATCGTTCCGATCAACCCCCTGCACGGCCCGCCCGCCATCAAGGGGATCGAGGCCTGCCGCCGCCTGATGCCGGGCAAGCCCCTCGTCTGCGTCTTTGACACCTCCTTCTACGGCACTCTCCCCGAGTGCGCCTACATCTATCCGATTCCGTACGAATATTACGAGAAGTACCAGGTCCGCCGCTACGGCTTCCACGGTACCTCGCACCGCTACGTGACCGAGCGCGTCGAGGAGCTTGTCGGCAAGCCCCTCTCTGAGCTGAAGGTCATCACCTGCCACCTCGGCAACGGCTCGTCGATCACTGCCACCAAGTACGGTGAGGCCGTCGATACCTCGATGGGCTTCACTCCCCAGGAGGGCCTGCCGATGGGTACCCGCTCGGGCTCGATCGACCCGACCGTTGTCACCTACCTCCAGCGCATGGAGGGGCTCACCCCCGAGGAAGCCGACAAGATGCTCAACTCGAAGTCGGGTCTTCTCGGTGTCTCGGGTGTCTCGAGTGACGGCCGCGAGGTCTGGGCTGCCGCCAATGAGGGCAACAAGCGCGCCCGCCTCGCCATCGATATCCTCGCTTACGATATCAAGAAGATCATCGGCTCGTACGTTGCCGCAATGAACGGCGTTGACGTTCTGGTCTTCACGGCCGGCATCGGTGAAAATGACCGCGCCCTTCGCGCTCTCGTTTGCGCCGATATGGACTACCTCGGCATCGCCGTCAACGAGGACGTGAACATGAACGGTCCCCGCGGCACCGAGCTTGACATCAGCGCCAAGGGCGCCCGTGTCAAGACCTTCGTGATCCCCACCAACGAGGAATATATGATCGCCCTTGATACCAAGCGTCTTGTAGAAAAATAAGAAAGGATATAAATCACCATGATGTCTCCCTACGAAATCAAGAAACAGATCTGCGAGGTCGGTCACAAGCTTTACGCCGCCGGCTTTGTTGCCGCCAACGACGGTAACATCTCCGTGAAGGTCAACGACAACGAGTACTACTGCACCCCCACCGGCGTATCGAAGGGTGCCCTCACCCCCGATATGATCATCAAGGTTGACGCCCAGGGCAAGAAGCTTGAGGGTACGCTCAACCCCTCGAGTGAAATTAAGATGCATATGCGCGTGTACCAGAAGCGCCCCGACGTCGGCGCCGTCGTTCACGCCCATCCCCCGGTAGCGACCGGCTTCACCGTTGCGGACGTTCCCCTCGATCAGTACATCCTCCCCGAGGC
>JAZNAD010000073.1:0-7776 GCA_045586345.1 Eubacteriales bacterium
CTTGACGAGCCCACCAACCACCTCGACATTGCCTCGCGCGAGGCTCTTGAGGCCGCGCTTGACGACTTCCCCGGCACGATCCTCGCCGTATCGCACGACCGCTATTTTATCGACCGCGTGGCCACGCGCATCCTTGAGCTCTCGCCCGACGGTGCGCGCGACTATCCGCTTGGCGAAAGCGAAAATCCGTACGCGACCTATCTTACCCTCCGTGCCCTCCGCAAGAGCGAGGCACCGACCGAGCGACCGCCTGAGGAAGGAAAGGAGGCGCGCCGCGAGGATTACGAGCAGAGAAAGCGCGAGGCCGCCAAGAAGCGGAGTGACGAGCGGCGTCTTGAGGCCGCCAAGCGCCGTGTCCCCGAGATCGAGGCGCGGCTGGAGGCCATCAAGGAAGAGCTCTTCGGCGAGGCCGCCAGCGACTACCTGCGCGCCGCCGAGCTTGACCGTGAGCGCGAGGCGCTCGAGGAGGAGCTGCTCGCCCTTTACGAGCTCACTCTGTGACCGGCGGCACCTCGCCCGGCATATACGTGCCGCTCCCCTCGATCTTCAGCTCCTCTCCCGCAAGGAGGGGAGCGTAGCAATCGCCGATCCCCCCGACCGACAAGCGTACCCCCACAATATGGAGGAAGCGCGCAAACTCATACGTGTAGGTGGCAAGGGGCCGATCAAAGGCATCGTCCGACTGCGCCGCCACAAGGAGGCCGCCGTCCCCATCACGCCCGACGACCAGCAGGGTGTGATAGTACCCATCCGCCTCGCGCCCGAGCTGGATGACGTCACCGATCTCCATCCCGTCGGCATCCGACTCGGTAGCGAAGGGGCCGACCCCCTCGTTCCCTATCAGAAAATTGTAAAAATACCGCACTCCCGTGAAGGAGGCCGTCCTGTCATTCGAGTCGATATAGTACCACCCGAAGACGGGAGTGAAATTCATACGGCAGCTGCCTGCATAGACACACTGCGACACAAAATTGGTGCAGTTCCCCCCAATGCCCGTATAATCGGCAAAGAGGGGATTGCGATCAAAGGCCCACCGCTCGGCGTAGGCCCGTGCCCGTTCACGGTTGTAGTCTCCTGTTACCAGCATAAGCACTCTCCCTTCTACCTTCCCATTGTATGCAAAGGGCCGGTTTGTGCCACACGCCATTGTAAACAACACCTTACATATATGCCGCATTCCTCATAGGGTGTGGCGGAAAGAGGCTTTTTTATGGACATCAAGGATCCCTCGCTCGCACCGAGCGGGCACAAAAAGATCGACTGGGTCAGCGCCTATATGCCTGTCCTTTCCGGCATTGCCGAGGAGTTCAAGGAGGCACAGCCCTTCCGCGGTCTCCGTATTGCCATGTCGATCCACCTCGAGGCGAAGACCGCCTATCTCGCCACCGTGTTGGCGGCCGGAGGCGCCGAGGTCTATGCCACCGGCTGCAATCCGCTTTCAACGCAGGATGACGTGGCGGCGGCCCTTGCCGAGCGCGGTGTTCACGTCTTTGCGCGGCACGGGGTCAGTGCCGAGGAATACGAGGCGCATCTGCTCGCCGTTCTCGCCTCGCATCCGCATCTGATGATCGATGACGGGGGCGACCTCACCTCGCTCCTCCACGGGAAGGCCGTGGCCTATGGCGACTGTCTGTTCGGCGGGGCCGAGGGGACCACCACGGGCATCCACCGCCTCTTGGCACGTGAGGCGCAGGGCGGACTGCGCTTCCCGATGGTGGACGTCAACGATGCCGACTGCAAGCACCTTTTCGACAACCGCTACGGCACAGGCCAATCGACCTTCGATGGCATTATGAACACCACCAATCTTATCATTGCGGGCAAGACCGTCGTTATCGCCGGCTACGGCTGGTGCGGTAAGGGCGCCGCGATGCGCGCCAAGGGACTCGGTGCCAAGGTCATTGTGACCGAGATCGATCCCGTCAAGGCCATCGAGGCGGCCATGGACGGCTTTGACGTCTGCCCGATGGAGGAGGCCGCGCCGCGCGGTGATCTCTTCATCACGCTGACCGGCTGCCGCGATGTCATTCGCGCCGAGCACTTTACCGTGATGAAGGACGGTGTCCTCCTCTCGAATGCCGGGCACTTTGATGTAGAGATCGACAAGGTCGCACTCGAGGCGGCCGCCACGCGCGTGTATGAGCGCAAGCCGAACATCATGGGCTACGAGATGCCCGACGGCCGCACCCTCAATCTCCTGGCCGAGGGGCGCCTTGTGAATCTCGCTGCCGGCAACGGCCACCCGGCCGAGATCATGGATATGAGCTTCGCCATCCAGGCGAAGAGCCTTGAGTTTTTGCTCCTCAATAAGGAGACGCTCGCGCCGCGCGTCTACCGTGTCCCCGCCGAGATCGACCGTGAGGTCGCCGCGCGCAAGCTTTGCGGCATGGGACTTGCGATCGACACCCTCTCCCCCGAGCAGGAGGCCTACCTCGCCGCCTGCGAATAATAAAGAAATCGCACAAGAAAAAACCGCCAAAACGGCGGTTTTTTCTTGTTTTCATTAAAAAGGTGGCATCATCATCGCATTTTTTGGATTTTTGAAAATTTTCAGAATTTTTTATTGTCGCTTTTTCGTGTTTTTCTGTTTTTTCCTTATTTTTCAACGACTTCCAAGCCAAAACCGATTATATAATCGTTTCTACCATGCTTGGCGGTTTGTCCGGTTCTTTTCTTCTCTTCCTCCGCATACAATGGTATAAAAAAGGAGGAGCGCCAATGGAGATCACGGCAAAAGCGCGGAAGGTCGAGACCTTCGCCGAGGGGGGCGTGGTGCATGCCGAGGTGACTATCCGTCTCCCCCATGCCGAGGGCGAAGAGCGGGGGGCGGCGGCGGTCAATGCCTTTTATGACCGCATGGCAGCGGGAGCACTTGAAATTGGACGTACTCTTCTCTTTCCGCGTGCCAAGGCACGCTATGAGGCATCAAGCGACCCGCGCCGCCGCTTTACCCATCGACCGTATCGCCTCGAGCTTACCGCCGTCTGTTCTCCGCTCGCCGAGGGAATCAAGGTGAAGCGCGAGGTCATCCTCTCGCACCGTGGGCGCCGCCTCTATTACGAGGCGATATGGGAGCGCATCACGCCCGAGGGACGGGTCTTGGCAAGCAGGGAGAAAAAGCGGGGCAAGCCGAAGACCTCACGCCGCAAAAAAGAAAAAGAGCAATGAGGAACCGTTAACTAAAAGCCCAGCATGAATACACAGAAAGAAGCTCGACGTAAAAAGCGCCGAGCTTTTCTCTTCGCCGGACCGCTTGAATTCTATTCGTATTTTTGATATAATACTATCATCAAAAGAAACGGCGTTCGGTACATCAACCGTCGGGTGATAACGCTTGTAGCGAAATTGCCTACGGTCGTGTATATACAATATCAAGCAGCATTGGTATACTTGTGGTGGAAGGAGGTACGTATGTCGCTATCGGAAAAGCTGTATCGCTTGCGCCGCAAGCAAGGATTGTCTCAGGAGGAGCTTGCCGAACGCTTGAATTGCTCGCGGCAGGTCATTTCCAAATGGGAAAACGGAACAACGACCCCCGATGCCGGAATGCTGCAAAAATATAGCAAGCTCTTCGGTGTCAGTGTTGACTACCTTTTAAAAGAAACAATGGATGACCCGTCGGATGTAGCCCACCAAGGAAAGAACAGCGAAAACCGAAGGCTGCTCGGCATTGTGGGGCTTGTGATTGCCCTCCTGGGGTGCGCGGCTCTCATCGTCTTTGGCGCCATCGCGGTATTTGGCTCGGGAACCGCCGATAGGATCGCCGGGTCCTCGGTCATCGTGATCGACGGTACCTGCATAGCCCTGTTTCTCTCGGCGCTGTTTGCGGTGCTCGGGGCTATCATGCTCATAAAAAGCACAAAGTATAGGTAGGAGGCTTCTATGAAAAAGCTATCGACGATCTTCGCGGCGCTTGCCGTAGCATTGACAAACTGTATGTGCATTGTCGTGACCTATCACTGCACTCTTCTCCGCTATGCCCCCGGCAACAGCGCACCATGGAGCGTAGGGCTCTTGTTCGGCATCCCCTTTCTTCTTGCGATCCTCGCCTTTTCCTTTGCCGCATTCGCAGCCAAGAAAAGAGGGCGGTGATCAACACCCCACGCGTTTTGTCAAATTTGATAACAAAACTTTACAGCAAAAAAAGGATAACGATCGCTTCGTTATCCTTTTTTCTTAGAGTCCGAACACCCGGCAAGCGTTCCGGAAGGTGAGGTCGGCGCACTCCTCGGGGGAGAGGCCGATAGCGTCCGCCAGAGCCTCGTTCGTGAAGGTGAGATAGCCCGAATGGTTGAGCTTACCGCGGTAAGGGTGGGGGGCAAGGTAAGGGCAATCGGTCTCGATCAGGAGGTGATCGCGCGACACCGTGAACGCCGCCTCGCGGACACGCGCGGCGTTCTTGAAGCTCACGGTGCCCGAAAAGGAGATGTAATAACCGCGCTTCACGAGCTCGCGCGCCATCTCGGCGCTCCCCGAATAGCTATGGAAGATGCCGTGAACCTTTGGGAACTCGCACACAATATCAAAGCAGTCGCCGTGGGCATCGCGGTCGTGGATCACCACGGGGAGTGAAAGACGCTCGGCCATCTGCATCTGCGCGCGAAAGAGGTTCTTCTGCTTATCCTTATCGGTGTCATCGTAATGGTAGTCAAGGCCAATCTCGCCAAGGGCTACGGCGCGCGAGGCGGGGTCAGAAAGCAATGTCTCGATCTCGCGAAGTGCCACCTCGGGGTCGGAGAGTGCCTGCCCATCGTTCGGATGGATCCCAAGGGCGGTCAGCATGCCCTCGTAGCGGCCGGCCATCGCGATCGCAAGGCGCGCCGATCGGGGGTCGGTCGCCACGTTGACGATGTGCGGTACGGGCCTCGAAAGCAACTCCGTAAGAAGCGCATCGAGCTCGGCAGTGCCGAGCTCGTCGCAAAAACGGGGATCCCAATAGTGGGCGTGGGTATCGAAGAGGCGCATCAATGGATCCGTTCTCCGGGCTTGACGGCAGGATCGAGGAAGACCACGCGGACGTCCTCCTCACCCGAGGCGAGGAGCATCCCGCGGCTCTCAACACCGCAGAGGGTGGCGGGCGCGAGGTTCGCGACCACGACGACCGTCTTACCGGTAAGATCCTCGGGCTTATAGAATTTCGCAATGCCCGAGACGATCTGGCGCGTTTCGTAGCCGAGATCGACCTGGAGTTTTAAGAGCTTTTTGGCCTTCGGCACGGGCTCGCAGGCGAGGACCTTGGCCGAGCGGAGCTCAACCGCGGCAAAGGTGTCGATCTCGATCTCGGCCTCATGCTCGACCTCGGGGGCCGGCTCCTCGGCCACAGGGGCGGCCTTGGCGGCCTCGCGCTCCTCCAGCTTCTTGAAGAAGGCGGCCTCGTCGATACGGGCGAAGAGGGGGGCCGCCTCGCCGAGAGGCTTCCCGGAAAGAAGCGCGCCGAAGGCGGTTACCGTCTCGTACGCGGTCGCCTCGGTGCCGAGCTGGGCAAAGATCTTCTCTGCCGTCGTCGGGATATGCGGCGTAAGAAGGACGGCTGCCGTGCGGATGGTCTCAAGGAGGTTATAGAGGACGGTCCCGAGGCGCTCGCGCTTGTCGGGGTCCTTGGCCAGCGCCCAGGGCATGGTCTCGTCGATATACTTGTTGGCGCGGCGGAGCATCGAGAAGATGGCATCCAGAGCGTCGGCGATATGGAAGGACTGCATCAGCTCGCGCGATTTGGTGACGGCTTCGCTAACGGCGGACGTGAGTTCGTCGTCCAGGGAGTCCTTAGCCGTCGGGGCGGGGACAACGCCGTCAAAGTACTTCTTCGTCATCGCGTGCGTACGGTTGACGAGGTTGCCAAGGTTGTTGGCAAGGTCGGTATTGTAGCGGTTAATGACGTTCTCGTAGGTGATGCTGCCGTCGGCGGCGTAGGGCATCTCGGAGAGCGCGAAATAGCGCACGCCGTCAACGCCGAAGTCCTCGGCGAGCTCGTCGGCATAGATCACGTTGCCGCGCGACTTGGACATCTTATCGGTCCCCGAATTGAACCACGGATGACCGAAGACCTTCTTCGGCAGGGGAAGATCCAGCGCCATCAAAAGGATCGGCCAGTAAATGGTGTGGAAGCGGAGGATGTCCTTGCCGATCACGTGGACCTCGGCGGGCCAATACTTCCGGAAGAGCTCGGGCTGGCGCTCGTTGGCGGGGTCATAGCCGAGGGCGGTGATGTAGTTCGAGAGCGCGTCGATCCAAACGTAGATGACGTGGCGCGTGTCAAAGGGCACGGGAACGCCCCATTTGAAGGAGGAGCGCGAGACGCAGAGGTCCTGGAGCCCCGCCTTCAAGAAGTTGTTGAGCATCTCCTTCTTGCGGCCCTCGGGCTCGATGAACTCGACGTGCTCGTCGATGTACGCCATCAGGCGGTCGGCGTAGTTGCTCATACGGAAGAAGTAGGCTTCCTCGCGCGTTTTTTCCACGGGACGGCCGCAGTCGGGGCAGATGCCGCCCTCGGCTTGCGTGTCGGTAAAGAAGGACTCACAGGGCGTGCAATACCAGCCCTCGTAATAGCCCTTGTAGATATCGCCCTTGTCGTAGAGCTTCTTGAAGATGTTCTCGACCGAGCGCACGTGGTAATCGTCGGTCGTACGGATGAATTTATCGTAGCTTGCGCCCATCAGATCCCAGATGCGGCGGATCTCGCCCGACACACCATCAACGTACGCCTGGGGCGAGATGCCGGCCTCGGCGGCGAGGTTCTCGATCTTCTGGCCATGCTCGTCCGTCCCCGTGAGGAAGAAGACGTCACGCCCCATCTGACGCTGGAAGCGCGCCACGGCATCGGTCATGATGACCTCATAGGTGTTGCCGAAGTGCGGCTTGCGCGAAGAGTACGCGATCGCGGTGGTGATGTAGAATTTGTCCTTGTTCTGTGCCATGGTAAGCCTCCTAATGAAAGAGTGATTTTGCCCCCGTCGATCGGAAATGAGCCATCGGACGAAGCGTTGCTGCGCTCGTTAGATCGCAAAGTATTGTTTGCGTTTGCACGGTGTTCTCTGGATGTGTATCGTGCAAGGCTCACGCGTTACTCACAACGAGCAAAAAAGGAGCGCCGGTCATACCGACCGACGCTCCTATTGTATCACAAAAGACGAAAAAATACAAGGAAAAGCTGAGAAAAAATATTAAACATAATGAAACGACATAGCCGCCGTGCGCCAATCTGCGTGGCGATCGTGATATACGCATGCTTTTCCCAAGACCGCGCAGAGCCCCTGCCGTCACCCCATTATACGCCCTTTCACATTTCCAATTGCAAAATGCCTTTTTCGCTGAGAAAACGGGGATTTTGCGTCCGGCTTTTCTCCCGGCGCAAGCCGTCGTTGCCTCGCTTCCGGCCGAAGTTCCCCCGGGAAACGCAGAAATGAAAAAAAGATGCCAAAAAACGCAAAAAGCCCTTGACTTTCCCGAGAACTTATGCTATACTATGTACGCTTTGCGAGAAATCTGGGTGTGGCGCAGTTGGTAGCGCGCTACCTTGGGGTGGTAGAGGCCGCAAGTTCAAGTCTTGTCACTCAGACCAAAATCGGAGGTTCAATCGAACCTCCGATTTTCTTTTATTTCCTCGCTAAATCTCTTGAAATCTCGCGTTTTCGTGATAATCATAATGGGCTTGTTCTTCCCTTCTTTCAGGGTTGAACAAGCCCATTTTTCGCCTTTGACCACATGTTTGACCACTTGCGGAGAAATAAAGCAAAAAACAGGCAGGTTTATGCGCCTGGTATCCACATAAACTTGCCT
>JAZNAD010000074.1:0-3882 GCA_045586345.1 Eubacteriales bacterium
CCCACCGAGGAGCTTGACGAGATCGTCGGCTTCTGCATTGAGGTGGGGCTCCCCGTGACGCTTGGCGAGCTCGGTGTTACCGAGGTCACCGACGAGAAGCTCCTGGCCGTCGCCGAGGCCGCGACGGTCCCCGGTGAGACCATCCACAACATGCCCTTCGAGGTGACGGCCGAGACGGTGGTCGCCGCGATGAAGGCCGCGGATGCCTACGGCCGGTATATTCTGAGTCTGTGAGCTGATGCAAAAAAGAAAAGGACCGCCCGGCGGTCCTTTTCTTTTTGCCCCGTAGACAAGCGGATGCGGGTGTGGTATACTATAGGATGAAAGAAAAGGGGGAGGGGTGCACATGGAATACAGAGCCTTGGGGAGGACCGGGCTGACCGTATCGCGGCTGGGGCTCGGGGGGATCCCGATCCAGAGGATCGATGCCGAGGGCACGCGGCGGGTCGTCGGGCGGCTGATCGAGGAGGGGGTCACCTTCATTGATACGGCGCGGGCCTACACGGTGAGCGAGGAGTACCTCGGGTATGCGCTGGAGGGCGTCCGCGACCGCTTTGTGCTGGCCACCAAGAGCATGGCGCGCACAAGGGAGGCGATGGCGAAGGACATCGAGACAAGCCTTGCGCTGCTCCGCACCGACTACATTGACCTCTATCAGGTCCATAATCCGAGTGCCAAGGATCTTGTGACCGTCACGTCGCCGGGCGGCGCCCTCGAGGCCCTCCTTGAGGCGAAGGCGGCCGGCAGGATCGGGCATATCGGCATTACCCTGCATTCGGCCGAGCTCTTCTGCGAGGCGCTCACGCTCCCGTGGGTCGAGACGGTCATGTTCCCCTACAACATCGTTGAGACGCAGGGCGACGGGCTGATCGCGCAGTGCGCCGAGCGCGGCATCGGCTTTATCGCCATGAAGCCCCTGGCGGGGGGTGCCATCGAGGAGGCCACGGTCGCGCTCCGCTTCCTGGCGTCGAATCCCGCCGTTACGGTGGTGATCCCCGGTATGGCGGACGGCGAGGAGGTCACGCAGAACGTGGCGGCGATCGCCGATACCTCCCCCCTGACCGAGGAGGAGCTGACGGCGGTGGCCGCGACCCGCGCCCTGCTTGGCGAGAGCTTTTGCCGCCGCTGCAATTACTGCGCTCCCTGCGCGGCGGGGATCAATATCCCGGCGATCTTCCTTTTTGAAGGATATCTGACCCGATACGGGCTCGGGGACTGGGCGAGGATGCGCTATTCCCAGCTGACGGCGACACCTGCCGATTGCATCGGGTGTGGGGCGTGCGAAGGACGCTGCCCCTACCACCTCCCGATCCGCGATATGCTGAAGCGTGCCGCCGAGGCGCTGGAGGCAAGCGATACATAAAAAACGGCAGGCCGTGGCCTGCCGTTTTTCTCAAACAACATATTCATTATACCACAGTCCTTGCGTGTTGTAAAGGGGTTCGTGGGCATTTTACACAATTTCTTCGTTTTGAATAAATTTTTATTGTGTATTTCTGACAATTTGCCACTTGTTTTTGGGAGAAATCCATGCTATACTAAAGACGTAGAAAGGAGATAGACCAATGGGCTAAGAAAACAAGAAGCACTCAGGACGGGACGCCGACGCCTCAACGTGTCAGAGAAATTCCGCGACCAATGAACACAAACGCCTAAACGACGTAGTCGCGATGAGACTCCGCAATGAGCCGAATGAACGTTCCCTGTGAAGAGTACCCGCTGTATACCACAATCAATGCGTGAAGATAAAGTGCGCGTTGGCGATGTGTAGCAAGACGGCCCCCTTCCCTCACTGAGTGTTACCGATGCACACCTTTTGTAGGACGATACCGAGGCACGAAGGCTATTCTCCTTAAGAATGTAATGTAGGTGCCGGTCATGATCGAACAGCAAAAGGGATCTGACGAAAGAGAGGATTAAGAACGATGTTAGATATCAAGAGTGAGCAGAAATGACCCTTGGTTGCAAGCCACGGAGCAGCCAAGGGTCATTTCTATTTTCTCTTGCTTTTCCCCCGACACAGCGGTATAATGAAGACAAGAAACAAAAAGGAGACCCCCCTATGCCCTTCCCCGACATCAAGGGGCGCTTCGGCTTTGGCTGTATGCGCCTGCCCCTCCTTGCCGATAAGACGGTCGACCGTGCCGCCTTCTCGGCGATGGTGGACGAATTCCTCGCGGCCGGCTTCAACTACTTCGATACGGCGCACGGGTACCTCGGCGGCGAGAGCGAGCGCGCCCTTTGCGACTGCCTGACACAGCGCTATCCGCGCGACCGCTATATCCTGACCGACAAGCTCTCGACCTATCATTTCGAGACCGAGGCGGAGATCCGCCCGCTCTTTGCGCGACAGCTCGAGATCCTCGGGGTCGATTATCTTGACTTCTACCTGATGCACGCGCAGGACAGCGCGCTTTACGAGAAATTCACGCGGTGCCGCGCCTACGAGATCGCCGCCGAGCTGAAGGCGGAGGGGAGGATCCGACACCTCGGCATCTCCTTCCACGATCGCGCCGAGCTGCTCGAGCGCATCCTCACCGAGCACCCCGAGGTCGAGGTCGTGCAGATCCAATTCAATTACCTCGACTTCGAGGATCCTGTCGTCGAGGCGCGGAGGGTCTACGAGGTCTGCCGCCGCTTCGATAAGCCGATCCTTGTGATGGAGCCGGTCAAGGGTGGGGCGCTGGCCAAGCTCCCCCCGAGGGCGCAGGGCATCCTTGACGCTCTCGGCGGTGGGTCAAGCGCCTCCTATGCCCTCCGCTTTGCCGCCGGCTTCCCCGGGGTCTTTATGGTGCTCTCGGGCATGGGCGACCTTGCGATGGTGAAGGAGAACGTCTCCTTTATGAAGGAGGCGGCGCCTCTTTCGGCGCGTGAGCGCGAGGCGATCGCCAAGGTGACGGCGATCCTGCGCGAGGGGGATACGATCCCCTGCACCGATTGCCGCTACTGCATGGAGCGGTGCCCGCGCGGCATCGAGATCCCGGCGCTCTTTGCCTGCCTCAATTCAAGACGCGCCTACAAGAGCTGGAACTCGTCCTACTACTACAAGATCCGCACGCAGGGCGGCGGTGCCGCCTCCGATTGCATCGGCTGTGGCGCGTGCGAGGCGGCCTGCCCCCAGCATCTGCCGATCCGCAAGCTCCTACGGGATGTGGCGGCAGAATTCGAGAAATAACAGTAAAAAAGCGTACCTTGCGGTACGCTTTTTCTTTTTTTGTAAAGTTTTACTTGCAAATCTCCTCGGCGTAGCGGACACCGTCCATAGCATCGGGGGCGTAGTGATCGGCGCCCATCGTGGCGGCGGCCTCGGGGGTCAGGACGGCACCGCCGACGACGCTGCGGCAGAAGGGGGCGCGCTCACGGAGGAGGGCGACGGGCTCGGCCATGGCAGGGACGGTGGTGGTCATCAGGGCCGAAAGACCGCAGAGGGGGGCGCGGCTCTCGAGGACGGCGGTGACGATCGCCTCGGGGGTGACGTCACGGCCAAGGTCGATGACGCGGAAGCCGTAGCTCTCGAGGAGGAGCCGCAGGATGTTCTTGCCGATGTCGTGGATATCGCCGCGGACGGTGGCAAGCACGAAGGGGCCGCGCTCGGCAGGGGGCATCCCTCCGGCGGTGAGCGCCGCCTTGATGCAGTCGAAGGAGGCGGAGGCCGCCTCGGCGGCGACGAGGAGGGCGGGCAGGTAGAGGCGGCCACTCTCAAAGGCGCGGCCGACGGTATCGAGGGCGGGCACGATCTCGCCGCGGATGACATCGAGCGGTGCGACGGTCGCGAGCAGCTCCTCGGTCAGGGTGACGGCCTCGCGGCGGAGGCCCTTGGCGATCGCACGGCCGAGGGGGGAGAGCCCGTCGGCAAGGGCGGGGGCGGCGGTCGCGGCAGGG
>JAZNAD010000075.1:0-9099 GCA_045586345.1 Eubacteriales bacterium
TAAGCCCGCTTGGCCTCCGACTTTGCTTTTTCTTTGTGGTTCAAATTACAGTTTATCTCTCTGTTTGAACTGACGCAACCAGCCACCGACAGCCACTGTCATTGCGAGCCAGTCCGCAGGCTGGCGTGGCAATCTCCTCCATCGATAGTGCGTTGCAACATAATCACAGGAGATTCCCACGTCGCGTATTTTATGGAATGATTGCCACTGGCAATCATATAGCTTAAATTCTCTTCGCTATGCTCCTCGGAATGACGCGGTATTCGTTAGTTTGCCTTCTCATTCAAATCAGCGATGAAATCCATAATACGCAAAAAAAGAACCGCCGGGCGGTTCTTTTTCTTTCTTGCTCAGAGCGTGGCACCGAAGTCGGTGACGAGCACCTGACCCGTGATGGCGCGCGATTCGTCACTCGCAAGGAAGAGGAGGACGTTCGCAACGTCGGCGGGCATGCAGGGCGAGACCGAGAGGTTCATGTGCTTCTGCATCTGCCCCATCATATTGGGGTTGAGGCTTGCGGGATCGGTCGTCATGGTCATCGGGGTGATGATCGTGCTCGGGTTGACCGAGTTGCAACGGATGCCCGTTCCCGTGAAGCGCATCGCGGTATGCTTCGTGATACCGATGACGGCGGCCTTCGAGGTGACATAGGCGGCACCGCCCGTGCCAAAGGCACCGGCGACCGAGTCAAGGTTGATGATCGAGCCCTGCCCTGTCTTCATCATTTCGGTAAGGACGGCTCTCGTGCAGTAGAGACAGCCCTTGGTATTGATGGCGAGGACGCGCTCAAGATCCTCCTCAAGGAAGCAGTCGATCGGCTTTAGACCCTCCTCCAGCACGCCGGCATTGTTGACGAGAACATCAACGCGGCCGAAGGCTTCGACAGCCTTTGCGACCATCACCTCGACCTCCTCGACCTTCGAAACATCGCACGGAACAGGGAGAACCTCACCGCCCGCTTCGCGGATCCTTGCGGCGACCTCCTCCAGCTGAGGGACGCGGCGCGCCGTAATGACGACCTTGGCACCCTCCTTGGCAAACAGCTCGGCGGTCGCGGCACCCACGCCCGAGTTCCCGCCCGTGATGATAGCGACCTTACCTTCCAGTCTTCCCATAACGATTCTCCTTATAATTTGATACCTTTTATTATACTGAAAAACGTTGCAATGTCAAGGGGAATTTGTCAAGAGTGGAGCGTCCGCTTTGTCGGGAGTGGTTGCTTCCCGATCTTTTTTCCGACTTTTCGTTGACAAGCGACCGGGCGTCGGTTATAATGATTGAAAAAGACAGATAAGGAGAACTTCTATGGCAAGCGTATGCGTCATTACGGGCGGTGGCAGCGGTATGGGTCTTGAGGCCGCCAAGCTGATGCCCAAGGATAAGATCATCGTGCTCTCGGGGAGAACCGTTGCAAAGCTTGAGGGGGCGGTCGAGCAGCTGAAGGCACTCGGCTTTACCGCCTATGCCAAGGCGTGCGATACCTCGAGCCGTGAGAGCGTGCAGGAGCTTGCGGCCTTTGCCGCATCGCTCGGCGAGGTCAAGAACGTCATCAATTCGGCGGGTGTTTCGCCCGCGATGAAGGGAACGCAGGAGAGCATTCTGCGCATCAACGCGCTCGGCACCGTCTACGTAAATCAGGAATTTTCCAAGGTTATGAACGCAGGGAGCGTGATCGTGGACGTGTCCTCGAACTCGGCCTACGTTCTCCCCTCCTTCCTTATCAATAAGAAGGTCTATGCTCTCGCCGAGACCGACGAGGCACTCTTCCTTAAGAAGCTCATAAAAAAGAGCAGTCTTCCGAAGGGCGAATACCAGCGCAAGGGCTTCGCCTACGCGCTTTCCAAGAATTTTGTCGTCTGGTATGCCAAGAAGTGCGCCTTTGAGCTTGGCAAGCGCGGCATCCGCGTTGTGTCGCTGAGCCCCGGGCTGATCGCCACCGATATGGGCAACCTTGAGAAGGAGGACGGCGGGATGCTGATCCCCTTCACGGCGGAGGAGAGAATGGGGCGCCCCGAGGAGCTTGGCTTCGCCCTGGCGACCGTGGCCGACGAGCGCAACGGCTATCTTGCCGGTGTGGACGTGCTTTGTGACGGCGGCAGCACCACCGCGATGAAGGAATTCAAGAAAATGAAAAAGAGATAAGAAAACGCCCGCCAAGCGGGCGTTTTCTTATTTCATGGGCGTTCCGTCGGGATGGAACAGCGGCAGCTCGGCGAGGTAGGTAATATCCTCCCGGCCGATAGCGTCGCCCTCGGCAAGGACGGCCATCTGACCGACGACAGTGCCGCCCGCACTCTCGACAAGACCGCGGAGCGCTGCGAGCGACTCGCCCGTGCTGATGACGTCATCAACAATCAGGACGCGCTTACCCTTCATATACTCGGCGTCGTAGCCGTCGAGGTAGAGGGCCTGACGCGCGACGGTGGTGATCGACTGCACCTCGTAGCGGATCACGTCACGCATATACAGCTTCGGTCCCTTGCGGGCGAGGATATAACGGTTTTCGCCAAGGAGGCGCGCCATCGAGCAGATGAGGGGGATGCCCTTCGATTCGGCGGTGATCATCACATCGTGCGGCGGTGCGACGGCGGCCAGCGCCCCGGCACATTTTTCGGTCAGCTCAACGTCGCCAAAGAGGACGAAGGCGCCGATCGAGAGGGTATCGTTCACGGGGCAGATGGGCAAATGACGCACAACGCCCGGCAGCTTCATTTCGTAGGTCATACGCGGCTCCTTCTTCTTGTTACATTGTTATTATACCTCCCTTTCCCCAAAAATGCAAGGGGCAGCGCGTCTTTTTATCTTTTTCGCGGTCTTTCACGCGAGAGTCGAGTTTTTCTCTTGCTTTTGTCATGAAAATAGAATATAATGAAGGGAGATGTAAATCGAGGGGGTGAAGAAATGGATCCTTATAAGATCCTCGGCGTAGCGTATACCGCGACTGATGCCGAGGTCAAGAAGGCGTATCACGCCCTCGCCAAGGAATATCACCCCGATAACTTTGCCGACGACCCCGTGAAGGGCGAGCTTGCCAACCGCAAGATGCGCGAGATCAACGAGGCCTACGAGAGGATCGTGGCCGACCGCGAGCGCGGCATCCGTGGCCCTGCCGCCTATGCGGCACCGCCTCCCCCACCCCCACCGCCGCGCAGTACTGCCACTGCCGCACCGACCGGGGGGCCGACGTTTCGCCGCGACCGCGCCGAAGAGCGCCACCGCCGTAAGGAGGCCGAGCGCACCGCCGCCGAGGCACGCTTCCGCCCGAAAAATGTGTGGGAGGAAACGGGGCAGGACGCCCCGCGTGGCTTTGTTGGCTATTGGCGTGTCCGCGAGATGATCAATGAGGAGAGCTACTTTGCTGCTCTCGGCGAGCTGGCCCGCGTACCTATGGGGAGCCGCGAGGCCGAATGGCACTATCTTTCGGGGCTTGCCCACCTCGGGTGCCGCCATATGCACGACGCGATGGTCGAGGTCGAGCTTGCCTGCCGCTACGATAAAAGGAACGAGGAATACAGAAAAACGCGGGACGAGATGAAGCGGACGATCGCCGGGAGAGAGCCAAGATCCACCAAGGGAAAGCGGCGCGGCCTCCTGGCCTCCCTTTGGCGAGGGGTCCTTTCGGCGCTCGGGCTTGACGATGATACATAGAAGACAGTATATTATTAAGGAGTAAGCATGACGAAGATCGGATTTGTTTCGCTGGGCTGCTCGAAGAATCTTGTGGATACCGAGGTGATGCTCCATAAGCTCATGTCGGCGGGTTACGAGATCACTCCCGAGGAGACCGAGGCGGACATTGTGGTCGTAAATACCTGCGGCTTTATCGGAGATGCAAAGCAGGAGTCGATTGATAACATTTTGGACATTGCCTGGCTCAAGGAGAACAAGAGCCTGCGCGGCATCATCGCCACGGGCTGTATGGTCGAGCGCTACCGTGAGGAGGTGCTCAGGGAGCTGCCCGAGGTGGATGCCATCGTGGGGGTTGGCAGTCTTGACCGCATCGTGGATGCCGTCCGCGCGGTCGAGCGCGGCGAGCGCTTTTCTGCCCTCGACGACCCGAACACCTCGCCCCTCGGCGGCGACCGTGTTCTGACGACGCCCGAGCATATGGCGTACTTAAAGATCGCCGAGGGATGCGACAACCGGTGCACCTATTGCGCCATCCCGCTCATTCGCGGCGGCTTCCGCAGTCGCCCGATCGAGGAGCTGGTCAAGGAGGCGCAGGGGCTTGAGGCGCTGGGCGTTAAGGAGCTATGTCTGATCGCACAGGATACGACACGCTACGGGCTTGACCTTTACGGCGAGTACCGTCTTTCCGACCTTGTGCGCGCGATTACCGAAAATACGGGCATTCCTTGGATCCGCCTGCTCTACTGCTATCCCGATAAGATCACCGATTCCCTTATTGCCGAGCTGCGCGACAATCCGCGCCTTGTCAAGTATATGGATATCCCGATCCAGCACATCTCGGACCGCGTGCTTTCGGCGATGAACCGCCACGGCGACAGCGCCACCATTCGTGAGGCGATCGCGCGTCTGCGCGCCGCTGTGCCCGATATCACGCTCCGCACGACCGTGATCGTCGGCTTCCCGGGGGAGACCGAGGAGGAATTCTCCGAGCTGTGTGAATTTGTGAAGGAGGCGCGCTTTGACCGCTTTGGTGCCTTCTGCTATTCGCCCGAGGAGGATACGCCGGCGGCCTCCTTCCCCGATCAGATCGACGAGCAGGAGAAGCAGGATCGGTACGACACCGTGATGGCGACCCAGCTGCCGATCGCCGAGGCGAAGAACACCGAGAAGATCGGTAAGACTCTGACCGTGCTCTGCGAGGGCTTTGATCCTGTGGCCGAGACGCATTACGGCCGCAGCGAGGCCGACGCGCCCGACGTCGACGGCAAGATCTATTTCGCGGCGCCCCGCCGCTTGACTGTCGGCGAATTCTACCGTGTGAAGATCAAGGAGGCGCTGGATTACGACCTTGTCGGCCGCGCTATTCTACCGAAGAAGAAATGAGGTAGTACGATGAAAAAGCTGAACCTCCCCAACACCCTGTCGCTCGTGCGTGTTCTCCTCGTGCCCCTGTTTATGGTGGCGGTGATCTTTGTGAAGATCCCCGAGGGGGCCGGCTTTTGGGAGACCCTTGGTCTTGCGGCCATCCCCGCGGCCATCTTCGGGCTGACGGCATACACCGATCATCTGGACGGCAAGATCGCACGCAAATACAATCTCATCACCGATTTCGGTAAGTTCATCGACCCCTTGGCCGACAAGTTCATGGTCTTCGGCGCTCTCATTGCGATCCTCGTATCGCGCCCCGATATCGCCAAGATCTTCGTCTTCGTGGCGGCCACGATCATGCTCCGTGAGTTGGCCGTTACCTCGCTCCGCCTTGTGGTGGCCTCCTCCGCCGGCAAGGTGGTTGCGGCCTCCTGGTGGGGCAAGGTCAAGACCGCTACGCAGTGCGTTTCGATCCTCTTGATCCTCCTCGAGCCCGTGATCCTCTACGCCGCTCCCGAGGGCTTCCCGCCCATCCCCTCGTATGTGGCAATGACGGCGATGCTGATCACGACCATTGGCTCGGGAATCGACTACATGCGCGCCTATATGCCGCTTATTGATCCTAATAAGTAAAAAGAACTTTACAAAGAAAAAGGAGGCTATTGCCTCCTTTTTCTTATAAAAACAGCTTCACAATGCGTTTGTCTTACTAACAGAACATCCTTGTTGAAGGGAATATCTTGCGATACGGTATGCTACCAAAACATACAGTATTCCCTTCAAAAGGGTACAATACGCCCATAAGGATGCTTTTTCGTATTCTATTAGTGTGACACCTCTATTATAACATTTTTCTGTGGATTACAAGAGGAAACGTAAAAAAGTTGATTTTTTACAAAAACAGAGGACGGCGCTGCTTGCCGCGGAGAGCGTCCTCAAGGCATTCCGAGATCTGGGTGAAGTCGGCGACCAGCGAATGCGGCTTGCGCTCGGGATCGTCCTGGCGCATCGGAACGAAGTAGACGTTCTTGCGCATAAGGAGCGTCGCGATGTTTTGCAGGCCTGCCGAGAGTGAGTCGTTTGAGGCAAGGGCGATCAGGGTCGGGCGGTCGGAGCGCAGGTGCGCCTTGGCCGCCATCGTGACGGTGGTATCGGTGATGGCACGCGCCATCTTGGCGAGCGTGTTTCCGGTGCAGGGGGCAATGACGAGGGCATCGGCGTGAAGGCTTGGCCCGAGGGGCTCGGCCTCAACGATCGAGCGGACGATCTTCCGTCCGCAGAGCCCCTCGACCGTGCGGCAGAATTCTTCGGCGCGCCAGAAGCGCGTGTCGGTCTCGGCCACCGACTCGCTCACGATGGGGAGGATGTCATCGTAGCCGTCGGCGCGCAGACGGCGCAGAGCAGCCAGCGAATGCGACAGTGTGCAGAAGGAGCCGCAGAAAGCGTATGCGATCATAAGAACCTCATAGTGAATTTTGGTTTTACTTGACTAAAATGGTATTGACCGCCTCGGCCAGTGCTTCACCCGCTCCCTTTGGTGCGTACCGCCCGGGGAGCCCCGGGGCCTGGATCAGCTCGACGCCGGCCTCGTGGCAGGCGTCCTTGTCGATGACGCCTGAGGCAGCGGAAAGCTCGATGAGGAGCGCCCCCTTTGCGGCGCGGGCAAGAAGACGTGAGGGAAGAAGAGGCACGGGAACGGTGTTCAGGATCAGGTCAAAGCGTGAAAGCTCGGCCGGGAGTGCGGTGAGCGCCAGAGGACGGAGCCCCCCGGGGAGGGATGCAGCGGCATTCCGGGCGGCGACGGTCACGGGGGCGTGCAGACCGAGAAGGAGGTCGGCAAGGGCCGAGGCCAAGCGCCCCGAGCCGAGCACAAGGCAGGGGACGTCGCAAAGCGGTGAGGGGAGGCGCTGCATCGCGAGTGAGAGGGCTCCCTCGGCCGTGATGGAGGCGTTTTTCTGGAGGAAGCCTTCCTCCTTCTCATAGTCGTAAAGGGGGTGATCCCCCGCCGCTGCCCGAAGTGTCTCGGTGACGCGGCCGGCAAGCACGGGAGCCCTCTCGGGAATCATCGGAAAAAGAGAGGATAGCGGAAGGGGCAGGGGGGAGGAGGGGGCGTTCAGCGTCAGGCCGTCCCGCGTGGCGGGATATGGGAGAAGGACGGCCTCAGCCGCCCCGAGCAACTCGGCCGAGAGCGGCGTGTCGTACGCCGTGTGGCTCACCTCGTGGCCGCCCCGTTCAAGGGCGGCAAGGGCGTAGGGAATGCGCGCGTCGCCTCCGACAGCACAGATCTTCATAACGGGAACCTCCTTGTCGGTTTATTACATATATATGTATATGCACGTCCTTTGGTGCAGTTGCCGCCTTGTCCAAAACAAAAGCGTGCAAGAGGCCCTGCCGTAGAGCAGAGTATCCTAAAAAAAGAAGCACTCTGATGAGTGCTTCTTTTTATCACAGCTTTTGCATGCGGATGTCATCCCCCGAAAAGAGCAGGATCTCGTATTCGCCGAGAAGGCGGCTGGTGAGGCGGTCGCTGTATCGCTCTTTTAATTCTTCTTCCCCGAGGTTGGTGTTGATGACGGTGCGACGGCCGTGGTTTAAGCGGGTATTCAGAAGATGGTAGAGCGAGGAGACCACAAAGCTGTTGGTCTGCTCGGTGCCGAGATCGTCAAGGATCAGGAGCTCGCACGCGAGGTAGCGCTCGGCGCGCGAGGCCGTCTCGCCGTAGCCGCTCTTGAAGCGGTCGTACTCAAAGTCCGAGAGCACGTTCTGCATCGTCTCGTAGACGACGTCGTAGCCGCGCTCGATGACGGTACGCGCAATGGCGGTAGAGAGGTGGGTCTTCCCAAGCCCTGTTGGGCCCATCAGGAGCAGGTTGCCGGTATCGGGGCCGAAGCTGTCGGCGTATTCCTTGGCGCGGGCGAGGGCGTACCTCGCGCGCTCGTAGTCGGTCGTGTCACCATCATAGTACTTCAGTGAAAAGTTCTCGAAGGTCTGACGGTTAATGAGGGCACCGAGACCCGACGAGCGGATACCCTCGGTAATAAGGGCGCGCCTCATGCAATCGCACATCACAGCGCTGACAAAGCCGGTATCGTGACAGCGCGCACAGGTGTAGGCGGGGTCGGTGTAGTCGGCAGGCAGACCGAGCGATGAGAGAAGGTCAGCACGGGCGGCGCGGAGGGTATCGTGCTCGGCGCGGACGCGTGCGATTCGCTCGGCAAGGTCAGGGCCGCCGCGCGTGGCTTCGCCGAACAGCTGCATTCCGGTCGTTGCGAGAGCGCGGTCGATCTCGGCGATCTCGGGTGAGCGCTTGTGGATCTCGTTCATCCGCACATCCGCGGTGCGGACGGCCTCAAGGCGGCGCTCCTCCAGCATCGTGCGGACGCGACGGTAATTCTCAATATTATACCCCATAGCGTGCTCCTTTCAAAGTCATTCCTTAGTCGATTTGTAGCTGCGTTCAACGGCACGGCGGAAGAACTCGCCGACATCAAAGCTCGAGGCCGTCTCCTTCTTCTTCGGGGTAGCGGCGCGTTGCGGCTTCTTCGCGCTCCGCTCGGAGGCAAGAAGAGCCTCGGCCTCATCGGCCGTTCGGACACCCTTTTCGTGCCAATGGGCTAAGATCTTATCGGCGTAGGCCACTGAGGGCTTGCCCGTGGCATTTACCGTGACGTCGTAGGCCGCGCCGATGACCTCCTCGCCATAGGCGTAGGTCTGCGTCCAGCGGAGGAAGGCGGCTTGCTCGCGCTCGGTCAGCTTACGCGTGCCGATGCCGAACATCCGACGCAGTCCGCCCTCGACCGAATGAAGCGCCTCCTGCTCCTTGATATAGGCCTCGAGCGCCTCAATGGTGTCGATGCCGTGCTCCGAGAGGCAGAAGGCCACGCGTTCGGCGTAGCGCAGCGGCTTCTTCTCATCACCGAGGCTGTCACAGTAGGCGAGCAGGGTCAGGATGTAAGCACCGTCAAGACCTAACTCCTGGGAGAGGCCTATGAGGATCGAAAGCTCGGTGCGGTTGAAAAGACGGCCGCATTGCTGCTCGGCGGCGTCCACAAGCCCCGCAAGGTCGTGCTCCTTGATAAGGGCAGCGATCTCCTCGCCGCC
>JAZNAD010000076.1:0-7188 GCA_045586345.1 Eubacteriales bacterium
GGAGCCTCCTCTGCGGCACGCAGAGTCGCAATCTCCTCCTCGGTCAAAAAGTTGGCAGCTGCCTCCTCGGCCTGGGCTGCCGCGGCGCGTGCTTCCGCCTCGTCATCCTTCAACCGATAGCCGCACTTAGAGCAGAACTTGATGCCGGGGCGCATTTTCGTTCCACACTGAGCGCACGTGACTGCTTTCTTCATGGGCGTTCTCCAATCTAAAGTAATATTGTCCCGGTTCGGCGCCTCGAACATTGCAACAAAGCGCAAAAACCCTTATTGTAATTCATTATATCGTAAATGCTTTTGGTTGTCAATGGATTTTTGCGAAAATCCTCGCATCATTTTCGGCTTCTCTCGGAAGTTTTTTCCACTCCGCAAAAGTGATCCGCCCCAGAAATCAGCCAAGGCAAAAATTCGTGTCGAACCGTTTGCAAATCGGGCAAAATCCTCCGGCTAATCTGCACAGTATTGTTTGCAAAAGACGTCTGCTTTGCTTTTTGTCTTCAATATTAATATATTATATTTTTCTCCGGCCTTGAGTTTTAGCGTATTAAATCAATGAAATGAGTCTGTAAGATTCTTTTTTGTATTTTTAATCGTGAAAAAAACAAAAAATGCAAACAAAACAATACAAAATTGTTCGAGCATCCTTTTTTTAACCACTCATAAATATTCTATTTTCTTACTTATTTGGATTTTATAGGAATTTTATTAAATGTTTTTTGTGCACTCTTCACATTTTTTGACTTGTTTTTTCGTCGTTTCTTGTGTCAGTCCCGTAACCTAAACAAGGAAAAAAGCCTTCAGTATGGAGGCTTTCAAAGAAAAAGGGGAAATAGAGCGTTGCCGTCCTTAAGTATCGGTCGACAACGCTCAGGGCTATCACTGATTGCTTCATTTATCAAAGCGAAGAAGGTAGAGGATCTCACCGTTATGATAAAATCCGATCCTGCGGAAGCCGCATCTTTCATAGAGCGCTTGTGCCCTAAGATTTGTCTTTGCGGTGGCAAGGAGAATGCCTCCGTAGCCCTTATCTCTGCAATACTCAGCGGCTGTAGCTAGAAGACGACGGCCAAGATGATGACCGCGCCAGGAATCGGCCACGGCGATCCCGAACCACGGAACTCCCGTATTGGTATCCCAAAGGAACACATAGCCGGCAATTTCGGTGCCGTCTTTACCCTCGGAGACTGCGGCCCAGAATTTACAGTTGGTCTTTTCGCCATCGAGGAATGCCTCAACAAGGCGAGAATTGCGGCCCGTTGCATTAAAAAAGGCGCGGCTCTCCTCCCCCATTTCGGAAAAGAAGCGACGGAAGGGCGCTCTGTCCTCGGCTACGAGCTCCCGTATCCTCAGAGAATCAACATTCAGCTCCACGGTATCATCGACCTCCTGCATTTTTAAAGATTTTAGCACACGGTGTGTAAAAAGTCAAGGAATGTCGTGAGTCCCCGGCCACGGCGCCGACTTGGAATGCGGTTCGGTGCCGAATCGCGGCCCCGTGATCGGAAGTGACGCCCGGGTGTATTCCTTGACCGCCTCGCGCGGCGTTAGCCCCGCCGATTGCTTCGCGAAGGCGAGGGATACCGCGGTACAGCGGCAGCCTCCTTGACATTTCTGGTAATGGGCGGTATAATGGAGTCAAATAAAAAAAGCGAGGAAGCATAAATGAAGCAAACGGGTCGCATCACGTTGTATTGCGCCTTAGGGCTTTTGGCAGCTTTTGTCCTTTGGACTGCACTTATCTCCTTTCTCGGTGTCGCGGCGGTGGGCCCCCTGGGGTCGGAGGTCGGCTTTGCCGGCTTTAATACCGCATTTCACGAGCTGACGGGCGTGCACATGGCCCTCTATAATCTTACGGACTGGCTCGGGCTTGTGCCGTTTGCGGTGGTATTTGGCTTTGCCCTTCTCGGGCTTTGGCAGTGGATCAAGCGAAAAAGCCTTCTGAAGGTGGATCGCAGCCTCCTGGTTCTCGGCGGCTTTTACGTTGTGGTAATGGCGGTATACGTATTTTTCGAGATCGTTGTCGTCAATTATAGACCCATCCTGATTGAGGGGGTGCTTGAGGCATCCTACCCGTCGTCAACGACAATGCTTGCCCTGTGCGTAATGCCGACGGCCATTCTCCAACTGAACGGACGCATCAGGAACCGGGGCGTCATGCTTGGCGTTACCGCAACGATCACCGCTTTCACTGCATTTATGGTGATCGGACGCCTGATTTCGGGCGTGCATTGGCTCACCGACATCATCGGCGGGGCGTTGCTCAGTGCAGGGCTTGTGACGATGTACTGTTCGGTGAATCAGCTTATAGGGGAATAAGCGGGTATTTTTCCCAAGAATTCGCTTAGGCAAATGGCTTGACATTGTGCGAGGGCTCTGATATACTGTATATAGAAAATTGAATATTCGGGAGCCTGTAAACAGGCTGAGAGGAAGGTGTAACCTTTGACCGCTGACCTGATTTGGGTAATGCCAACGTAGGGATACTGTTTGTATTTTGGGGAGTTGCCTATTTAGGAAGCTCCCTTTATTTTTTTGAAAGGAGGTGAATGTAGATGAAATCTTTGAAAAAAATGCTGCTTGGTTTTGCATTTTTGCTTTTTGCTTTGATGGGAACGATCTTATACGAAAGTGATTTCGGTTATATACTTTTCTTCATTGGTGCACCAATGGGGCTTCTGCTTTGTATCATAGGATGCTTCGATGAGCAAATCAAGACGCTTTGCAATAAGTATATAAATCAACCACCAACAGATGACGAATAAGCGCAAGAAAGGGTGAGCTTTCGCCACTTGCCCCTTTCTTTTCGGTGCGAGAAATGTCGCGCAAAAAAGCTCCGGAGGTGCTTTTTAGCGCGAAGACCGAGGCTGTGCCGAGGTCTGTCTCGCCTCTTGCTCTTAAAATCAAAAGAAAAAGGGATGCGATGCATCCCTTTTCCTTTTGGTGCGAGAGACGGGACTTGAACCCGTACGGATAAACCACACGCCCCTCAAACGTGCGCGTCTGCCAGTTCCGCCACTCTCGCGACATGAGTTATTATAGCGACTTTCTTTCTTTTTGTCAAGTGGTTTTTTGAAAAAAGAAGAAAAAGTTTCTCACGTCGGGCGAAAGGTGCGGAACGCCTTAAGAATTTCGGCCTCCGAAAAAGGGATTTTCCCATTTTTGGTGATCTGGAAGGGGTCGTCGCCCTTCCCTGCCAAGAGAACGACATCGCGCGGTGTCGTTATTTTGACAAGGTACTCGATGGCTTCACGTCGGTCAAGGATGACCTTGGCTTTTCGAGGCGTGGGAAAGGCAGCAAGAATTTCGGCGGCGATGTGTGCGGGATCCTCGATCCCGGGGTCATCCTCGGTGATAACGGCATAATCGGCATAGCGATCGGCGGCACGCGCCATATCCTTACGGCGACACTCGCTACGCTCGCCGACGGCACCGAACAAGCAGTAAAGACTCCCCTCGGTAAAGGGACGGAGCCCACGAAGGGCGGCAGCCAACGAGGCCCCGTTATGCGCGTAGTCGATCACGAAGGTGGCCGCACGCTCAGTAGGAATGATCTCGCATCTCCCTGCGGCGGAAAGACCGTCGATATACGGCAAAAGCTCCTTGATCCGACAACCGGCGACCGCCTGTGCGGTAAGAAGGGCGGCAAGCAGGTTATCGACGTAATGCTTTCCGGCGAAGGCGAGTCTTGTCCTCGCCTCTCCATCCCTAAAAACAAGAGTCAGGTCGGTATAAAACGCATCCCTCCCCTTGATTTCGGATAGATCCTTAGCAAAAAGGAGGCTTTTTCTGTGTTTACCGTAATAGAAGCACCGACCTCGTGGAATCCCCCTAGCGATCCGACGGGAAAAACGGTCCTCCCCAAAAAGAATGGCCACACGAGGCTTGAAGTCACGAAAAAAGGAGAGCTTGGCGGTGCGGTACTCGCGCATATTACGGTGCTCGCCCTCCCCGATGTGATCGCGCGAGAGATTAGTGAAGACACCTATTGAGAAAGGGATGCCGAGGACGCGATCCTGAATGAGGGCCTGCGAGGAAACCTCCATTACAACGACGCGGTTACCGGCATTGCGTATTTTATCCAGCCAGCCGTGGAGCTCAAGGCTATCGGGTGTGGTATTCTCGGTGGGGACAGAAAAGTCCTTATAGGCGACACCCGAGGAGCCGATATAGGCCGAGGGGATCCCAAGGCCGGAAAGAAGACCGACGATCATTTTTGCTGTGGTGGTCTTCCCCTTTGTGCCCGTGATGCCGACGATAGTCAGAGCTTTTGCGGGATCTCCGTAAAAGCGTGACGCGATCCGTGCCATCGCGCGGCGGACATCAAGGACGAGGAGCACGGTAGCATCGGGCGGAAGCGACAGCCCCTCCTCAGCCACGAAGACACGGCATCCGCGGTCATAGGCATCACGGGCGAAGGTGTGGCCGTCATAACGCCGACCGCGAATACAGAAAAAGACCGAGCCTTGGGAGGCATCCCGCGAGGTACGGGTGAGATGGCTGACCTCCTGCGCTTCGGTTGGGGCGCCAAAGGCCACAAGGCTCTCACCGTAAATAAGCGCGTTCAGCCGCACGTGTTGCCACCTCCTTTCTAAGAGGGGCGCCGCACGCTGTGACCGCGCGGCGAGCGAGGATCTCCAGGGCATCCACCGTCCCCGGGACGGCCTCGCCGCCGAAAGCGAGCGAGATCTCAGTGCAGGCGAGAATGACGGTCTCGGCGCCCATCGTGCGGAGATGCTCGACATAAGGGAGGTAGGCCTCGACGCCGACGGCTTCCCCATTTTTATGGCGGTAGATGAGAGCATTGACGGCTTTGGCTGAGGCATCATCCAGCGTGTGGCAGACAATACCGCGGTGGCGGCAGGCGATCTCATAGACAGCGGCACGTCGGCATCCGAGCGTTGAAAGGACGCCGAGGGAGGTGACACCGAGGGATGCGGCGTACTCGACCGCGAGATCCGGCATATCGAGAAGACACGCGCTTGTCATCCCTGCGAGTGCAGGGAGATAGGCGTGGGCGGTATTGCAGGGAATCGCCACGACCTCGGCTCCTCCCGCTTCAAGAAACGCAAGGGCGTCGGCAAGTGCCGGGAGGGGAGATGGCCCCTTGCCCATCAAATGGGCGGTGCGGTCGGGCACGGCGGTATCGCTGATCATAAGGACCGAGGGGTGGAGGGCATCGCCAGGGGCATCGGTGATCGCGGTCAGGCGGAGATAGAAGTATGCCCCGGCGAGCGGCCCCATGCCGCCGAGGATGCCAAGCTTCTTCATTCGCCGCCACCTCCGCGACGAAGGCGTCGGCGGAGCCTACGCTCGTGCTCAAGAAGGAAGAGACGGCGGAGCGGATTTCCCTTAAGATCGGCGCGCTGCCAGAGCGCTGACACGGTACGTCCTCTCGCCGCAAGGGCGCGACAGCGGTCGACGAGGGCGGTATCCCCGATGGCATCAAGAAGCAGAGGGAGAGGCAGGGTATGCCAGAGGATATCCTCGGAGTATCGGGCCATGGGAAGCTCCTCGCCGAGAATATAATCAAGGACGATGAAAGAGGCGGGGTTGCACCCTGCGGCAGTCATATAGTGGTTGCTTCGTCCTTGACGCAGATTCAGCTCGAGAGCCAGATACTCGCCCCCCTCGGGGTGGCGAAGGAGGTCAAAATTCGCAAAGCCACGGTACCCGATATCCTCGAGAAGTGCGCAGAGCTTCGCGACCACGGGAGGAAGGGGCTCTGTCAGAATGGCAGCATGGTTACCGAGGCCACGCGGCGTGTGCTCCTCGAGAAGGACGTGGCCGAAGACGGCGGCGCGCACACGGGCAAAGCGGTCACAATAGACAGTCAGGACGTAGTTGTCGGTATCCTTTACGGGAATCCTTTCCTGAAGCAAAACGCTTCCGCGATACCCGGCGTCATAGATCCTCTGACGGATGGCGACCGCCTCGGCGCGGTCGCGCGGAAACCAAACCTTACGCATCCCCGGGAAGGGATGGTGCCAATATTCCTCGCTGACACAAGGCTTTAAGACCGCCGGGTATAGGAAGGGAATGCTAGTAGGAATGGGGTCACCGGGAAGAAGGACAACGCTCTTCGGTGTAGGGATCCCGCGGTTGACGGCTTCACTTTGGAAGACCGCCTTGTCGGTATATTTTTCGGTATACGGCGGTGGCGAAGGGATGACGAAGCGCCCGTCAAAGCGATGGCGGTTGCGGATTAGGAAGGAGGCGTATTCGTCGGTACAGCCGATAAGGATCGGACGGAACTCGGGATTTTTGGCAAAGACCTCTTGGATAAGCGAGATTCGTCCCTCGGTGCTTGCCATGCGGTCGTCGATCACCTGATGCACGAAGCGGCTGTAGGCGGTAACACCGAGGCGGTAGCGTCCGAGGGCGACCGACGGAGAGACGCCGATCTCGTGGAAGGCGGCAGCCATCCCGTAGCAGTTGAGATCGCCGCCGAGAAGAATGGGTAATAGCTTTAGCTGTTGCATTTTGTAACACCTCCGAAAGGAAAAGGCCGCGGACAATCCGCAGCCTCGGATATGTAGATGTTACAGGGGAGAAGGTTTTTGATCACCAGGAGAAGGTGGTGGGAGCTCCCTCGGAAAGAAGCGAGGCGAAGTCGCGCTGACGGAGCGCCTCATAAACGGCTACCGCCACCGAATTCGAGAGGTTGAGACTGCGAAGGCCGGGAAGCATTGGAATGCGCACCGCTTCATCTGGGTGGGCAGCCAAAAGCTCCTCAGGAAGACCGCGCGTTTCCCTGCCGAACATCAGAAAGACCTCGTGGGGGTACTGCACCTCGGTATAGGCACGCGGCGCCTTGGTGGAAAAATAATAGATTTTAGCATCGGGGTGGCTCGAGAAGAACTCGCCCTCATTTTCATAGACCGTGATGTCGAGGTGATGCCAATAGTCGAGCCCGGCACGCTTGAGCTTTTTGTCGTCGATCCGGAAGCCGAGAGGCTTGATGAGATGCAGTGCCGCGCCGGTCGCGGCGCAGGTGCGGGCAATATTGCCCGTATTCTGCGGAATTTCTGGGCAATGGCGGACGATGTTGATGTCTTTCCTCCGTGCTTCCCTTTCAGTCTTTGTCGTCACCTTCTCTTTTATAATTTTTTTATGAATTGTCAATAAACTTTCACAGTAAATACTGGTATTTTTTCCCCCGGCGTGCTATAATATATTAGGAATATCCACG
>JAZNAD010000077.1:0-11222 GCA_045586345.1 Eubacteriales bacterium
GCCGCCCTTGACACCGCCCATCGGGAGGCCGGTGAGCGAGTTCTTGAAGGTCTGCTCAAAGCCGAGAAACTTGATAATGCTCTCGTTGACCGAGGGATGGAAACGGAGCCCCCCCTTGTACGGGCCGATCGCGCCGTTGAACTGGATGCGGTAGCCGCGGTTGACCTGCACCTTGCCGCTGTCGTCCACCCACGGAACGCGGAACTTAATGATACGTTCGGGCTCGACCATCATCTCAAGCACGCCGCGCTCGAGATATTCGGGGCTCTGCTCGATGACGGGCTCGAGCGATTCGAGCACCTCACGGACGGCCTGATGAAACTCGGGCTCACCGGGATTGCGTTTTTCGACGGTCTGCATCAGCTCCTCAAGAGCCTGGATCTTGAATGCCATAAGACTAAATTCCTCCCAAAAAAAATTAAAATACGGGCCGCACCGTGCGGCGTTTTGTAGGATGAGATAATCATAGCACATTTTGAGCCGTTATGCAAGTACGTATAGAAAAAAATTCAAAAAAATCTCCCCAAAAATCCGGTCTCCCAAGTGGGGGTGCTTGTAAAATGGGGGGAGAATGTGCTATACTGAGGAAAAAGGCAAAGGAGCATCCGCATGAAGAATATTATCCTCCTCGGGAAAGAGATCGTCACCGACCGCTGCGAAACCGTTTTCCGCTCGGCCCCCGGCGACGATTGGCAGGAGCATTTTGAGGTCATGCGCGGCGAATGGGAGAGGGTGGGTGACTGTCTTGTCGGTCAGTACCGCGGCAATGCCGGCGGCATCCTCCTTACCCGCAAGGCGTACCCCGACGGCTATATGATGCGCTGCCGCATGGGCACCGTCCTCCCCGCCACGCGTGACGTCAACTGCATCTTCTGCGGCGAGTGGATCCGCGACATCAATAAGCTCGGGCGCGCTTACGTTTGCGGTCTTAACGGCTGGTACGACGGTAAAAGCGGCATTGAGCGCAACGACAACGAACGGATGAAGGCACTTACCAATTCCTACGTATACACGCCGGGCAGCGAGGTCGAGATGTGCGTCGGTGCCATTAACGGACACACCTTTATGGTCGTGGACGGCGAGCTCGTCTGCGAATACATCGACCCGACCCCCTGACGGACGGTCACTTCGGCTTTTCCCCCTACTGCACCAAGCTCTTCGTCCGCGACATTGAGATCATGAAGATCGCGTATCTGGAGAAGGATCAGTACTACGCCCCCGAGTTTTAACACGGTACAAACGGAAAAGGAGCACGCCCGTGCTCCTTTTTCTATCCCTCCCCCTGCGGCCTGCGATTTTCTGAGCCCCCATGCTTTTTTGCGTGGGGGCTTGCATATTTTTTTCGGATATGGTACAATATCCTTTGATTGTAATTTTAACAAAGGAAAGGAATTCCATGAAAAGGCTAAAGGAGCTTTGGGAGCTGTTTTTCACCTTCTTCAAGATCGGCCTGTTTACCTTCGGCGGCGGGTACGCCATGATCTCACTCATCGAGGACGAATGTGTTGCGAAGCACGGCTGGATGACACACGACGAGATGGCGGACATGCTGGCGATCGCCGAGTCGACGCCGGGGCCCATCTCGATCAACTGCGCGACGCATATCGGATATCGGCAGAGGGGGATCCTCGGTGCGATCATGGCCACCCTTGGCGTGGTCCTTCCATCCTTCATCATTATTCTCCTGATCGCAAACTTCTTCAATTACGTGCTTGAGGTGCCGATCATCGCGGCCGCCTTCCGCGGGATCGCCGTGGCGGTGTCACTGCTCATCCTCCGTGTCGGTATCAAGCTGCTTCGCAAGACCGACCGCCGCCCCTTTCTTATCGGGCTTCTCGTCGGTGCGTTTCTCCTTATCCTCGTAACACATATCTTCTCGCTCGGGATCTCTACTGTGTATCTGATCCTCGGTGCGGCGCTTCTCGGATTCCTTGTCACCCTCCTGCCGCGCGGGGGCAAGGATCGCAGGGATAGGGAGGATGGACAATGATCTACCTTTCTCTCTTCTTGAACTTTCTTAAGATCGGCCTCTTTACCTTCGGCGGTGCCTACGGCGGTATCCCGATCATCCGTGAGACAGTGCTGGCCAACGGTTGGCTGAGCGAGGAGCAGTTCTCTTACTTCCTCGCCGTCAGCGAATCGACGCCCGGCCCCATCATGGTCAATATGGCCACCTACATCGGCTTCGAGATCGGCAGTGCCGACGGCATCCTTACAGGCATCCTCAGCTCGGTGCTGTGCACCGTTGGCGTCGTTCTCCCGGCCTTTATCGTGATGATCCTGATCACGACCGTCCTCCGCCGCTTTATCGAGCGCCCCCGTATGCGCTCCGTGCTCGCCGCGATCGTCCCATGTGTGACCGGTATCATCCTCGCGACGGGTCTTTGGATGCTCCTTGAGCTCCTCTTCCGTGAGCTGCCCGCATCGCTCGGCGGCTTCGACCTTCCGTCTCTTATCGTCGGCGCTCTCCTTATCCTTGTCATGACGGGCTGGAGGCTCTGGCGTAAAAAGCCTATCTCCCCCATCCTTTTGATCGCCGTAGCAGCTGTCTTCGGCATGATCTTTATGAGGTAAAGAAAACCTTACAAAAGAGGTGTATTATGCTACACATTGAGAACCTCACCAAGTGCTATGGGACCCATTGTGCGGTCAACAACCTGACCCTTCATATCGCCCCCGGCGAGGTCTTCGGCTTTATCGGCCATAACGGTGCAGGGAAGACCACGACTCTGAAGTCGGCAGCCGGCATCCTTCCTTATGACGTCGGCAGGATCACTGTGGACGGCATCCGGATGGATGAGGATCCCCTCGCCTGTAAGCGCCGGATGGCGTATCTCCCCGACAATCCCGACCTCTACGAATTCATGAGCGGGATCAAGTACCTGCGCCTCATTGCCGACATCTACGGGATGGGCGAGGAGCGTGAGGCGCGCATCGGGGCGCTTTCCGAGCGCCTTGGCATCAAGGGGAATCTCGGACAGCCGATTTCGGATCTTTCTCACGGCATGAAGCAGAAGGTCGCGATAATTGGTGCCTTCCTGCACGAGCCGCGCCTTGTCCTTCTTGACGAGCCCTTCGTCGGCCTTGATCCTCACGCCTCGCACGTCCTGAAGGAGATCATGCGCGAGCATTGCGACCGCGGCGGCGCCATCTTTTTCTCGACTCATGTTCTTGATACGGCCGAAAAGCTCTGCGACAAGGTTGCCATTATCAAGGACGGCCGCCTTGTCGTCTCAGGGCAGATGGATGAGGTTCGCGGTGACGATACGCTTGAGGAGGTCTTCCTCGAGCTCTCCGAAAATGTGAAGGAGAAGTAATATGTTTTGGCTTCTTCTTAAGCTCCGCTTTGCCGCGCTGTTTTCGGCCTTCCTTGCCAAGAAGAACCGAAAGAAGTCGATCTTCCTCGCCGTCCTCCTTTCGATGCTCCTTCTTTACGTTGTGGCGGCGGTCGTTGCCTTCCTGATGCTTCTCTCCTTTGGCCTTGCCCCCAAGTTTGCGGAGGCGGACGCCTCGTTTGCCTATTTTGCGCTCGGCGGAGGGATCGCCTTCCTCATTATGCTCCTCGGGAGCGTGATGTTCACCCAAAACCAGCTGTACGTGGCCAACGACAACGAGTTTCTCCTCGCGATGCCGGTCCCTCCGCGCACGCTGCTCCTCTCGCGTCTCGCCTTTTTACTGGTGATCAACGTTTTCCTTGAGGCGCTTGTCGCCTTCCCCCTGATGATCGCTTGGTTCTTCGTCGGTGCTCCGACCGTCTTCGGTGCGATCGCGGCCATTCTCGTTTTTCTGCTTCTTCCCCTGCTCTCGCTGGCACTCTCCTGCTTCCTTGGGTGGTGCATTGCGAAGATCTCGGCACGGATGCGCCACAAGTCGGTCGTCACCCTGCTTCTCTCCGTCGTTCTCATCGTTGCCTACTTTGGCTTTATCTTCAGCATGGATTACGTGATGGGAGACATCGACGATCTCAGCATTGAGCCCGTTGTCGAGGCCATGACCGTCATCCTCCCCCTCTACGCTCTCGGGCGTGCCATGACCGGCTCCTTCCTGTATCTTCTCCTTGTGATCGCCGTGGCTGCGGCGCTTACCGTCGTCATTTTCTACTGGCTCTTCCGTACCTTCCTCACCACCGTCCTCGAGCGACCGCGGAGGGCGCACGTTTCCTACCGTGCCCGCAAGCAGAAGCAGAAAAGCCCGCTTTGGGCACTCACTGTGCGTGAGCTCCGCCATCTCGGTGCCTCCTCGGGGTACATGATGAACGCGGGGATGGGCCTCCTCTTCTGCCTCCTTCTCCCCCTGGCACTGCTCATCTTTATCGTGATGGATGCCGAGCCGGGACAGGAGGGAACCCTCACCCTCGTCCTCAATGAAGCGCCGGTACTCGCCCGTCTTCTGGCGCCGGCCGCCCTGGCTGCGACCACCGCGTGCCTTTCAATGGCCATCTTCTCGGCGTGCACTGTCTCGCTCGAGGGACCCTCGCTCTGGATCGTCCGTACCTCCCCCGTACCCGCGCGCACCGTCCTCCTTGCGAAGGTCATCTACCATCTGATCCCCACCCTCCCCACGATGGCCGTTTCGCTCCTTCTTTATGCCATTCCCCTTCGGCTTTCATGGTATGAGATCCTTCTGCTTCTCCTTTCAGGGGCAAGCTACGTCCTGTTCTCGGCGGCCTTTGGGCTCCTGATGAACCTCCTTTTCCCGAAGCTCGAATGGAAGAACGAGATGGTCGCCATCAAGCAGGGTGTTGCCATCATGCTGGCGATGCTCGGCTCGGGTGCCGCCGCCGGCGCCGGGGCGATCCTGCTCCTCATCTTCTCGCTGTTCCTCCCCACATGGATCGCGCTACTTCTGTATTTTCTCGGCTTCGGTGCTCTCTCGCTCGGGCTCATCACCCTTCTCGTGAGTGTAGGCGCACGCCGCTTTGACACGATTTGAAATCACGCATAGGAGTAAAGTTTTGCTTACATTAGAAAAAGAGATCAACCGACGCAGGACCTTTGCGATCATTTCCCATCCCGACGCAGGTAAAACCACACTGACCGAGAAGTTCCTTCTTTACGGCGGTGCCATCCAGTCGGCGGGTGCTGTCAAGGGAAAGCAGAGCGACCGCCACGCTGTCTCCGACTGGATGGACATTGAGAAGCAGCGCGGTATCTCGATCACCTCGTCGGTCATGCAGTTTGAATACGATGGCTTTTGCATTAACATCCTCGATACCCCCGGCCACCAGGACTTCTCGGAGGATACCTACCGTACCCTGATGGCGGGCGACAGCGCTGTGATGGTCATTGATGCCGCCAAGGGCATCGAGCCGCAGACGCGCAAGCTCTTCAAGGTGTGCGCGATGCGCGATATCCCGATCTTTACCTTTATCAACAAAATGGACCGCGAGGCGCGCGATCCCTTCGATCTTCTCGACGAGCTCGAGAAGGAGTTCGGCATCGGCACATATCCTGTGAACTGGCCGATCGGCTGTGGCGTCAAGTTCCACGGCGTTTACGACCGCGAGAAGCGCGAGATCCTCGCCTTCTCGGATTCGCACAGCGGTCGCAGCCGCATCGAGGGCACACGGTGCGATCTCTCGGAGACCGAGAAGCTCGATTCGCTGATCGGCGAATACCGCCGCCGCGAGCTTTGTGAGCAGGTTGAGCTCCTCGATGCCGCCTCCTTCGATTTCGACCTTGATAAGGTGCGCCACGGCAAGCTCTCGCCCGTCTTCTTCGGCTCGGCACTCAACAACTTCGGCGTTGAGCCCTTTCTCAAGAGCTTCCTTGCGATGACAACGCCCCCCCTTCCCCGCACCGTGACCGAGGGCACCGTCGATCCTATCGCCGATCCCTTCTCGGCCTTTGTCTTCAAGATCCAGGCGAATATGAACAAGGCCCACCGCGACCGTATCGCCTTTATGCGCATCTCCTCGGGCGTCTTTGACCGCAATGAGGAATACTTCCACGTCCAGGGCGACAAGCCCATCCGCCTCTCGCGCCCCCAGCAAATGATGGCCGAGTCACGCGCCGGCATCGAAACGGCGTACGCCGGGGATATCATCGGTGTATTTGACCCCGGCATCTTCTCGATCGGCGACACGGTGTGCGATAAGCGCCACCGCGTCCGCTTTGAGGGGATCCCGACCTTCGCCCCCGAGCACTTCGCGATGATCGAGCAGATCGATTCGATGAAGCGTAAGCAGTTCGCTAAGGGCATGACCGAGATTGCCGAGGAGGGTGCGATTCAGATCTTCTTCGAGCCCGGCGCCGGTATGGAGCGCGTTGTGGTCGGCGTCGTCGGCGTTCTTCAGTTTGAGGTGCTTGAGCACCGCATGAAGAGCGAATACGGGGTCCTGATGCGCCGTAGCGCCATGCCCCACGAGGAGATCCGCTACGTCACCGCCACCCCCACCGAAATCAACCGCCTCCGCCTGACCTCCGACACCAAATGGGTCAAGGACGTCCGCGACCGTGACCTTCTCATCTTCACGGGCGAGTGGAGCATCCGCTTTGCCCTTGAAAACAACGAGGGCCTTGAGCTTTCGGAGTTTGCGAAGCGATAAAGAAAAAGAGAGCAACCGCAGCTGCTCTCTTTTCTATTACAGATCCTTCAAAACCTTCACGGCGATCCCCTGGATCTCGCAGTCGGGAACGTAGATATCGTCCATCACCTTGTTCTCGGGATGCAGACGGATGCGACGGCGCTCGGGCTCGGGATAATAGCGCTTGAGCGTAGCCTCGTCCTCGACGAGGGCGACAACGATCTCACCGGGCTCGGCCGTCGATTGCCGACGGATCAGCACGAAGTCGCCGCTCGAGATGCCCACGTCGATCATCGAGTAGCCGTTGGCACGGAGCATATAGAAATCTCCGGTGCCAAAAAGCGAGGACGGGAGCTGAACGTAGTCCTCGATATTCTCCTCGGCGTAGATCGGCAGACCGCAGGACACCGCCCCAAGGATCGGCACGCGAATGAAATCGCGGCGATAGAGCCGCTCGGTGTCGGTCACGTAGCTGCGGCGGCCACCCGAGGTCACACGCCCCCCGGCGATCAGATCCTGCAGATAGCGCTGTACCGTCGACCGCGAGATCTCGGTAGCCTCCGAGATCTCACGCACCGTGGGGGAATACCCGTTCTCCTCGGTGTAGGAATCAATGAAGTTCATAATGACAGCAAACAGCTGCTCATCCTTGGTACGCATAGCGAACCTCCTTTGTGGGACATAAGGCCCATTGTGAAGCCATTATAGCACATAGGGAGGGCGCTGTCAAGCCCTTTTTGAAACTTTTTGCTCATTTAGGGGCGGCGGCTTTTTCCGTATCTCTCTTGCAAAGGGGACACGGTTGTGGTATAATACATATAAAGAGGAAGGAGGCTCCCTGCGCCTCCATACCGTAAGAAACACTATATTGACATATAAGGAGGTTCCCCCTATGGCAAAGCGTAAGACCCTGACCCAGCAGTACGAGGCCCTGCCGAAGCTCTTCAAGATCATTCTTCAGCTGGTCTTCGGCGTTGTGGTCGGCGGCATCTACCGCGTTGTCCGCTTCACCGAGACGAACAACCTTGTGACCCTCGTGGTTGGCCTTCTGTGCCTCTTCACGGGTGTTGGCAATGTGATCGTCTGGATCGTGGATCTTATCACCGAGATCCTTTACGACCGCATTACGGTCCTGGCGGATTGACTAAAAAGCAAAGTCTGCTTTACGCGGGCTTTGCTTTTTTATTTGCTTCTTCCGCTTTTTGTCGTGCGGGAATTCTTGACAAGACCGTCCTTTTTTGCTATACTATATAGATGTAATGAAAAAACACGAAAGGAACTGCCATGCCGAAGACCGAAAGTGCCGCACAGCGGGAATATAACGATCAAAGCATCACCTCGCTGAAGGGGGCCGACAGAGTACGCAAGCGCCCTGCCGTCATCTTCGGGTCGGACGGGCTTGAGGGATGCCAGCATTCCTTTTTTGAGATCCTTGCGAACTCGGTGGACGAGGCGCGCGAGGGCTACGGCAAGAAGATCCTTGTCACCGTCTATGCCGACCGCTCGATCGAGGTCGAGGACGCCGGGCGTGGCATTCCCCTTGGCTGGAACGAGAAGGAGGGGCGCTACAACTGGGAGCTGATCTTCTGCGAGATGTACGCGGGCGGTAAGTATGACAACAACGGTGACGATGCCGCCTACGAGTATTCGCTCGGTCTTAACGGCCTCGGTGCCTGCGCCACGCAGTATTCCTCCACCTATATGCAGGTGCATTCCTACAACGGCTCGACCCTTTCCGAGATCTCCTTCCGCCGCGGCGAGCCCGACAGCGAGCTTGCGGTGCGCGAGCTCACCCCCGCCGACAAAAAGCGCCGCGGCACGGTCATCCGCTGGATGCCCGACCTTGAGGTCTTTACCGACATTGCGATCCCGCTCGAGTTTTACGAATCGACCCTGCACCGTCAGGCCGTCGTCAACGCTGGCATTACCTTTGTCCTCCGTGTCGAGGATGAGAAGGGCGGCTTCACCGAGAAGTCCTACTGCTTCGAAAACGGCCTTGCGGACTACATTGGCACGGTCACCGCGGGCAACGCCATGACGACCCCCGTCCTCTGGCATCTCGAAACGCGCGGCCGTGACCGTGCGGACAAGCCCGAGTACAAGCTGAAGGCCGACCTTGCCTTCTGCGTTTCCAACACCACCGCCACGACCGAATACTATCACAACTCGAGCTTCCTTGAGTACGGCGGCGCCCCCGACAAGGCCGTGCGCTTCGGCTTTACGGCCGCCCTTGACCAGTATATCCGCGCGCAGGGGAAGTACACGAAAAACGAGTCGAAGATCACCTTTGCCGACATCGCCGACTGTCTTGTCGTGATCGTGAACAGCGCCTCGACGATGACCTCCTATGAGAACCAGACCAAGAAGGCGATCAACAACACCTTCATCGCCAAGGCGCTCACCGATTTCATCAAGCAGAAGCTCGAGATCTATTTCGCCGAGAACCCGACCGAGGCCGGCCTGTTCGCCAATCAGGTCCTCGTCAATAAGCGCAGCCGCGAGAAGGCCGAGGAGAACCGCCTCGACATCAAGAAGAAGCTCGCCGGTACGATGGACGTTGCCAATCGTGTTGAGAAGTTCGTCAGCTGCCGCTCGAAGGATCCCGACATTCGCGAGCTCTATATCGTGGAGGGCGACTCGGCGCTGACGTCCTGTAAGCTCGGCCGCAACGCCGAATACCAGGCCATTATCCCCGTCCGCGGTAAGACGCTCAACTGTATGAAGAGCACCTATGCAAAGATCTTTGAGAGCAAGATCATCTGCGACCTTCTCCGCGTGATCGGCTGCGGTGTCGAGATCGAGGGCAAGGTCAAGGGCGACCTTGTGAAGTTCGATATCAACGCCCTCCGCTGGAAGCGCATCATCATCTGCACCGATGCCGACGAGGACGGCTTCCAGATCCGCACCCTGCTTCTCACCCTCTTTTACCGACTTCTCCCGACCCTCATCCGCGAGCAGAAGATCTTCATTGCCGAATCGCCCCTCTTTGAGATCACGGCGGGGAACGACATCTATTTCGCCTATAACGAGCAGGAAAAGGCCGACATCCTCCGACGCCTTGGCGAGAAGAAGTACACGCTCCAGCGCTCGAAGGGCCTTGGTGAGAACGAGCCGGAAATGATGTGGAAGACCACGATGAACCCGGCCACGCGTCGCCTCATTGCGGTGTCCCCGGCCGAGGCCGAGGCCACGGCGTATATGTTCGATACTTTGCTCGGTGACGAGCTCCAGGAGCGCAAGCGCTTCATTTCCGAAAACGGTTACAAATATATTCAGGACGCCGACATCTGACGTCCGAAAGGAAGAAGATATGGTACAAGCACTCAAAAAATCCGAAGCCCTTACCCCCGTTGCCGGCCCTGTCGTCACCATCGTGATGGACGGTGTCGGTCTTGCCCCTGCCGGCGGCGCCAACGCTGTGGCCGCCGCGCACACCCCGACCCTTGACCGTCTTCTCGCTGAATGCCCGACGGTCTCCCTCCGCGCCCACGGAACGGCGGTGGGTCTCCCCTCGGACGACGATATGGGTAACTCCGAGGTCGGTCACAACGCCCTCGGTGCCGGTCAGGTCTTCGCGCAGGGCGCGAAGCTCGTCTCGCAGTCGATCGAGAACGGCAAGCTCTTCGCATCAAGCACCTGGCAGTCGCTGATGGCTCGCTCGCAGGCGGGCGGCACGCTGCATTTCCTCGGCCTGTTCTCGGACGGTAACGTCCATTCGCACATCGACCACCTGAAGGCGCTGATCGTCCGCGCGAAGGCGGACGGTGCTACGCGCGTTCGCCTGCATATCCTGATCGACGGCCGTGACGTTGGTGAGACCTCGGCGCTCGATTATATCCTTCCCTTTGAGGATTTCCTGACCTCGCTCCGCGATGCCTCCTTTGACGTGAAGATCGCCTCGGGCGGCGGCCGTATGAAGATCACGATGGACCGTTACGAGGCCGACTGGTCGATGGTCGAGCGTGGCTGGCAGACTCACGTTCTCGGTGAAGGGCGCGGCTTTGCCTCTGCCGCCGAGGCCGTCACCACCTACCGCGCCGAGCTCGGCGTGATCGACCAGGATCTCCCGCCCTTCGTCATCACCGAGGACGGTGCCCCCGTCGGCACGGTCGAGGACGGCGACAGTGTTGTCTTCTACAACTTCCGTGGCGACCGCGCCATTGAGATCTCGAAGACCTTTGAGGCAGGTGCCGACTTCGATAAGTTCGACCGCCGCCGCGTTCCCGAGGTCTTCTACGCCGGTATGCTCGAGTATGACGGCGACCTCCACATCCCCTCGCACTATCTTGTCAATCCCCCCGAGATCACCAATACGATGGGCGAGTACCTCGCCGCGACCGGCGTCTCCCAGCTCGCCATCTCCGAGACCCAGAAGTACGGCCACGTGACCTATTTCTGGAACGGCAACAAGTCGGGTAAGTTCTCGGAGGAGCTGGAGACCTACATCGAGATCCCCTCGGACGTCGTTCCCTTCGAGCAGCGCCCCTGGATGAAGTGCGCCGAGATCACCGACGTTCTCATCGAAAAGCTGAAGAGCGGCGAGTTTGACGTTCTCCGCGTGAACTTCCCCAACGGCGACATGGTGGGTCACACCGGCTCTCTCGCCGCTACCCGTTGCTCTATGGAGGCCCTTGACCTGCAGCTCGGCCGCCTGCTTCCCGTCATCGACAAGATGGGCGGTGTAGCGCTGATCACT
>JAZNAD010000078.1:0-1656 GCA_045586345.1 Eubacteriales bacterium
GCTTGCCGCGCAGGAGAGAGAGGTCGCGGTATTCATCGAGGAAGGCCGCGGTCTCACCGGCAGTCATCCCCTCGTATAGCGAAAAGAATTCGTTGATAAGCGTTTCCGAGATGCGCTCGGCGGGCGACTCGCGGTGGGGCGAGAAGACACTGCGGACGACCTCGGGGAGTGTCTTTGCGAAGATCCCCTCGAGGCGGAGTGAAAGGTTGACGATCACGTAGCGGAAGCCTGAGCCTCCGGGGAGGAGCATGCCGCGCGCTGTCGCCTCGGCGATCCTTTGCTTATCGACGTACAGGTCTCCGACCCATTGGATCTTGGGCTCGAGGGGGGAATGCCGGTGGACCGTGCGGACGAGGGCTAAGGCACCGAGGACCGAGAACATCGCGACACGAGACGGGGGAAGCGAGGGGCGGAGAAGGATGCTGACAAGCAGGCGTTTCTCGCTGTCGCGCTTTTTCACCGCATCGCCGTAGACCGAGGTCTCGGACAGCACGATGTATCCGTCATCACCGCCGCGCATGGCGATCCGCTCAAGAAGGGTGGCGGTGGACGGGATGTTATCGATCGCTTCGATGGTCAGAAGTCTGCCGCCGGGGGAACGGGCGGTCGTGATTCTCGATGCCACGCTACGCTCCTTTCAAGGTTGCTTTGGACGTTACTTTTTCGGTCGGATCAGTATGCCTTACCCCAGTAGACCAGCGACTTGGCGGGACGGCCGCAGCATACGCAGGTGGTTGCTACCTCCTCGGTGTCACCGAAGGGCATGCAGCGTGAGGTGACGTCGGCTGTCTCCTTCAGCTTCTCCTCGCAGGCGACGTCGCCGCACCACATGGCGCGGATATAGCCGCTCTTCTCGGAGGCGATGGAGCAGAGCTCCTCCATCGTCGTCGCCGTATAGGTGCGGGCGGCGCGGTTGGCGCTCGCCTTCTCGTAAAGGGCAATGGTAAGGGCCTCCAGCTGCTCGCCGACAAGACGGGTCGCCTCAGCGAGGGGGGCAAAGGTCTTCTGTCTGTTGTCGCGACGGACGAGGACGCACTGGCCACCTTCCAGATCGCGCGGGCCGATCTCAATGCGGACGGGAACACCCTTCATCTCGTACTCGGCGAACTTCCAGCCAGGCGAGTTTTCGCTGTCGTCAAGCTTCACGCGGTAGGACTTCTCGAGCTCCTCCTTGAGGGCCCTGGCTGCCTCCAGCACGCCGGGCTTGTGCTGCTGGACGGGAACGATCACGACCTGGATCGGCGCGACGGCGCTCGGCAGGACGAGACCGTTGTCGTCACCGTGGGTCATGATGATACCGCCGATGATACGGGTGGACACGCCCCACGAGGTCTGGTGGCAGTACTTCAGCTTGTTGTCACGGTCAAGGTACTGAATACCGAAGGCGCGGGCAAACCCGTCGCCGAAGTTGTGGGAGGTACCGCCCTGGAGCGCCTTACCGTCGTGCATCAGAGCCTCCACGGTGTAGGTGGCAGTGGCACCGGCAAACTTTTCCTTGTCGGTCTTGCGGCCGCGCACGACGGGCATCTCGAGGTCCTTTTCAAAGAAGTCGGCATACACGTTCAGCATGCGCAGGGTCTCGGCCTCGCTCTCCTCGGCGGTGGCGTGCATGGTGTGGCCCTCCTGCCACAGGAACTCGCGGCTCCTGAGGAAGGG
>JAZNAD010000079.1:0-2218 GCA_045586345.1 Eubacteriales bacterium
GGGGAGGGAGGGGCGTATCCCACGGGGGTGACATATAGCACGGAGGCAGGGAGCGGAGAAGTGCTCACCGAGGAGCTGGTCACGGCACTTTACGCGCGCACGGATGGCTTTTGCGAGTACGGCGCCTCAGTGGAGGAGGCCGCCGTCTATCTTTCGTCACGCCCTGACGCAAGGTTCGAGGCGGCCGTCTTCCTCTGCTACGGGAGCGCCGACACCAAGGCAGTCAGCGAGATGTGCCTACGGCGTGCGGCGCTCCTTCGTCGGTTTGGCGAGGTCGAGGTTGAGATAGAATGTCGCGGTCGCGCGGTGTATTGCCGCCTCGCGGAGATGCAACGGCGGTAACCCTCGCCGCGCGGGCAGGCCCGGCTTGATGTAGGGAGCTACGCCTTCACCTCACCCATGCGGCAAGCCTTCTCATCCGTGGTATCTCCGTGAGGTGCTTTTAGGGGGCAAAAAACGCACTCTGCCTGTCTTCCCCACCGGGGAAGGCAGAGCATGACCGAGGCGCAGCGAGGCAGCACCCTCGGAGCGAGCAAGAGGCCTTTGCGTAAAAAGCACGGATGACGTGGTGCCATCCGTGCTTTTTGTACTGTTTTGTTTACCCGAGCTTGGCGAGCTCGGCGGCGAGAGAGACACGGGCGGCACGGAACTTTTCAAGCTTCGTGCGCTCGGCATTCACCACCGCCTCGGGAGCCTTCGAGACAAAGCTTTCGTTCGAAAGCTTTGTCTCGGTGCGCTCGATGTCGGCATCGGCACGCGCAAGCTCGGCCGTAAGGCGGGCGCGCTCACGCTCGAAGTCGATCATATCGGCAAGAGGAATATAGACGGTGGCGGCGTCGGTGACGATCGACACCGAGTTCTCGTCGTGATAGCTCTCGGTGAGCACGACCTCGTTGGCCGAGGCCAGGCGTTCAAAGAAGGGGATCGCCGCGTGGAACTCCTCGGCGTAGGGGGTGACGATATAAAGCGTCGTGCGGCGCGAGGGCGGAACGTTCATCTCGGCACGGCGCGTGCGGATGGCACGGATCGCCGTGATAACGCGGTCGAGTGCCTCGGCCTCGGCAGGGTAACGCCAGGCCTCCTCGGGTGCCGGGAAGGCGCTGATCATGATGCTCTCCTCATCGTGCGGCAGGCTCCCGTAGATCTCCTCGGTGATGAAGGGCATAAAGGGATGGAGAAGCCGGAGGATGCGCGTCAGCACAAAGACAAGGACGTGCGCCGCGACCTTGGCGGCGGGGGAGCCGCGGACGGAAAGACGGCTCTTGCAGAGCTCGATATACCAGTCGCAGAAGACATCCCAGGTGAAGTCGTAGATCGAGGCCAGCGCCACACCGAGCTCGTAGTTCTCCATCGCATCGTTGACCGTTGCGGTCAGGTCGTAAAGGCGTGAGAGGATCCACTTGTCCTCGGCCATCAGGCTTTCGGCGGTGGGGAGCGCGGTATCCTCATCGTCGTCCTCAAGGTTCATGAGGACAAAGCGCGAGGCGTTCCACAGCTTATTCGCGAAGTTACGCGCGGCCTCGATCTTCTCCTCCGAGAAGCGCATATCGTTCCCGGGCGAGTTACCGGCGGCAAGGGCGTAACGGAGCGCATCGGCGCCGTATTTGTCGATGACCTCGAGGGGATCAATGCCGTTGCCGAGCGATTTCGACATCTTACGGCCGAGCTTATCGCGCACAAGGCCGTGGATGAAGACAGTGTGGAAGGGGGGCTCCTTCGTGTGCTCGAGCGCCGAGAAGATCATGCGCGCGACCCAGAAGAAGATGATATCGTAGCCCGTGACGAGAACGTCGGTCGGATAGTAGCGGGCGAGGTCCTCGGTCTTTTCCGGCCAGCCCATGGTCGAGAAGGGCCAGAGGGCCGACGAGAACCAGGTATCAAGCACGTCGCTCTCCTGGCGGACGGGGGCGCCGCACTTCGGGCAGACGGTGATGTCCTCCTTCGAGACGGTCATCTCACCGCAGGCATCGCAGGTGAAGGCGGGGATGCGGTGGCCCCACCAGAGCTGGCGCGAGATGCACCAATCGTGGACGTTCTCCATCCAGTTGGTATAGGTCTTGGTGAAGCGCTCGGGCTGGAAGCGGACGGTGCCGTTCTTCACGACCTCGAGGGCGGGCTCCGCGAGGGGCGCCATCTTGACGAACCACTGATCGCTCGTCAGGGGCTCGACGTTCCGGTGGCAGCGGTAGCAGGTACCGACGTTGTGGGAGTAGGGCTC
>JAZNAD010000080.1:0-7057 GCA_045586345.1 Eubacteriales bacterium
GCTGGCAGAGATGTATCAGCCTGAGAAATATACCCCCGCTATTATTAAATTCGTGGATATTGCAGGCCTTGTTCGCGGTGCCTCCAAGGGGGAAGGTCTGGGAAATAAGTTCCTCTCTCATATTCGAGAGGTGGACGCTATCGTTCACGTGGTGCGTTGCTTTGAGGATAATGATATTATTCACGTCGACGGCGGCGTGGATCCCGCGCGTGACGTTGAGACCATCAATCTTGAGCTGATCTTCTCGGACATTGAGATCATCGAGCGTCGCCTTGAGAGGGCAGCAAAGCTGGCGAGAACCGACAAGGAGGTAGCCCGCGAGCTTTCCGTTCTTGAACGCATCAAGGCCGTTCTTGATGAAGGAAAATGTGCGCGCACGCTCGAGCTTGACGAGGAAGAGGAGGCTCTTGTCGCAGAGACGCGTCTTCTGACGAGAAAGCCAGTCATTTACGTGGCTAACATCAGCGAGGATGAGGTCAGTGGCGACTATCTTGAAAATCCTGCGTACTGCGCTCTTGCCGACTTTGCGGCCGAGGAGCATTCGGGCATTATTGCCGTTTGTGCACAGATTGAGGCCGAGCTCTCGGATATGACCGGAGAGGATAAGGCGGCCTTCCTTGAGGATCTCGGTATCGAGGAGAGCGGTCTTGATAAGCTCATCCGTGCCGGGTATCAGCTCCTTGGGCTTATCAGCTATCTGACCGCAGGGCCGAAGGAGGTCCGCGCATGGACGATCACCGAGGGGACCAAGGCACCGCAGGCGGCCGGTAAGATCCACAGCGATTTTGAACGCGGCTTTATCCGTGCCGAGGTCGTGGCCTACGAGGACTTCCTGAAGGAGGGGAGCATTAATGCGGCACGCGAGCACGGTCTTTACCGCAGCGAAGGCAAGGACTACGTGATCCGCGACGGGGATATCGTCCTCTTCCGCTTTAACGTGTAAAACACATAATAAAAATGCGCCGGGAGGCGCTTTTTTATTTGAAGCGATACAGGAAGACCGAGGGGGAGGCGAGAAGACGGACATCTTCGCCAAGCTCTCCAAGCGATACGGAGGGCGAGACGACAACGGTGCTTCCGGGGGATAGGGACAGATGAGGGAGGCGCGTGGGGAGCTTTCTTTCGGGGTGGACGCCGAGGATGATGCATTCGGCCGAGGAGAGCAGAGAGGTGAGCCCCTTTTCCGGGAGCAGGCTCAAGGCGCCGCGCGAGGCGCAGATCGCAGCCCCCTTATCGGTTGCGGCGTATAGGAAGATCTCCGGGCGCTTAAGATATGGCGCGGAGAGGTCCGTAAGAAGACGGAGCTCGGTGTTACCTGTGTGAAGGCGGAGGGTGCCGTTCTCCGTCTTCGCAACGATGCCGCGCTCTTTTGCTATGTGAAGGGTGTCGTCCCTGGTGGCGATGTGGTGACTATCATGGAGAAGGATGACCTCGCCGATGAAGAGCGTATCGGCCATGGAGGAAAGGTATTCGGGGGAGGCGGCTGTGTAATGCGTGAGGATCAGCGTATCAATCTCGGTAATGTAGTTTTCCTCCAAAGCGTTACGGAGGGAATAGATCGAGGACTCACTGTTGCTGTTATCTACGACAGTGGTGTGCCCTTGCGATGAGATCACAAAATACTCGCCCGCATAGTGGCGTACATAAAGAAGGAGGTCGCGTCGCTCGCCGACAAGGTGACAGGCGAGGAAGATAACGCCAAGGAGAAGAGAGGCCGAGGCAAAGCGGAAAAGGAAGGCGCATGGGGTCTTTAGCCTTTGCACAAGGAGAATGGTCAGGTATACCGAAAAGGCGAGGATGGCGCCAAGCAAGAGCGGATAAGCCACCGATACATAGATGCCGCTGAGTGAGGATAGACGCTCAACTAACGAGAGAATAAAGGTGGCGAGGTGCTTGGCCCCGTGGGTGTAAAGGCTATCGGCGCCAAAAAGAAGAAGGGGAGGCGAAAGGATCAAGAGGAGCGAAATCAGGGGAGAAACCAAAAGATTGGAAAGCGGCGAAAGGAGAGAGAATTCGCCAAAGGCAAAGGCGGAGACAACGAGAGTGAACAGAGTTGCAAAGAGGGTGAGCGTTAAAGAACTGAAGAGAGCGTTGAGGAGGCGAGAGGGTCGCTTTCTCTTCTTTTTCTTTTCTTCAAGTAATTCTCCTGCGACAAGAATGCCGATCGTGGAAAGAAAGGAGAGCCACAGTCCAAGGTCGGCGATGGCACCCGGCGACAGCAGGCAGATCAGCGCCACCGAGAAAAAGAGCGAGGTAACGGCATCGGGCTGATGGCGCAGGAGTGTGCCGATTTCGGTGACCGTGAGCATAGCGGCGGCACGGAGGAGAGAGCGCGGAGCTCCCGAAAGAAGGGTATAGGAGCCGATGAAAAGCAGAAGGACAGAGCAGGAAAGGAGGCGTGGCGCACCGAGACCGCGCAGAATGCGGCGAAGGAGAAGGGTCAGCACCGAAAGGTGCATTCCGCTCAGGGCAAGCGTATGGGAGAGGCCGGCGCGACGGAAGGCGAGAGAGACAGAGGCAGGGAGAAAACGGCGATTCCCGAGAAGAAGTGCAGCGGTCAGCGCCCCCTCGGAGCCGCCAACGCGTGAGATAAGACGGGTACTGAGGAGGGAATTCAGAGTAGCGGAGAGCGCTTTGATGCCAGGCGGTGCCTCCGGCTCGCGACGGAGGACGCCCTCGAGGATGACGCAGCCCGCGATCCCGTCGCAGTAATAGTAGGCATCACTTGTGTAGTCGGCGGTGAGAAGTCCGGTGACGGTGAGTCGGTCACCCAGGGAAAGCGGTGCAGCAAGGACATCCTTCGGTACTCGCAGGTGAAGGCGGAGAGTCTTGGTGTTGCCGTCGATCTCCTCTGAACGGACGGTATAGAGTCGATAGGTCGAGGTCTCGGCGCAGGCTTCCTCTACAGAGACGAGGAGAGTATGATCCTCGTCGGTCCTTGTAAGCGGGGAACAAAGGGAGGTGGCGTACAGCCATTGGGAAAGGATGCCGAGGAGGAGGCAGAGCGAGACGGCAACGCAAAGAGGCGCTCCCTTTGCCTTTTTCCGAAGTAAGAGGAGCGCCGTGACAGCGAAAATAATGGCAGGCACGAGAAGCCAGAGAGGCGAGAGTTTCCGAAGGCTGAGCCAAAGTGCGGCAAGAGAGGCCGCGAGGAGGGCGAGCGAAGAAAGGGCTAACGGGCGTTTTTCAAACAGGCTCATAGGTGGGCGCTTCTTCGGTGACGGCGAGTTCCTCGGCTTCTCTTTTTGCCGTTGAGAGGCAGGAAACGCCGACGGGGAGGATAAAGCGAGTGGCGGCGGGAACGATGGAGACGTTGAGCTCGGTGGCGTATTCGGTCTCGCCGTCGGCGCAGATCAGCGTTTCCTCGGGGAAGCGGAGAGATAGCGTCTTCGACTTGCGGTATGTAACGTATTTCGGGGCTGTTTCGAGGTGGGTGCCGGCCTTATAGGAGCTGACCAAGGAAAGAAACGTGATGCGGGATACCTTTTCAATGATATTGACGTCAAGGAGACCGTCATCAAGGGCAGCAAGGGGAGTGGCGCGGTAGCCGCCGCCGTAGTAGCGGCCGTTGCCGACCGAGGCAAGGAGGAGGGGACGATCGATGATCTCGCCGTCCTCGAGCTCAACGTGCATATCGGTGGAGATCCGGTGCATAAGGGTAGCGGCCACGCCGGCGGTATAGGCCATCCCCGAGGGGATGAGTTTGCTTTTCTTGAATTTCACGGTGCGCTCGACAACATTGCAGTCGAAGCCGACGTTCAGCATATTGACGCAGTAGCGGTCGTTATAGCGGATGAGGTCGATCGGCATCGGGATGCCTTCCATCTGACGGCCGATGTCGAAGAAGGCGGCGCGATCGTCAAAATTACGGCAGAAATCGTTCCCCGTGCCGATCGGGATAAGGGCGAACTCGGCGCGCTCGTTAAGCGGGGCACCGTTGATGCATTCGGCGAGGGTGCCGTCTCCGCCGCAGGCGTAAAAGCGGTGGCAGAGAGCATCGGCCGCCATGACGGCGGCTACGTATGCTTGGGCGTCGCCCACACACTTTGTGTAGTAGATCTCAAAGCTGATCCCGGCCTCTATAGCGGCGGTATTGATCCTCTCGGTCAGGGTGTTGACGTGGTTCCCCTTGCCAGCGGCCGGATTGATGATAAAGTGATGCTTCATATGCAGTCTCCCTATGAGAAAGTGGGGGTATCAGAGCTTTTTGCGGATCATATCGTAATAGGCACGTGCCGCCTGCTCAGTCTTATTTTCACCGAAGTGGTAATAGTGACGGCCGACAAGATCCTCGGGCAGGTAGGTCTGCTCAACGTAGTGATTGGGGTAATCGTGGGGGTACAGATAGCCGCGGAAGGAGGGACCGCGGAGATGGTCGGGCAGGATCTGGCCGCGCCCGGCGTCCACGTCCTCGCGAGCGGCGTGGTAAGCGGCATAGGCCGTGTTGGATTTTGGGGCGGTGGCTAGGATCACGGTGGCATTGGCGAGGGGGATGGCGGCCTCGGGAAGACCGAGGTCACGCGCACTTTCAGTACAGGCGCGGACGATAACGGGGGCCATCGGGTAGGCGGTGCCCACGTCTTCGCTGGCGATCACCTGCAGGCGGCGGATGGCGGCCAGAAGGTCACCGGCGGCCAGGATCTTGGCGAGATAGAAGACGGCGGCGTCGGGATCGCTGCCGCGGATCGATTTTTGGAGGCAGGACATCAGGTCATAGTGGCCGTCCCCCGAGGCGGAGAAGGCACCAGCGTAAGCGGGGAACAGCTCCTTGAAGTCATCCTCGGAGAGCTTGTCGCCGGCGAGATAATAGGCGTTTTCAAGAATGCCGACCGAGCCGCGGACGTCACCGCCTGCGCGCGAGCAAACCGTAGCGAGGAGGTCATCGTCGGCGGTTTTGCTTGTCCCGTTTTCGGCGTTCAGCGTGGCAAGGGCGCGCTGAAGAAGCGGAACGCAGGCCTCTGGCGAAACGGGGCGAAATTCAAAGACCGAGGAGCGTGAAAGGATGGCGGGGTAGATGGCAAAGGTGGGATTCTCGGTCGTCGAGGCAATGAGGGTGATGCGCCCGTCCCCCATATATTCAAGGAGCGACTGTTGCTGCTTTTTGTTGAAATACTGGATCTCGTCAAGGTAGAGGAGAACGCCGCCGGCACCGAACATATTCGAGGTCTCGGTCACAACGGCCTTGACGTCGGCAAGGGTTGCCGTGGTGGCGTTTAAGCGGCAAAGATGGAGATCGGTGGCTTTGGCGATGATACCGGCGGCAGTCGTCTTTCCGGTGCCGGGAGGGCCGGCAAAGATCATATTTCCGACGCGGCCGCTTTCTAAGATGCGTCGAAGGATGCCGTTTTGACCAACAAGGTGCTCCTGGCCCACCATTTCATCAAGACTTTCGGGGCGGATCCTGTCGGCAAGCGGACGGTAGCTCATAGTCGTTTCCTTTCAAGAAAAGGTATTTTCGCCGATGCGGAAGAGACGGTGGACCTCCTCGGCAAGGAGGCGGTGCTCAGGGGCCGTGAGGTCTGGATCCTCGGCAAGGAGGGCGGCCGCCTCGGTAAATGCGGCTAAAATGATCGGGGGGGAGGCGGCTGCGGCGATGGGAGAGAAGCGCAGGCCGCCACTCTGGCGGATGGTATCGCTCTCGGCGGCAAAGAAGTCGCCGGGGCCGCGAAGGCGGAGATCCTCCTCGGCGATCGCGTAGCCGTCGTAGGTGCTGCAAAGGGCCGAGAGACGGCGCTTGGCCGTTTCGCCCTTGGAATCCGAGACGAGGATACAGTAGGATTTGCGCGTGCCGCGGCCGACGCGGCCGCGGAGCTGATGAAGCTGAGAAAGGCCGAAACGCTCGGCGTTTTCGACGATCATCAGCGAGGCGTTCGGGACGTTTACCCCGACCTCAATGACGGTGGTGGAGACCAGAATGTCGATAGTCCCCTCGGCGAAGCGCTGCATGACGCTGTCCTTGTCCGCAGGCTTCATGCGGCCGTGGAGGCAGGCTACCGTGCGGTCGGCAAAGATGGCGGTCAGAGTCTCGGCGTAGTCGACGGCGGTCTTCAAGGGGGGCGCCTCGCGATCCTCGGGGAGGAAAACGCGGCCAAGGGGAACGGCACCGTCCTCTTCCTCCTCGATGGCGGGGCAGACGATATAGACCTGTCCGCCTTCCTCCACCGTGCGACGGATAAATCCGTAAAGGCGCTCGCGCATCGGCTGGCCGATCAGGAAGGTATCTACCCGTTGACGTCCGCTCGGCAGCTCGGTGATGCGCGAGATATCAAGATCGCCGTAGAGGACAAGTGCCAGCGTGCGCGGGATGGGGGTGGCACTCATGACAAGGAGGTGGGTGCCGGGGTTCCTTTCGCGGATGGCGGTACGTTGTCCGACGCCGAAGCGGTGCTGCTCGTCAGTCACGGCAAGACCAAGGTCGGCAAACGTGAGCTTTTCGTTCAAAAGCGCGTGTGTGCCGATAAGAAGATCGGTGCGCGGTACGGTCTCACCGAGGAGAGAAGCATAAATCCTCACTTTCTCGCGCGGTGTTGTCGAGCCGATAAGAAGCTCGGTGCGTGCGCCGAGTGCCGAGAAGAGAGGGGCAAGGTCGTTATAATGCTGGCGCGCGAGGATCTCGGTGGGCGCCATAACGGCGACCTGGTGACCGTTCAGAATGGCGATGTAGGCGGCAATGGCGGCACAGACCGTCTTGCCGCACCCGACGTCTCCGACCAGAATGCGGCTCATCGGTACACGGTCCTCACGCGCCATATCGGCCGCGATCTCACGGACGGCGTTCTTCTGTGAGTCGGTCAGCTCGTAGGGGAGAAGGTCGAGGAGGGGAGTGATATTCTGCTTTCCGCAACGGGGGGCAGCGGAAAGCTTACCCGTACGGCGCGAGAGTGCAAGACCGAGCGAAAAGGTAAGGTATTCGTTGAACGCCATGCGGTCAAAGGCTGGGCGAAGAAGGTCCTGCGTTAGGGGGTCGTGCAGGGTTTTTATGGCTGTGGCAAGGGTTGGAAATGAATATTTTTTGCGGATATTTTCAGGCAGAAAGTCCGGAAGTGCCGAAAGGCAG
>JAZNAD010000081.1:0-18014 GCA_045586345.1 Eubacteriales bacterium
CCCTCCGGAGCTGTCGCGGAACGCGACTGAGAGGGATTCTCCCTGCTCCCCTCCCTTCGCTCTCTTTGGGCGGAGGGAGTTATTTTTTATAAAAAATCTTCTTTTTTATAAAAACCCCTTGACTTTACCGCTTTAGCGTGATAAAATAGCGAGGTAACCACAGAAAGTGAGGAACTATCCGTATGGAAGCTTTGCATACACCTGCCGCCGATCAGCTTTTTGAGGCCATTCTGCGGCTTTCGTCGCTTGACGAGTGCTACGCGCTCTTCGAGGATCTCTGTACCGTCCGCGAGATCCGCGATCTTTCGCAGCGCTATGAGGTCGCCGTGATGCTCGGCGAGGGGAAGTCCTACCAGGAGATCGCCGGTAAGACCGGGGCTTCGACGGCTACGATCTGCCGTGTCAACAAATGCCTGATGTACGGGAGCGGCGGCTACCGTCGGGCACTTGAGGGGGAGAAGAAATGAAGCTTTCGGATAACGTCCTGAAATACGAGGAGACCGTCGCGCTCTCGCTCCGCGAGCTCTACGGGAGTTATGGCTACGCCCCCTTCCGTATGAGCCGCTTTGAGGAATACGACCTCTACGTCCGCAACAAGTCCTTCCTTGTGTCGGACAGCGTCATCACCTTTACCGACACCGACGGCAAGCTTATGGCGCTCAAGCCCGACGTCACGCTCTCAATCGTGAAGAACTGCCGCCCGGCCCCCGGCACCATCGAGAAGGTCTATTATAACGAGAACGTCTTCCGTCTCTCGCGCGGCACGCACGCCTTCCGCGAGATCGGGCAGACTGGCCTTGAATGCATCGGAGACCTTGACGCCGCCGCCCTCGCCGAGGTCGTCCGTCTCGCCGCTGAGAGCCTTGCGCGCATTGATGACACCTACGTGCTGGACGTCTCGCACCTCGGCGTCGTCGAGGCGGCGGTCGATGCCATCGGTGCTACCGATGCCGGCCGTGCCGAGATTCTTGCCGCCGTCGCGGGCAAGAACCCCCACGGCATCCTTGCCGTCCTCGACGGCGAGGGGATCGACCGCATCCGTGCCGACGCTCTCCTGACCCTCCTCGCGTCCGCGGGTAACCCCGAGACCGTCCTGCCGCCCCTTTTCGACCTCCTCAGGGAGAGCCCCGAGGCGACAGCTGCCCTTTCTGAGCTTGCCGATCTCCTCGCGGCGGTCGGGAAGGTCGGCGGCGGCCGCATCCGTATTGATTTCTCGGTCATCCACGATATGCACTACTATAACGGCATCGTCTTCCGCGGCTTTGTTCCCGGTGTCAGCGCAGGGATCCTCTCGGGCGGCCGCTACGACCGCCTCGTGGGGAAGATCGGCCGCGCCGCGGGGGCTATTGGTTTTGCCGTCTACCTCGATCTGCTCGAGGAGCGCACCCCCGCCCGCACCACCGCCGACGATTGCGACGTCTTCCTCCTCTACGGCGAGGGGGACGCCCCTGCCGCCGTGCTTGCCGCCGCCGAGGCACTTCGTCGTGACGGCGCCCGCGTCCGTACCGGGCGCACCTTGCCGGAGACGCTCCGCGCAGGCCGTATTCTGACCCTCGGGGAGGTAGAACAATGAAGGAAATGTTGAACGTCGCCCTGCCGAAGGGGCGGCTCGGCGAGCGTGTGCTTGCCATCATGGAGGAGGCAGGCTTCCCCTGTCCCTCGATCCATGAGCCGGGGCGCCGCCTCGTCTTTGAGAACCCCGAGGTCGGAGTGCGCTACTTCTGGGTCAAGCCCTCGGACGTCGCAATCTATGTCGAGCGCGGCGCCGCCGACATCGGGGTCGCCGGGCGCGACATTCTGCTCGAATACACCCCCGACATCTACGAGCTCTTCGACCTTGACATCGGCAAATGCCGCATGGCCGTCGCCGCTCCCGTCGGCTTCCGAGACGACCGCGACCGCACCCTGCGCGTCGCCACCAAGTTCACGAATATCGCCAAGGGCTACTACACCTCCCTCGGCCGCGAGATCGATATCATCCACCTGAACGGCTCGATCGAGCTTGCCCCCATCCTAGGCCTGTCCGATGTGATCGTTGATATCGTTGAGACCGGCTCCACCCTCCGCGAGAACAACCTCGAGGTGGTGGAGGAGATCGTGCCCATCTCGGCGCGCCTTGTCGCCAATAAGGCGGCCCACAAGTTCAAGGGGGAGGCCATTGACGCTGTGCTCGCGGCCCTCCGTGCAAAGAAAGGTTGACAAAAATGATCCGTATCATGAACTATGCCGACACGCCGAAGAGCGAGATCCTCTCGCGTGCCGTTCCCTCCGTCAATGTCGAGGAGGCCGTCGCCGCGATCATCGCCGAGGTCAAGCGTGACGGGGATGCCGCCCTCCTCCGCCTTACCGAGCGCTTCGATAAGGCAAGGCTCTCGTCGCTCGCCGTCACCGCCGAGGAGATCGCCGAGGCGCGCGCCACCGTCGAGCCCGCCTTCCTCGCCGTCCTCGAGGAGGCGGCCGTCAACATCCGCAAATTTCACGAGCAGCAGAAGCGCGGGAGCTTTATTCTGAACGAGCAGGACGGCATTGTCCTCGGGCAGAAGGTGATCCCGGTCGACCGTGCCGGCCTCTACGTGCCGGGCGGCACCGCCTCCTATCCCTCGACCGTCCTGATGGATGCCATCCCCGCCCGTGTCGCGGGGGTCGAGGAGATCGTGATGGTCACCCCCCCGAACGCCGAGGGCAAGGTCGCCCCGGCCATCCTCGCCGCCGCCTCGGTCGCGGGCATCGACCGCATCTTCAAGGTGGGCGGCGCCCAGGCGATCGCCGCCCTCGCCTTCGGCACCGAGAGCGTGCCGAAGGTCGATAAGATCGTCGGCCCCGGCAACGCCTTTGTGGCCGAGGCCAAGAAGCAGGTCTTTGGCACCGTCTCGATCGACATGATCGCAGGCCCGAGCGAGATCCTCATCGTGGCGGACGGCAAATCGGATCCCCGTGTCCTCGCCGCCGACCTCCTCTCGCAGGCCGAGCACGACAGGATGGCGAGCGCTGTCCTTCTGACCGATGACGCCGCCCTCGCTGCCAAGGTCTCCGCCGAGCTTGAACGTCAGATCCCCACGCTTTCCCGCGCCGAGATCGCGCGCGTCTCGATCGACGACAACGGCAAGATCATCGTTCTCCCCTCGATCCGTGAGGCGATCGCCCTGTCGAACGAGCTGGCGCCCGAGCACCTCGAGCTGTCGGTCGATAACCCCTTCGACTACCTCGCTCTCGTCCGTCACGCCGGCTCGGTCTTCCTCGGCCGCCATTGCCCCGAGGCGCTCGGCGACTATCTGGCCGGTCCGAACCACACCCTGCCGACGAGCGGCACCGCCCGCTTCTCGAGCCCGCTTTCGGTCGATGACTTCGTCAAGAAGATGCAGTACACCTACTATTCGCGTGAGGCGCTCTCGCGCGTTGCCGACAAGGTCGCGCTCTTCGCTGCGAAGGAGGGGCTGACCGCCCACGCCGCCTCGGCTACCGTCCGTTTCGAGGAGGAAGCATGAGCCGCTATTTCTCGAAGAGGAACGCCACCCTCGTCCCCTACACCCCGGGCGAGCAGCCGCGTGAGCGCACCTACATCAAGCTGAACACCAACGAGTCGCCCTTCCCGCCCTCGCCCCTTGCTCTCGCCGGCGCACGGGCGGCGGCCGAGAGGTGCGCCCTTTATCCCGACCCCACCATGAAGACCCTCCGGGAGGCGCTGGCCGCCACCCTTGACGTCAGCCCCGACTGCGTCCTCCCGACGAACGGCTCGGACGAGATCCTGAACTTCGCCTTCGCCGCCTTCTGTGACGATAAGACGCCCGCCGTCTTCGCCGACATCACCTACGGCTTCTATTCGGTCTTCGCCGACCTCTACCGCCTACCGACGCGCGTGATCCCACTCAAGGAAGACTTCTCGCTCGAGCCCCGTGACTACTACCGTGCCGACGGCACGGTCTTCATCGCCAACCCGAACGCGCCGACCGGCCTCGGCCTCTCTCTCGCCGAGATCGAGGGGATCCTTCGCGAGAACCCCGACAACGTTGTGGTGATCGACGAGGCGTACATCGACTTTGGCGGTGAGAGCGCCGTGCCACTTATCAAAAAATACGATAATCTCCTTGTCACGCAGACCTTCTCCAAGTCGCGCTCCATGGCGGGCGCGCGCCTCGGCTTCGGTGTCGCCTCCCCCGCCCTCATCCGTGACCTTGACACCATCAAGTATTCGACCAACCCCTATAATGTGAACACGATGACGGCCGCGATGGGCATCGGCTCACTCGAGGACGCCGCCACTACCGCCGCGAACTGTGCTGCCATCATCGAGAACCGCGCCTATACCGAGGAGAACCTCCGCCGTCTCGGCTTTGACTTCAACCCCTCGCTTACCAACTTCGTCTTTGCCCGGCATCCCCGCCTCTCGGGTGAGGAGATCTATACCGCCCTGCGCGAAAAGGGGATCCTCGTCCGTCATTTTACGGCCCCCCGCATCGCCGAGTATAACCGCATCACGGTCGGCTCGCGCGCCGAAATGGAAGCGCTCGTTGCCGCTCTTGAAACTATTCTGGAGGAAACACTATGAGAACCTCGATCATCGAACGCAAGACCGCCGAGACCGACATCCGCCTCGCTCTCACCCTGGACGGCACCGGCAGGTCGGATATCGCCACCGGCTGTGGCTTCCTTGACCATATGCTCACGCTCCTTGCGCGGCACGCCCGCATCGACCTTGCCGTCACCTGCAAGGGCGACACCTGGGTCGATGACCACCACACGGTCGAGGACGTCGGCATCGCCCTCGGCACCGCCCTCACCGAGGCCCTCGGTGAGAAGCGCGGCATCACCCGCTACGGCTCCTCGCTCCTGCCGATGGACGAGACCCTCGTCATGGTCGCCCTTGACCTTTCGGGCCGCGCGACGCTTTGCTGCGACCTCCCCTTCCCGACCGAGAAGATCGGCACCTTCGACACCGAGCTTTGCAAAGAATTCTTTACCTCTTTTGTAAGAAACGCGGCAACCACGCTCCATATCCGCCTCCTTACGGGGGAAAACTCGCACCACATTGCCGAGGCGGCCTTCAAGGGGCTCGGGCGTGCCCTCCGTGCGGCGGTCGCCATCGACCCCGCCCTCGGGGACGAGATCCCCTCGACCAAGGGAGCGCTCTGATGATCGGTATCGTTGATTACGGGGTCGGGAATCTCTTCTCGCTCCGCTCCTCCTTTGCCGCCATCGGGGCCGAGGCTGTCGTCAGCCGCGATCCCGTCCTCCTTTCCTCCTGTGACCGACTCCTGCTTCCCGGCGTCGGCGCCTTCGGGGATGCGGCGCGCCTGCTCCGCGAGAGCGGCATGGCCGAGCTCGTCCTCCGTGAGGCCGCGGCAGGGAAGCCCATCCTCGGCATCTGCCTTGGGATGCAGCTGCTCTTCGACCGCAGCCTCGAATACGGCGACCATCCGGGCCTTGGCCTCATTCCGGGCACCATCCGCCCGATCGCCGAGGCCATCCCCCGAGGGCTGAAGATCCCCCACATCGGCTGGAACGCCCTGCACTTCGTGAAGAAAAATCCCCTCTTCCGCTATGTCAAGGAGGGGGATCACGTCTACTTCGTCCATTCCTTCCACGCGACCGACTGTGACGGGGCGACCGTCGCCGTCACCGAATACGGCGCGCCCCTCTGCGCCGCCGTTGCCTCGCAGAACGTCTTCGGCTGTCAGTTCCATCCCGAGAAGAGCGGCGCCGTCGGCCTTTCGATCCTGCGTGCCTTTGCCGAGGGGGAGGTGGCCTCATGCTGATCCTTCCCGCCATTGACCTTTACGAGGGGCGCGCCGTCCGCCTGCTCCACGGCGACTACGAGAAGATGACGGTGTACAGCGACGACCCCGTTGCCGTTGCCCGTGACTTTATCGCCGCCGGCGCCACCGAGATCCACGTCGTTGACCTTGAGGGTGCCCGTGACGGCACGACCCCGAACCTTGAGACCGTCCGCCGTATCGCCGCCCTCGGTGCCCGTGTCGAGATCGGCGGCGGCATCCGCTCACTCGAGGTGGCCGAGGCCTACCTTGCGGCAGGCGTTTGCCGCATCATCCTCGGCACCGCCGCCGTCACCGACCCCGCCTTCCTCGAGGCCGCCCTTCTGCGCTTTGGGGATGCTGTTGCCGTCGGCGTTGACATCCGTGACGGGCGCGTTTCGATCCGCGGCTGGCGCGAGGATACCCCCCTCTCGGCCCTCGACTTCTGCCGCCGTCTCGATGCGATGGGAGTCAAGACCCTGATCTCGACCGACATCACCAAGGACGGCGCCATGCAGGGCGCGAACCACGCCCTCTACAAGACCTTATCGTCCGAGCTTTCGATGAACGTCATCGCCTCGGGCGGCGTCTCCTCGCTTGAGGATGTCACCCGTCTTGCCTCGCTCGGCATCTACGGCGCCATCGTCGGGCGTGCCTATTACACGGGGGCGATCTCGCTCCCCGAAGCCATCGAGGTGGCCAAATGATTACAAAACGCATTATCCCCTGCCTTGACGTGCGCGACGGCCGCGTCGTCAAGGGGGTCAACTTTGAAGGGCTCTCGGACGTCTCCTCGCCCGTCGAGCTTGGCCGTTATTACAGTGAGGTCGGCGCCGATGAGCTCGTCTTCTACGACATCACCGCCTCCAGCGAGGGCCGCCGCCTTTTCACCGACATCCTGAAGGAGGTCGCCGCGACCATCTTCATCCCCTTGACGGTCGGGGGCGGTATCTCCTCGCTTGCTGACTTTGAGCGCGTCCTATCGGCCGGCGCCGATAAGGTGAGCGTCAACTCGGGCGCCATCCGCGATCCCTCCCTCATCGGCGAGGCTGCCCGCCGCTACGGCGACCAGTGTGTCGTCCTCTCGGTCGACGTCAAGCGCGTCGGCGGCGAGTTCCGCGTCTTTGCCAAGGGTGGGCGCGAGGACACCGGCATGGAGGCCATCGAATGGATCCGCCGCGGCGTCGGCTCGGGTGCCGGCGAGGTGGTCGTCAATTCGATCGACACCGACGGCGTGCGTCGCGGCTTTGACCTCCCAATGCTTGACGCCGTCTGCAGGGCCGTTGACGTGCCCGTCATCGCCTCGGGCGGTGCCGGCGGCATCGACGACTTTATCACTCTGTTCCACACCCTGCCGAAGGTGGATGCCGGCCTTGCCGCCTCGATCTTCCACTTCGGTGATGTCAAGATCCCCGATCTGAAAAAAGCTCTCCGCGCCGCATCAATCGGCGTGCGGCTGTAAAGAGGACTTTACGAAAGGACTATCGCTATGCTGAACATTGACGAATTGAAATTTGACAACAAGGGGCTGATCCCCGCCATCGTGACCGATGCCGACAGCGGCAAGGTGCTCACCCTCGCGTATATGAACCGCGAGAGCCTCGGCATCACCCTCGAAAAGCGGCTCACCTGCTTTTACAGCCGCAGCCGCCAAGAGCTGTGGCTGAAGGGCGAGACCAGCGGCAACTACCAGCACGTCGTCTCAATCACGGCCGACTGCGACCGCGACGCCCTCGTCGTTGCCGTTAAGCCCGACGGTCCCGCCTGCCACACCGGGAGTGAGTCCTGCTTCACCGCCCCTATCCTTGAGGCCGAGGAGGCCCCCTTCTCGCTCGATTCTCTCTACGCCCTGATCGCCGGCCGCAAGGCCGAGAAGAAGGAGGGCTCCTACACCACCTATCTCTTTGAGAAGGGCATCGACAAGATCCTCAAAAAGGTGGGTGAGGAATGCACCGAGGTCATCATCGCCGGCAAGGCCGATGACAAAAAGGAGACGGTCTACGAGATCGCCGATCTTACCTATCATGTCCTCGTCATGATGGTCGAGATGGGCCTCACGGTCGAGGATATCCACCGCGAGCTCGCCTCCCGTCACGTCATTGACCACAAGGTCAAGCAGGAGAAGATGACAAAATGACCTTCTACGACCTCCACGTCCACACCACCTTCTGCGACGGCAAAGCCACCCCCGAGGAGATGATCGAGGCCGCCCTTTCGATGGGGTGTGAGCGCATCGGCTTCTCGGCACACGCCCCGATGTCCTACGACAGCTACGCCCTCCCCCGTGAGAGGGAGGCCGAGTACCGCCAAGAGATCACGCGCCTGCGCGAGGCCTACCGCGGGAGGATCGACGTCCTCTGCGGCCTTGAGGTCGACCTCTTTTCCTATCCCGTTGAAAAGCCCTACGATTACATCATCGGCTCGGTGCACGCCTTCTCACAGACGGCCCCCGACGGCAGTCGCGTGAGCGTTGACGGTCCAGTCGATGCCTTCGAGGCCGTCATCGAGCGCGACTTTGGCGGTGACCCCTACGCCGCCTGCGAGGATTACTTCGCTTCGGTCGCAAGGCTCGGAGAACTTAAGCCCGATATCATCGGCCACTTCGACCTCATCCGCAAGCACAACCGTGGCGCGCGCTACTTTGACGAGACCTCGCCGCGCTACCTCTCGGCCGCACGCGCCGCCGTCGATGCGCTCCTCCCCCTCGGGGTTCCCTTTGAGGTGAATACCGGCGGCATCTTCCGTGGCTACCGTGAGACCCCGTACCCCGCTGCCCCGATCCTCGCTTACATATTGAAGCACGGCGGCCGCGTGATCCTCACGGGCGATGCCCACCTCCCCGAGGGCCTCTGCTTCGAGTTTGAAAAATGGGCGGAATACGTCCGTATGTTCAAATGAAATAAAAATCCCCCCGCTGTGCGGGGGGATTTTTATTTCAGTTGGGACAACGGAAATTTTGCTTTCAGCGAATATCTTTGCTCGCGCCGACCGTGAGCGAGCTCCCGTCGGGCAAGCTCGCAAGATGCGAACCCACAACTACCCCTTAGGAGTTTTCCTGCGTGTTCACGCCTATCTGCAAATGAGTGATCCTCTTGTAAAATAAGCGTAAAATCCACCGAAAAGGCAGATTTTACGCTTGGTAGGTTGTGGGTGTACGAAGGGGTGGACAAAAGATAAAGTGCGTTTATTTGGTTTCGTTGCCATAAATCCGATCAATTTTATCGTTTATTTTTGTTTTTGCCGATAATTTACTCTGCATATTACTAAGAACAGACATTTTTTCGTCAATTATAAGGGATTGGAAATGAGCATGGATGTTTTCGTACAAAATGTATTCATCATAAGAGCCTTCTTCATAATTGGTGATAACAGCGTTGACTCGGCTGTTCGTTGTGTAGTCATATTCGGCCAATGCTCTAATCATAGAAATCATTAAATCTTTAATGCCGTTTATAGTTTTTTCTTTTGGCTTCCATATCGTATTGCAATAGTCATCTATTATTGCGTACATTGAATCAAAATCAAAACTGGCTATTCGATTAATTCTATCGTACAAATCCTTTACAAGGGGTTTATTGTGTGCGTGATTATTCAATTTTAATTTTACAAGTTTCTTGAAATCATCCTTATCAATATCGGCACAATTTATGTTGTAATCAACCTTAGCACCCTTATGAGAATACCAATTAGCGACGGATCTTATTAAGTTTACGCAAGTTATGAATTTTGTGTTGAAATCTCGTTCGTATTCGAATTTTATGGAATAAAAATTTATAAAGGCTAACGTGCCGCTTAGAAAAGCTCCGCCCACAAGAGATATGAATATGTTCGAAAACACTTCAAAAACAGAATGACAGTTTTTTAATGGAGTAAAGACACATATACACAAAATACTTAGTAAAAATGAGACTAGGGAAATCCAAAAAACTAATTTATTTATTTTCATTAATGTTTACCTATGAGTTTATTCTATTACATTATAGCATAAAACTTCCCAAAAATCAATGCGATTCTAAGGAACACAAGTCGTTAAAATTATCACTTTAGGGAACAGGATAAGAGGTGGGGCTAAATTGCCGTCACTACGTGAATTTAGCCCCACCACGATTGCTCAAAAGCGGGATACCCGCCTTTATAATTTTTGATGGTTTGATAAATGCATATTAGTTTTTGCGCTCTGTTAAAACCCATTCAAGTTCTATTTCTTCCCAGAGAAACGCTACATCATAGTCCGTATATGTATACTTGAAGATAAACGGAGCCTTACTTGCAAAAATTTCTGATACATAAAATCTTACAATACCAGTAACAGTTTCGTAAGGGCCTACATCAATATCCATTATTGTATCATCTAAAACATAATTTACCGCCTCTACTTCGGCATTGTTTTCTGTTTCAATTAAGAGAAATTCGCTTGAGTAAAAACTAAGTTCAGAGCCACCGTTGTTTTCAATTGTCAATTCAACAGCAATAAACCGCTTTCCTTCTTCTGCATCAACATTATAACCAGTTGAAGTTGAATAATAATCGCTTTCCGTTATGCTATTTACCGTGATAGTAATCCCCTTGTAAGTTTGGCTCTCTTGCAAATAAAAATTCTGTTCGTTAGAGTTTTGACAGCCAGTAAGACATATGCTTAAAAGCACAAAAAATAAAGTAATAATAGATGCTGTTTTTTTCATTTTGTGTTCCTCCAAATAATAAATGTATAAAATAAAAAAGTGCGCCCCAATTAGAGACGCACGAAAAACGCATCTCCAATTGTTGCTACACAAATCTTAACTACTTAGCCAAAGCACGCAGAAAAGGGAGTCTGCATTTTTACCATAGATAAAAATGCGCACTCTTGGCTAAAGTTATTCGATTTGTGTAGCGGGATTATTGTACCACATTTTTGAGGATTTGTCAATATAATACCACAATTTATAGGCGGTTGGCTATCAATTTTAATATTTCAAATTGAGCCTGTGTCTCGGCTGAATTAACGATATATTCTCTTACTCTTACCTTGTTGTTTTCAGATAATTTTTCAAAATCGCTTTTTAACTCAAATACCGAGCGCAAGAATTTTTCAATAAACTCTTGATACTCTTTTTCCTCTTGGCTTATCATAATCAAACTCCTTTCTATGAATTACGGTGATATTATACCACAAATGCTTAAAACTGTATATCTACAAAACATATACAATTCAATATTTTTCGTATACAAAAGGTATACAAATAAAAAAGGCAGTCGATTTGACTGCCCTGTGGCACCCGCAACGGGAATTTCGCCGTTGGCGAAGATCTTTGCTCGCGCCGACCGTGAGCGAGCTCCCGTCAGGCAAGCTCGCAAGATGCGAACCCGTTTCCTCGGCGTTGCCTCGGAAGGTGAGTTCGATTCGGAGCAAGGATGTCAAAGAAGGGGGAGCACAAGGCTCCCCCTTCTTTGGCACCCGCAGCGAGAATCGAACTCACAACTACCCCTTAGGAGGGGGTTATTATATCCATTTAACTATGCAGGCGTGCTTATAGTATACCATCTTGCGGCGGGTTTTGCAAGGGGTATTTTGCACGGCGGGGAAATTTCCTCCCGCCCTTCCATTTGTGAATGTTTTGTAAACTTTGGCTTGATTGGTCAACACATATAGATTTTGGAAAGAAAATATGCTATAATTACCGATGCGGTTCGGGGATGTGCCGTGTTTTGGGTGCCTTTTTCCCCTTCCGTTCTGTTGTTTTGCGTTTCATTAAGCTGATATAAAACTTAGGAGGATACTCGAAGATGAGTAAAAAGTACGTTTATCTCTTTACCGAGGGCGACGCCAACATGCGTGAGCTCCTCGGCGGCAAGGGTGCGAACCTTGCGGAAATGACCAAGATCGGTCTTCCCGTTCCCCAGGGCTTCACCATCTCCACCGAGGCCTGCACGCAGTACTATGAGGACGGCCGTCAGATCAACGACGCCATCATGGCCGAGATCATGGAGAACATCGAGAAGATGGAGGCCATCACCGGCAAGAAGTTTGGTGATCTCGAGAACCCCCTGCTGGTTTCGGTACGTTCGGGTGCCCGCGCCTCGATGCCCGGTATGATGGATACCATCCTGAACCTCGGTCTTAACGAGGACGTTGTTAAGGTCATTGCCGAAAAGTCGGGCAACGCTCGCTGGGCCTGGGACTGCTACCGCCGCTTCATCCAGATGTACTCCGATGTCGTTATGGAGGTCGGTAAGAAGTACTTCGAGCAGCTCATCGATAAGATGAAGGAAGAGAAGGGCGTGCAGTACGACGTTGATCTCACCGCCGCTGACCTCGAGACCCTTGCCAACCAGTTCAAGGCTGAGTACAAGTCGAAGATCGGCCAGGATTTCCCCACCGATCCCAAGGAGCAGCTCATCGGCGCTGTCAAGGCCGTCTTCCGTTCGTGGGATAACCCCCGTGCGAACGTTTACCGCCGCGACAACGATATCCCCTACTCGTGGGGTACTGCCGTCAACGTTCAGATGATGGCCTTCGGTAACATGGGTGACGATTGCGGCACCGGTGTTGCCTTCACCCGTGACCCTGCCACCGGTGAGAAGAAGCTGATGGGTGAGTTCCTTGTGAACGCCCAGGGCGAGGACGTCGTTGCCGGTGTCCGTACGCCTATGAAGATCGACGCCATGGCCGAGAAGTTCCCCGAGGCCTATGCGCAGTTCGTCGAGGTCTGCTCGATCCTCGAGAACCACTACCGCGACATGCAGGACATGGAGTTCACCGTTGAGGCGGGCAAGCTCTACATGCTCCAGACGAGAAACGGCAAGCGCACCGCGCAGGCCGCCCTCAAGATCGCCTGCGACCTCGTTGACGAGGGCATGCGCACTCCCGAGGAAGCCGTCCTCATGATCGATCCCCGTAACCTTGACACGCTCCTGCACCCGCAGTTTGATACCAAGGCCCTGAAGGCAGCGACCCCCGTCGGCCGCGGTCTTGGCGCCTCCCCCGGGGCTGCCTGCGGTCAGATCGTCTTCACCGCTGCCGACGCCGAGGAGTGGAAGGCCGCCGGTAAGAAGGTCGTTCTCGTCCGTCTTGAGACCTCGCCCGAGGACATCACGGGCATGAAGGCCTCGCAGGGCATCCTCACCGTCCGCGGTGGTATGACCTCGCACGCCGCCGTTGTTGCCCGTGGCATGGGTACCTGCTGCGTTTCGGGCTGCGGCGACATCAACATGGACGAGGAGAACAAGAAGTTCACGCTCGCCGGTAAGACCTACCGCGAGGGCGACTTCATCTCGATCGACGGCTCGACCGGTGCCATCTACGACGGCATCATCCCGACCGTTGACGCCGTGATCGCCGGTGAGTTTGGCCGTATCATGGCCTGGGCCGACCAGTTCCGCAAGCTGAAGGTCCGCACCAATGCCGACACGCCTGCCGACGCCAAGAAGGCGCGCGAGCTGGGTGCTGAGGGTATCGGCCTTTGCCGTACCGAGCACATGTTCTTCGAGGCCGAGCGTATCGCCGCCTTCCGTGAGATGATCTGTGCCGACACCGCCGAGGAGCGCGAGGCCGCCCTTGCCAAGATCCTGCCCTACCAGCAGGGTGACTTTGAGGCCATCTACGAGGCCCTCGAGGGTACGCCTGTTACCATCCGCTTCCTGGATCCCCCGCTGCACGAGTTCGTTCCCACCGAGGAGGCCGACATCAAGGCCCTCGCCGAGGCTCAGGGCAAGACCGTGGAGCGCATCAAGGAGATCATCGCGGGTCTTCACGAGTTCAACCCGATGATGGGCCACCGTGGCTGCCGTCTGACCGTCACCTACCCCGAGATCGCCAGAATGCAGACCCGCGCCGTGATCCGCGCCGCCATCGCCGTGCAGAAGAAGCATGCCGACTGGAAGGTGGTTCCCGAGATCATGATCCCGCTGGTTGGCGACGTCAAGGAGCTCAAGTTCGTGAAGGATATCGTGGTTGCCACCGCCGATGAGGAGATCGCCGCCGCCGGCATCGCCCTCACCTACGAGGTCGGTACCATGGTCGAGATCCCGCGTGCTTGCATCACCGCCGACGAGGTGGCCAAGGAGGCCGAGTTCTTCTGCTTTGGCACCAATGACCTCACGCAGATGACCTTCGGCTTCTCGCGTGACGATGCCGGTAAGTTCCTTACCGCCTACTACGAGTCGAAGATCTACGAGAACGATCCCTTTGCGAAGCTCGACCAAAACGGCGTCGGCAAGCTGATGGAGATGGCCGTGACCGCCGGTCGCGCCGTCCGCCCCGAGATGCACGTCGGTATCTGCGGTGAGCACGGCGGCGACCCTGTGTCTGTGGAGTTCTGCCACAAGCTGGGTCTCTCCTACGTCTCCTGCTCGCCCTTCCGTGTTCCGATTGCCCGTCTGGCTGCTGCTCAGGCTGCCCTTAAGGACTAATTCGGACTTCGGATTTCGGCATAAACGAAAAAAGCAGACTCTCGGGTCTGCTTTTTTCTATCGCCGGTCGTTGCCGCTCGACGTACGCTTTGTACGCCTTCGGACAACGATTGACGATTTCTGCTCGGAATCCGTGTGTCCGAGCTGCACGCCTCTCAGTCGGAGAACGGCGATTTCTGCACCGAATTAGTACTCGTTCTAATTTTGGTACGCTCTGTACGCCATCGGGTCGTGATCGGCAATTTCTGCTCGAAATTCGGGCGCATGAAAAAAGTCCCTGCGGTGGCAGGGACTTTTTTATTACTTCTTCGCCGGCAGGAGGAAGGGGCGGAGCTGGGGCAGGCGAAGGAGGAAGAAGGCGGCGAGGGTGGTGGAGACGGTCTCGGGCAGCATATAAACGCCGTTGTAGCAGAGCGAATAGAGCCACGGGCGTCCGATCCACTCACGGCCAAAGGCGACGAATTCCTCAAGGTTCGCCCAGAGGATAACGCCCGCTGCAAAGTGGACGAGGAAGCGGAGTGCGCACACAAGGGCGACACCTGCGATCATCCCGAGGATGCCCTTTTTGCGAAAAAGCCCGGCAAGACCGAGGACGGTAAAGGCGAGGATGTAGTCGAGGAAGAGCGAGGCTACGAGCATGCCGGGGGTAAGTCCCCAGGCAAAGACGCCGCCCTGCAGGATCTGGAACCACGAGTAAGCGAAGGCGGTGCCGAGCCCCCAGCCGAGCCCCCATTTGATCGAGACAAGGCAGATGGGGAGCATCGAGAAGAGGGTGATCGAGCCGTCAAACGGCAGTTGGAAGAGCTTGACGTAGCTGAGGGCAACGGCAAGCGCGAGCAGGATGGCGCACTCGGTGAGTGCGCGCAGGCGGGAACGGGTGGGTGTCATAAGCGACCTCCGGAAATGAATTTAAAAACCGCACGGAAATCTCCGTGCGGCTACTCATCTCGGTAGGCTTTATCGGAAATCTCCCTACGCCGGCATTATCCGGATCAGGTGAAGGGTTCGGCCTTTGCCATCTCAGCCCCTGGGGGCACCCCTGACTTCTATGCGGTTTTTATGGACATAGTATAGCACGCGGCGAAGCGCTTGTCAAGAGAAAAAACAAAATAGCTCTTGCATTTTTTCTCCTCTTGTGCTATAATCGGTGCATCAAAACCGTGCCTGTCCCCGTGACGGGCAGTAAGGATAGAACGATGCAAGCAAGAAGAATAAGCTCAAAAACCGAGACACTGGTGCTGACAGCGCTCCTGACAGCGCTTGTCGCGGTGCTCTCCTACTTCGGCGGATTTATCAAGATCGGCGGCCTCGCCTCGATCTCCCTGACCCTCGTTCCCGTGGTTCTGGGCGCGGCCCTGCTCGGCTCCGGCGCCGGCGCCTGGCTCGGCTTTGTCTCGGGTGCCGTCTTCTTTCTGACGGCGGACGCCGCCTTCTGGCTCGGCCTCAGCCCCCTCGGCACGGTCATCACAGTCCTCGTCAAGGGGACGGCGGCAGGTCTTTGCGCCGGGCTCGTCTATCGCCTCCTTGAGAAGCGCAACCGCTATCTGGCCATGATCGCCGCCGCTGCCGTTTGCCCGATCGTCAACACGGGTATCTTCCTCCTCGGGTGCCTGACCTTCTTTATGGATGCCGTCCGCGAGATGGCCGGAGGAGCCAATATGTCGGTCTTCGCGTATCTGATGATCTTCTTCGTCGGCTTCAACTTCATCTTTGAGCTGGCGGCCAACCTGCTCCTCTCGCCCGCGCTTCTGCGCGTTACCGAGCTGAGGAAAAAGAACTAAAAAAAGACCGCCAAGCGGTCTTTTTTGTTTCCTTTCAAAAGAGCACCGGTCTCGGCGGCTGGGGCGCCTATCGTGCTTCGGCTGTCCTCGATCTTGACGGTCAGGGCGTCTACGGTAGGTCTCATGCGCCTTGACTTCTTGCGATGACGCCCTTCATTGCAGGACATCGGGCGGGGTTTGTCCATTGCGGTTTTTGCATTCGGCCGCCCTTGGACCGCCAATGGCGGACGTTAGGGGCAGCGGGTCCCTGCGAGGCAGTCGGCCGTAAAGCGCGTGATAGCCTCGCGGTAGCGGTCGGGGTCGCTCATATAGCTCATCCCGTGATCGGCCGAGGGGAAGGTCAGGAGGATGGCGCGCCTCCCGGCCGCCTCGGCGATGTGATGGCTCATCTCGCAGGGAACGAGGCTGTCGGCCTCGCCGTGGAGGAGCAAGAGGGGGAGCGCCGAGCGTGCGGCCGCCTCGGTGGCAGTGCATTCCGAGAGAGAAAAGCCGCCGAAAAGACGGGCCGAGGCCCTCACCAGCGGATAGGCAAGGGCGGGCGACAGATGCATCTTACGGATCACGCTGCAGATGATGTCACGGGGGGCAGAGTAGGGGCAATCGGCGATCACGCCGACAACATTCGGCGGCAGGGGCTCACCGCTCGCCATAATGACCGAGGCACCGCCCATCGACACGCCGACAAGGAAGATCGGGATAGTCCCGAAGCGGCGGCACGCATAGTCGACCCAATCAAGGATGTCAAAGCGCTCGCGGATGCCGAAGGTGATGATGTTGCCGCCGCTTTGCCTCGCGGCGCGCTCGTCGATGAGAAGCGTGTTATGCCCGAGCGAGGCGGCGAGGGGGTTGCCGCCGCAGAAGTCGCGCGTTGATACGCCGCGGTAGCCGTGGCACTGGATCTCGAGGGGGGCTCCGTCGGCCACGTGATGATAGCGGGCAAATAGACGGGTGCCGTCGCGCGCCTCGATCGTCACGGGCTCGTAGGGACGCGCCTCCAGCTCCGAGATCAGGCGGAGCATGGTGGGGTCGGGCTCGCCGAAGCCGGGGGGCATTCGATAGGGATCGGCGGCCGCCTTTCTTTTCTCCGACATATAAAAGGTCTTGAGGAAAACGAGGCGGAGGACAAGGAAGGCCGGTACGGCAAGCAGTACTAAGGGTAAAAGAATATAGAGGGCGAGCATGGGGGCTCCTTTCAGGGTTTCTCCCTCTATTATAGCACAATTTTCAGGTAGCGTCGCAAAAAAGTGTGCGACATCGCAGTATCCCTTTTTCTGTTCGTTTTTCCATTGACACGGAGGGCGGAAGATTATATAATAATCCAGGAAACAAAAAAGGAGGTGCTCTCCGTGAGAAAGACCAAGATCGTATGTACCATCGGCCCTGCCAGCGCGAGCGAGGAGGTGCTGACGGCGATGTGCCGTGCCGGCATGAACGTGGCACGCCTCAACTTCTCGCACGGCACGCACGAGGATCATAAGGAAAAGATCGAGCTCATCAAGCGCGTCCGGAAACGCCTCGGGATGCCGATCGCTATTCTCCTCGATACCAAGGGGCCCGAATACCGCATTAAAACCTTTCGTGACGGCTCGGTCACGGTGAAGGACGGTGATACCTTCACCTTCACCGCCGAGGATGTGGTCGGAGACGGGAGCATCGTGTCGGTCAGCTATGCGGGCATTGCCGAGGACCTTGAGGTCGGGGATACCGTCCTTGTGAACAACGGCCTCGTCTCCTTCCGCGTCGAGGCGATCGAGGGGCCGCGCGTCATCACCCGTGTCCTGATCGGCGGCGAGTTGCGCGACCGCAAGAGCATGAGCTTCCCGGGGAAGGTACTGCACCTGCCGTATCTCTCCGAGCAGGACAAGGCCGATATCCTTTTCGGCATCGAGAACGGCATCGACTACATCGCCTGCTCCTTCGTCTCGCAAAAGCAGGACCTCCTTGATGTGCACGCATTCCTCGACGAGCACAGGGTCGAGGGCATCGACATCATTGCCAAGGTCGAGAACCAGCCCGGCGTCGATCATATCGAGGAGATCTGCGAGGCGTGCGACGGTATCATGATCGGCCGTGGCGATATGGGCGTTGAGAT
>JAZNAD010000082.1:0-5285 GCA_045586345.1 Eubacteriales bacterium
TGCGGTTCAGGTAGTTGTTGAGGCGGTAGTGGCGCTTTTCCTTGCCGTCGGCCACCTCGCTGCGCAGGTCGTGACGGTAGCCGCCCTCGCAGTGGACGATCTTGCCGAAGACACCGCGTGCCACCATGTTGGCGATCATCAGCTCGCGCTTGCCGTAGCAGCAGTTCTCAAGCAGCATCACGGGGATACCGGTCTCCTCGTGCGTACGGACAAGATCCCAGCACTGCTTGACCGAGTAGGCACCGCCGACCTCCATGCCGACCCATTTGCCGGCACGCATCGCGGCGACGGCCTGGGGGATGTGGGCATCCCAGGAGGAGAAGATCATTACGGCCTCGATCGTTTCGTTTTCGAGAAGATGGTTATAGTCGGTCGTCACCTCGGGGCGATAGCCGCGGTTCGCCTCCAGCCAGTTGGCAACTGCCACGGCACGGTCCTCGTAAAGGTCGCAGAGAATATCGACCTTGACACCGTCAAAGCCCGAAAGAAAGCGAGTCAGGTTAGCGCCGCGGAGGCCGAAGCCAACCACGCCGACATGCATTGTTCTTGCCATAGAAAAGCTCCTTGATACATCGTGTTGTTTTATTTGTTGGGTCTGTATCCTCAGTATAAGCAAAGGTGAGGGTGGATGCAAGGGTTTTTTGCTGAAATGAACGATTTTACCTGTATCATAACCGATTTTACCTATTCTTGACCGAAACGGGCAAGGACCTTGGCGCGCGGCACACGGAAGGCGCTCGGGAGAGCATAGCTCTCGGAAAGGTCAAGAGCGCCCGCGGGGGTGAAGGGCTCGGGAATGGTGCTGAGCGTGACGAAAAAGAGCTTCATATGCCACTCAACATGGGAGAAGATATGCTTTGCCGTCCCCGCACGCTCAATGGCGAGGGGAGTGATGCCGTGCTCCTTAAGATATGCTTCGATCTCCCCCGGCAAGAGGTGACCGTCGAGCGAAGGGAATTCCCACATCCCGGCGAGAAGCCCGGCTTCGGGACGGCGCGAGAGGGCAACGGCGGAGTCGGTGACGAGCAGAAGGACGGTGCGCGGCTCGATCCGGCGCTCGGCCTTTTTTCTGCGGTACGGGAGGCTCCCGGCGATCCCGCGCCTCCGTCCCTCGCAAAGGACGGCGAGCGGGCAGGCGTCGCAGAGCGGCTCGCCATTCGGAATGCAGACGACCTCACCGAGCTCCATCAGCGCCTGGGTCAGGGCAGAGGCATCCTCGGGAACGGGGGGATAGACGGCCGTGAGTGCTGAGATCGCTTCGCGCTTGACCTTTTCCGAGAGGACGTCACGCTCGTCGGCTGTCAGGCGCGAAAGGACGCGCAGGACGTTGCCATCTACCGCAGGGGCGGGCAGGCCAAAGGCGATCGAGGCAATGGCGCCCGCCGTGTAGTCGCCGATGCCGGGGAGGGCGCGCAGGGCAGAGACGTCACGGGGGAGCTCGCCACTGTGGTCCTGCATGATGGCGATGGCGGCACGCTTGAGGTTGCGGGCGCGGCTGTAGTAGCCGAGGCCCTCCCACATCTTCAAAAGGTGATCATCCTCGGCGGCGGCGAGATCGGCGACCGTCGGGAAGGCATCAAGAAAGCGCCTGTAATACGGGAGGGCGGCCTCAATACGCGTTTGCTGGAGCATGATCTCGGAGATCCAAATGTGGTAGGGGGAGACGTCCTCGCGCCAGGGGAGGGGGCGCCCGGTGGCGCGGTACCAGGCAATGAGGGGTGGGATGATGGCAGCAAGCTCGGGCATAGACGGTTCCTTTCTCTTGGCTTGTATCATAAGTATAGCACATTACGGGTGAAAGGTAAAGTTTTTTTAAAAAGTCAGAAAAAACTCAAAGATGGCATTGACAAAGGGGCTTTCGTTTGTTATACTTATAATGTATATAAAGAAGGCGTAATGCCGCGAATTCATCGGGAGGCATCTATGGAATATTTTAAGATCTCGCTCCGTCCCCACAAAACGATCGTCAACACCGACTACTGTGAGGAGTTGATCTATGAGAGCTTCAATGTTCTCCGTAAAACGGGGCACGTTTACGAGAATTTTTATATCGTGCGTGAGGCGAGCGGAAACTATGCTGTGTACGTTATCATGCCGGGTGCCGATGCCCTTGACCTCGAGTTCTGCACCGAGGAGGCGGTCGATATTATCAAGAAGCTGGCGGTGATCTTCTCGCTGAAGGTCGAGTCGGTGGGGGCTGCCGTCACCTGTGAGAACTCCTGTACGTGTGCTGACCCGAGCTGGTATATGCTCTATTCCGACCTTCTTACCGAGGAGAGCCCGGTCATCTGCGGTGATTGCGGTAAGCCGGTGCCGCTTTACAAGCTCCCCGCTATCCTTGACAAGGACGGGCAGAGCAACCTCCTCAACTGGCAGGATCAGCTCAAGTCCTTCCAGAAGCTCGATATGTACAACTATGCGCACGACTACACCTCGGGTGAGCTTCAGAACCCCGCCTCGCGCCTCAATAAGATGGGCCGTGCTCTCTGCCGCGCGATGGAGAAGGCTAAATCGGTGCCTGTTTTCTACCATCTCGAGAGAAATATTCGGGATGCCTCGGAGGTCTGTCCGCTCTGCGGTCGTGAGTGGAGCCGTACCGCCAACGAGGAGATCACGTCGAAGCTTTGCACCTTCTGCCGCATCGCGGTGGATTGACCGAATACATAGAAACGGGCGGTGACGCCCGTTTCTGTTTGATTGGGAGACAGGCATGAGGATACATGATAGGATCACCGAGTATTTTGCTGCGCACCGCGCGGAGATCGTGCGCGATCTTTCGGCGCTCTGCGCCATTCCGTCGGTAGAGGGGGAGCCCCTGCCCGGGATGCCGTATGGGCGCGCAGTTGACGAGGCTCTCCGCGCGGCCGAAGGGATGTTTGCCCGCGAGGGCTTCGTGACTGAGCGCGATCCCATGGGGCGATATGCACTGGTACATTACGGTGTCGGTGAGAAGACCATCGGTATCTTTGCGCACTGTGACGTGGTGCCGGCCGGTGACGGCTGGACGGTGACTGAGCCCTTTGCTCCTGTTGTGCGCGGTAGGGCGCTCTTTGCCCGTGGGGTACACGATAATAAGGGGGGCGTCGTGGCGACGCTCTATCTCCTCATGGCGTTCCGTGATCTTGGGATCGACCCCGGCTGCCGTATCACCGTCTTCCTCGGCGGAAACGAAGAAACGGGGATGAGCGACCTCGAGGCCTTCCGTAGGGCAAACGCCGCCCCCGACATTTCGCTTGTGCCCGACAACAATCCCCCCGTATCTCTCGGTGAGAAGGGGCGGACGGCAGGGTGGCTTGCCTCACCGCCTGTCCTCCGGGTCATCGAGGATTTTACGGGGGGAGAGGCCTTCAACGTGGTTCTTGACTCTGCTGAGGCACGTCTTGAGTATTCCGACGGGCTCCTTGCCGAGCTTTTACGTGCGGTGGAGGGACATCCCGAGGTGACCCTTGCGGCTGACCGCCGGGAGGGTGTGATCCGTGTTTCTGCCAAGGGGCGCTCGGCGCATGCATCGCATCCCACTGACTCGGTCAATGCGGCCGCCGTGCTGGCGAGGCTCCTCGCCTCGTGCAATGCCATCCCCTTTGACGAGCGTGCGGTGATGGCGAGCGCTGCAATGTTTGCCGGCGACCCCTACGGCGGCACGCTCGGTATTGCGGGGGAGGACCCCGCCTTCGGTGTGCGCACGGCGGTCGTCGGTATGGTGCGCGTCAAGGACGGGCGGCTTCTCCTTTCGGAGGATATCCGTTACGGCGTTCCCTCTGCCGAGCTTGCGCCTCAGCTTTTTGAGGGAGTGGACGGCGAGGATTTTGAATTCTACGTGGCCTCGAGCCACGATGCCTTCGATCACGGCGAGGACGATGCCGTGGCCGCGCGTCTTCTTGAGGCCTTTACCCGTGTGACGGGCGATGCGCTTCCGCCCTACCGCAGCGGTGGGGGTACCTATGCCCGGTGCCTTCCACGCGCGTACAGCTTCTGCGTGCAGTATGCGCCGAAGGGGGAGGCGGCCGAGGTCGATGTGCCGAAGGGGCACGGCGCGCCTCATACGCCCGACGAGTATATCGTCGTAGACGATCTGCTCCTCGGAATGCGGATCCTCACCGAATACACGCTCACTTCTGCCGAGATCCTTTCGAATGAGTAAAGAATACTTCTCAAAATGCGAGATCTGCCCACGCCGATGCCGTGTCGATCGGACGGCGGGAGAGAGCGGCCTTTGCGGTGTGCCGATGGCACCGCGTCTTGCGCGTGCCGGTCTCCACGCCTGGGAGGAGCCCTGCCTTTCGGGAACGAGGGGCTCGGGGACGATCTTTTTTTCCGGCTGCTCGCTCGGATGTGTCTTTTGTCAGAACCGTGCGATCGCAGGCGGTGAGATCGGTGCCGAGGTCAGTATTGATCGGCTTGTCGAGATCTTTCTTGAGCTGGAGGCGCGTGGGGCGCACAATATCAACCTCGTGACGCCGACGCATTACGCTCCGCTGCTTCCCGAGGTGATACCGCGGGCGCGGGCGCGCGGTCTCCGTGTGCCGATCGTCTACAATTCGGGCGGCTATGAGCGTACCGAGACCCTACGGCTTCTTTCGGGGCTTATTGATGTCTATCTCCCCGACTTCAAGTATGCCGACCCCGCCCTTGCCGAGCGGTATGCCGGGGCGCCCGATTACCCCGAGGTGGCGAGGGCGGCGCTTTCGGAGATGATCGCGCAGTGCGGTACACCGACCCTTGATGCCGACGGCATGATGACGCGCGGCGTGATCGTGCGGCATCTGATGCTCCCTGGGGCATACCGCAATTCGCACGACGTTGTGAGGTACCTCGCTGGGTACCGCGATAAGATCTACATTAGTCTTATGAACCAATATACGCCGATGCCCGGCGTCGGTGCGAGCTTCCCTGAGCTCTTCGAGCCCGTACGCGAGCGCGATTACCGCCGCCTTGTGGCGTATGCCGTCCGCCTTGGGATCAAGCAGGCCTACGTACAGGAGGGGGGCACGGTCGGTGAAAGCTTTATTCCCGATTTTGACCTTACGGGAGTTTTGCCCCGGGAGGGAGAATAAAAAAAGAGCAGACAATGTCTGCTCTTTTTTTGGTAAATGAAAACCACGCGTAAGAAGCGTGGAGGGAGAGAGGTTAAGCGATGAGGAGAGGGGAACAAAAAAGGCCCCTTTGTGTAAAGGGGGCTCCCGCGGAGCGGGTGGGGGATTGTGTCCTACCGTGGAAGGAATTAGAATACGCTTTGGCTACCTGATACGGCTCCCTTGCCTCTTTCCTTACGTATCGCAACCCCT
>JAZNAD010000083.1:0-11213 GCA_045586345.1 Eubacteriales bacterium
TCTTCCTAAGACCGCTTGGCCTCCGACTTTGTCGAGCGCGGTGTTGTCAACATGAACGACACTGTCGAGCTTGTCGGTCTTACCGAGGAGCGTCGTCAGATCGTTATCACCGGTATCGAGATGTTCCACAAGCTGATGGACAACGCTCAGGCCGGCGACAACGTTGGTCTTCTTCTCCGTGGCGTTCAGAAGAACGAGATCGAGCGCGGTCAGGTTCTCTGCAAGCCCGGCTCCATCAACCCCCACACCAAGTTCGTCGGCCAGGTCTACGTCCTGACCGAGAAGGAAGGCGGCCGTCAGAAGCCCTTCTTCTCCGGCTACCGTCCTCAGTTCTACTTCCGTACCACTGACGTTACCGGTGTTATCACCCTTCCCGAGGGCACCGAGATGTGCCGCCCCGGTGATAACGTCGATATGACGGTTGGTCTGATCACGCCCATCGCTATCGAAAAGGGTCTCCGCTTCGCTATCCGCGAGGGCGGTAGAACCGTCGGTTCCGGCGTTGTGTCCGAGATCATTGAGTAATCACCAATAATCAATGAGAATGGCGGGTGCGCGCTTCGGCGCGTACCCGTCAATTCTTTCTCTTTCGAAAGGTGGAGCCTATGGCGACCAATACCTCCGAAAAAACGAGGAGGCTTGCGCTTTCCGCGATCTTCTGTACACTTGCCTACCTCACAACGCTCCTGCCCGTGCCGAAGGTAAACGGCTTTCTTTCCTTTGATATCAAGGATACCGTGATCGCGTTGGCCTCGCTTCTGCTTGGCCCCTCGGTGGCGGTAGCGCTCTCCTTTGCCGTGCCGCTTCTTGAGATGATAACTGTCGGCTCAACAGGAATATGGGGGCTCCTTATGGATATTGTCTCGAGCTTTTCTTTTTCCTTGACCGTATCGCTTCTTTATAAGCATAGTAAGACGCTTGGCGGTGCCGTGCTTTCGCTTTCGGCTGCCGTCCTGACGCAGGTTGCGACGATGATGCTTGCCAATATCGTCATCACGCCTCTGTATACCGGCGCACCGCGCGCGGCTGTGATCGCCATGCTTGTCCCCGTGCTCCTGCCCTTTAACGCCTTGAAGTCGGTCTTCAACGCCGCTCTTGTGATGGCGCTGTATAAGCCGACGGCGGAGGCCCTGCGCCGTGCCGGTCTACTTTCATCGGCGCGTGGGGGAGGGAAGCGCTCGACCTATTGCCTGGATCTGCGGAGCATGGCCGTTCTTGCCTTCTCGCTTTTGCTTATCGTGGGGGCGCTTCTCATCCTCTTCCTTGTGCTGGATGCCGGTTATACGGGAGGTAGCGGCTCATGAAGCGTACAGAATGCCTTTCACGTACCCGCGCCCTCCTTGGCGATGCGGCGATGGAACGCCTTGCAGGAGCTCATATCCTGCTCATCGGTCTTGGCGGCGTTGGCGGCCACGCTTTCGAGGCGCTTGTCCGCTCGGGCATCGGACACCTCTCGCTCGTTGACTTTGATACTGTGGAGGAGTCGAACATCAACCGCCAGATCCTCGCCGATGCAGGCACTGTCGGTCGGCTCAAAACCGAGGTTGCGCGTGAACGCGCCTCTTTGATTTTCGAAAATGTAAACATAACATTGCACTCGAAGAAGCTGGAGGCCGAGGATGTGGATGCTTTCCTTGCCAAGGTGCAGCCCGACCTTGTGCTTGATGCGATCGACGATGTCCCGGTGAAGGTGGCGCTTGCTGTTGCCGCCGAGCGCCGTGGCATGAAGATACTGTCCTGCCTTGGCACCGGGAACCGAGTGGATCCTTCTGCGCTTACCGTGACCGATATTGCGAAGACCGAAGGATGCCCCTTAGCTCGGGCGGTTCGCACCCGGCTGCGCCGCGAGGGTATCCGGCACCTGCCCGTTGTCTTCTCTCGAGAGCCGGCACTCGTCCCACAGGGAGAGATCCGTGTCGGCTCGATGGCGACCGTGCCCGCCGCGGCAGGCCTTATGATGGCGGCCGAGGCCATTCGGCTCTTGACGGTGGAATGACGGCCGCTGCGCCTTCCTCGGGCGTTTTCTCCCTTTTGACAAAAAGGGAAATGTACTTTTGTTAGTTTTGACTATTTTTAAAAAATCCCTTTACAATACACGTGAAAAGTGTTATAATCTCTGTGGAGTTCCTCTCCAAAAAAAACAGTTATTTTAATAAAAAAGGAGTATAACATGAAAAACCGGTTCAAACTGCTCGTGCTTGTTCTGGCTCTTCTCGCTACGGTTGCCATAATCGCGTCCTGCGATTTTGGCGGTGGCGGCGACGATACCACGACGGCTGCGACGACTACCACCACGGCTGCTGCTGGGATCCCCCAGGAGGAGCTTGACAAGATCCATTACAAGAATCTCGCCGATGAGATCGTCTTTGATGGCAGACCCCTCGATTCCTCTGATGTCGGTGTTAACAAGCCTACGTTCCTGAAGGCCAGCTACACCTTCCAGCAGATCAATCCCGCGGACGGTACTGTCATCGCCGACCTCGGCGCGACGTATCCTACGAATGTCGGTACTTACAGGATCACCTCGACCTTCTCCTGGCAGACCGGTGCGCAGGATCTCTATCCCGGCGCAACTCTTCCCGAGCCTGTTTCTGCCACCTTTGAGATCGTTCCCGGTGATGCCAACCGTGCCAGCGCCTTCGGTGTCAAGGCTCTGAACCTCTTCTACTACCCCAACATGAACTACGATCCCATTACGGCGACCGGTATTGAGCAGTTCACCACCGGTACTCTGCCGAACGGCGTTTCGTTCGCCGGCGCTTCCATTGAGGAGCTTGCTTCGGCCGACGCTACCAGCGGTACCGCTGTTGCCGGCGGTAAGATTACCAAGGCCGGTATCTACAAGGTCACCGTCAACTACGCTCAGGATGGCGAGAACTACACCGCCGCTTCCCTTGCCGGTAAGAGCGCCGTCATTACAGTCATTGAGTGCCCGAACCAGGTTCTCCGCAAGGATAATGTCGCGGTCGACGGTGTGCTTGATGCTGCTTACCTCCAGAGCGCTCACCTTGAGGGTAGAGACCAGGCCTACAATTACCAGAATGGCATTTACACCCTTCTCGGCGATAACATTGTCGATCCTATGAGAGAGATCCCCATGCTGAAGATCGAGCACGGTGCTGAGGCCGGTGAAGAGGGCTCGCAGCTTGAGGTCGATGTGTATGCTCTCTGGGGCGCTATGGAAGGTAAGACCGATGCGTACGTCTACCTTGCCGTTGTGGTCAAGGATCCTACCGACAGCATGCGTAGTGAGGCCTACTGTGCGGCTCCTAACCCCTGGCTCAATGACGGTATTGAGGTGTACTACAACTTTGGCGGTTACGTTGCTCCCGCGATCCCCAGAAGCGCTACCGGCCTCGGGTATTCCTCTACCTACCCGACCTACAGCGCGCTTGCTAACAACTCTGCCGCCCGTGACGACGCCCGTCCTACCGCGGTTGACCTTCAGATGTCGTATTACTTCGATAAGATCGTGTTCGCTTCCACGAGGGAAGTGGACGGTAACGGCGGTGTGACTTACATCTGCGAGTACGCTTTCCCTGCCAAGTCCGAGACCACCAGCGGCGCTGTCGGCCCGCAGTTCCAGCGTCATGAGGGCGAGGCTCTCGAGGCCGGTGAGTTCCTCTACTTCGCCTTCCAGTTCAACGACCTAACTGATATCTCGAATCTTAAGAACCCCCTGGATGCCGAGGGTGATGACGCCTCGTACGACATGACCTTCCCGTCGGGTGCCAAGTATCCTAACTACAACACCAATTATAAGCTTGAACTGGTTAAGGACAGTGACTGGTACAAGTTCGAGACCGCCATCTCGCCTTATATCGCGTCCTACGGCAACCGTTCCTCCTGGTACCTTATGCATGACCAGGGCGGCCCGTCCTACTTCCAGCTCTCGAGCACTGTTGCTCAGTAACACAAGTTCAAAAGAAAAACGCCCCTTGGGGCGTTTTTCTTTTGCTCGCGGGCAAAAACGGCGTGTTACAAGGATTGCGCCCAGTGAAGGGCGTACTGCTTTAGAGTAGAATTACCGTCAGCGACCCCGCACAAATCTGCCATAATTTAACAGAAAAACAGAAGGCTCCTTTGTTTAATTTTCCTATTTTTTGTGAAATCTATCACAAAATGGAAAAAACAGAATATAATCATCTTGGGGGTACTTTTTAAAAGCATCCTAAATCTTATTCAAAGGAGTATAACAATGAAAAACCGGTTCAAACTGCTTGCGCTTGTTTTCGTTCTTCTCGCTACGGTTGCCGTAGTCGTGTCCTGTGACCGCGGCGATGACGATACCACGACGGCTGCGACGACCACCACGACGGCTGCAACCACCACCACGACGGTTGCTGCTGGGATCCCCCAGGAGGAGCTCGACAAGATCCATTACAAGAATCTCGATGACGAGTTCGTTTTTGACGGCAACCCTCTTACCTCCTCCAATGTTGGTGTTAACAAGCCGACGTTTCTAAAGGCCAGCTACACCTTCCAGCAGCTCAATCCTGAGACCGGTGCCGTCATCAAGGACCTTGGAGAAACCTATCCTACGAACGTCGGTACTTACAGGATCACCTCTACCTTCTCCTGGCAGAGCGGTGCGGAGGAGCTTTATCCGGGTGCGACCCTTCCCGATCCTGTTTCCGCCACCTTTGCGATTGTTCCCGGCGATGCCAACCGCGCCAGCGCCTTCGGTGTTAAGGCTCTGACTCTCTTCTACTACCCCGGCATGCAGTACGATCCCATCACGGGGACCGGTATCGAGCAGTTCACCACCGGTACTCTGCCGAAGGGCGTTTCGTTTGCCGGCGCTTCCATTGAGAAGCTCACGAATGCGGAAGCTACCGGCGGTACCGCTGTTGCCGGCGGCAAGATCACCGAGGCCGGTATCTACAAGGTCACCCTGAACTACGCTCAGGAGGGCGAGAACTACACTGCCGCTTCCCTCGCCGGTAAGAGCGCCGTCGTTACGGTCATTGAGTGCCCGAACCAGGTTCTCCGCAAGGATAATGTTGTAATCGACGGTGAGATTGACGCGGAGTATCTGAGCAGCGCCAAGCTCACAACGAGGAACCAGGCCTACAACTACGAGAAGGGCGTCTACACCCTTCTTGGGGACAACATTGTCGATCCTATGTATGAGATCCCGCTTCTTGAGATCTGGCATGCTCCGAATGCGGGGCCGAAGGAGGACGGCTCGAAGCTCCAGGCTACCATCCACGCCCTCTGGGGTGCCAGAGACGGTGAGGACTGCGATTATGTCTACCTTGCTATCAAGATTCATGACCCTTCTGACTGCTTGCGTTACGAAGCGTACGACAGCTTCCCCAACCCCTGGCTCAGCGATAACATTGAGCTGTATTACAACTTCGGCGGCCATACCCCCCCTGTGATCCCCGCGCGTCAGAATACCTACCCCACATACAACGCGCTTACGAACAACTCCCGTGTGGGCCAGAATGTCCAGCCCTCGGCAATTGATGCGCAGAAGTCGGTCTATTTTGATAAGGTTGAATTCGCTTCCACGAGGAAGGAGGACGCTAACGGCGGCGTGACCTACATCTGTGAGTACGCCTTCCCGGCCAAGAGCGAATCCTTCACGGGCTCCGGCAACGAGCTCCAACGCCAAGAGGGCGAAGCTCTTACGACCGGCGAATTCCTTTTTCTTGCCCTGCAGCTCAACGACCTGACCCAGCTTAACACGGTCCAGAACCCGCTGAACACCAATGAGACCCCCGACACTCCCGATTACAGGTACGACTCGGTGGTCCCGAGCGGCAACAAGTATATCGAGGGGACCACGAAGTTTGAGAGCGGTTCTGATTGGCAGAAGTTTGAGTCGGCTCTTGAGGGTTACATGACTTGCTACGGTAACCGTTCCTCCTGGTACCTCATGCATGAACAGGGCGGCCCGTCCTATTTCCAGCTTTCAAGCGTCGAAGCAACTGCACCGCAGCAGTGATCCAAGCGACACAGGAAAAACGCCCCTTGGGGCGTTTTTCCTGTGCCATACATTCGGGCATAACAAAAAAGGAGCACGCATGCGTGCTCCTTTTCAATCGCCGCTTGCTCGCGTTCGACATACGCTTGTACACCGTCAATTCGTAAGCGACGATTTCTGCTCCGAATTTCTTGTCGCAAGGGGGGGCTCTCTATAGCTGCTTTCTCACGTTGATGTACTCGTCGTTGAACTGATAAAAGGGACAACGCAGGAGAGGAGAGAAGGAATAGCGTGCGATCTCGTCCTCGTCAAGCAGGAGGTCGCAGTAATACGAGAGCATTTCCTCGTCGTAGGTGTGATGGATGCAGCTGTCGCAGTGTGCCGCCTGGGGCTTCTTTGGGATCATGGCTCCTCCTTCCTTCTTGTGTCATTATACCACGCCGACTTGCTTTTTTCAAGAGTTCCCGCAAAAGCCGCAAAAGAGAATTGACAAAGCCATCCCGTCGGGGTATAATGGAGGAGAAAGAAAAAATAAGGAGTAGCCAATGTCTACCTGCTGTGTTTGCCTTAAGGAATTTGAGGGCGAGGACGCCCCTATTCTGATGTTTGACGGTGAGGGGGAGGCGTGCGTCCTTTGCCCCGAATGTGCTGCGATCGTTGATAAGATCGCCGGTACGCCCGATTCGCCCGAGCGTGAGGAGGCCATCACCGCCCTCCGCGAGATCGGCGTTGAAAGCCCGATGATCGCCGACGAGCTCGTCCGCCTTGTCCGCCGTGAGGACGCTCCCCTTTCCGAGGAGGATGCCTTCGAGTCCGAGGAGGAGGTCGAGGCGCTGCCGGTGGCGGCCCCTGTGGCGGATAACCGCGCCTCCAATCTCTCACTCTACCTGGCTCTCGGGTGCCTCGGTGCCGCCTTCGTCCTCTTTATCCTTTTACGGTACGTGCTCTGATGGACACCGCAAAGATCGCCAGGATCAATGAGCTGGCAAGGAAAAGCAAGGAGACCGCCCTCAATGAGGAGGAGCTTGCTGAGCAAAAGGTGCTCAGAGACGAATACATTGCCTCCTATCGCGCCTCGCTCCGCGGTATGCTGGACGGAACCGTCATCCAACGCCCGGACGGCTCGCGTGAGCCCCTCCGTGCTAAAAAAGAGAAAGAATGAGGTATAGCATGAAGGAGTATATTGTTGGGGGCATCGCCTCCCCCCTCGCAGCCACCGATCCCGTATGGAGTGATGTTCCCGCGACCGAGCTCGACTTTTGCTGGCAGGACTGTTGTCCCTCCCCCTACACCACGGTGGCAAGGCTCGTCCACTCTCCGGAGGGCATCACGGTCCGCCTTGAGACCACCGAATGGCCCCTTCGCGCGACCCATACGGTCTGTAACGGAGAGATCTGCGAGGATAGCTGCATGGAGTTCTTCCTGACACCCAATCTCACCGATAAAAGGTACATCAATATCGAGGTCAATCCCCTCGGTGTCACGCACGTGGGGCTTGGCGAATCACGCTACGACCGCACTCTGCTCGATATTTCGGGCGAGGGGCTTGTTATCGAGACGCTCATCACCTTCGAGCGCGGCTGGTCGGTCACGATCCATATCCCCTACACCTTCCTTGACCGCTATTTTGGCGCTCACGACAGTAAGATGCGTGCCAACTTTTACAAGTGCGGCGACCTTACAGTGACCGAGCATTACTCGGTCTGGAATCCCATCGACCTCCCGAAGCCTGATTATCATTGCCCTGAGTTTTTTGGTAGCCTTATCCTTGCGTGATCGCAAAAACACCGCGAAAGCGGTGTTTTTCTTTCTAATATAAGAAACGCGTAAAATCTTTCCGAAATCTTTCGATCCCTATTGACAAGCCGGAGACTCTGTGATATTATTATTGTATAATTGTATACAATCCAAAAAGGAGAGTCGTTATGGTCAAGAAAAATCCGAATAGCAATCTGCTTGAGATCGCGCAGTACAAGTATTCGCTCCAGGACGTTGAGGAGCCGAATCTCTACCGCGATCTTTACGAATATTCCAAGGTACCGATGATCGCCTTCAACCACCGCCGCGTTCCCGAGAACATGCCGTCGGAGATCTGGATCACCGATACGACCTTCCGCGACGGGCAGCAGTCGCGCGCGCCCTATACCGCGAAGCAGATTGAGGACATCTACAAGCTCGAGGCGCGCCTTGGCGGCCCGAACGGTATCATTCGCCAGAGCGAGTTCTTCGTCTATACCAAGAAGGACAGGGAAGCGGTCGAGCGCTGTCTCGCCCTTGGGTATAAGTTTCCCGAGATCACCACGTGGATCCGCGCCCGCGACGAGGATTTCAAGCTTGTGAAGGACATCGGTATCCGTGAGACGGGTATTCTCGTCTCCTGCTCCGACTACCACATCTTCAAAAAGATGAAGATGACACGCGGTCAGGCGATGGAGCACTATCTCTCGGTCGTCCGTCAGGCCTTTGAGCACGGCATCGTGCCGCGCTGCCACCTCGAGGACATCACACGCGCCGACTTCTACGGCTTTGTGGTTCCCTTTGTCAACGAGCTGACCGAAATGGCGAACGAGGCGAATATGCCCGTCCGCATCCGTATGTGCGATACGATGGGCTACGGCGTGCCCTATCCCGGCGTTGCCATGCCCCGTAGCGTGCCCGGTATCATCTACGGTCTCAATCACTATGCCGACGTGCCCTCCGAGTACCTTGAGTGGCATGGCCACAATGACTTCTATCTTGGCGTTGCCAACGCAGTCTCGGCCTGGCTCTACGGTGCCTCGGGCGTCAATTGCTCGATCCTCGGCATCGGCGAGCGGACGGGCAACGTGCCGCTGGAGGCCATGGTCATCCAGTATGCCTCGCTCCGCGGCACGACCGACGGGATGGATACTAAGGTCATCACCGAGATCGTGGAGTACTACAAGCACGAGCTGAAGTACGAGATCCCGCCGATGACACCCTTCGCCGGCGAGGCCTTCAATTTGACGCGTGCCGGCATCCATGCCGACGGCCTCATTAAGGACCCCGAGATCTATAACGTTTTTGATACCGAGGCAATCCTGAACCGGCCGCCGCTGGTTTCGGTCAGCAACACCTCGGGGCTTGCCGGCATCGCCTATTGGATGAACATGAACTACGTCCTCTCGGATGCCGAGAGGATCACGAAGCAGGATCCTGTCGTGCTTGCTCTTAAGGAGAAGATCGACGCCCTTTACGAGGACGGCCGCACGACGGTGATGGGCGACCGTGAGCTCGAGGATCTTGTAGAGTCGATCGCTCCCGGGCGTTTTGTGGCGAGGCTCTGATATGTCTGCCCTTGAAAATGCGGTGTATACCGCTGTTGAGGAACGCATCCTCACCGGAGTCTTCCGTCCCGGTGAGCCTCTGACCGAGGCGCGCATCACCGAGGTCACGGGCGCCTCGCGCACGCCGGTGCGTGACGCGCTCCACCGCCTTGAGCGCGACGGGCTCGTGCGCATCGAGCCGAACCGCGGTGCGGTCGTCCTTGGGATCACCAAGGAGGATCTTGCCGATATCTACGCCATCCGCCGCCGCATCGAGGGGCTCGCTTCCCGACGTGCCGCCGAGAATATCAAGGACGATGAAAAGAAAACTTTGCTTGAAATCGTCGAGATGCAGGAGTTTTTCGCCGCGCGCGGCACCGACCGCCTGAAGGAGCTGGACGGTGCCTTCCACGACCGTGTGTACGGGCTTTGTAGGAGCCGCATCATCACCTCTACCCTCTCGCGCCTCCACCGTCAGACCGGGATCTACCGCAAGCGGTCGATGTATGCCGAGGGGCGCGCCGTCGCAATGGTCGCCGAGCATCGCGCCATCTGCGAGGCCATCATCCAGGGCGACGGCGATGCCGCCGAGCGGCTGACGGTCGAGCATATTGACAACGCATATCTGAATCTTCTCAAGCTTCTGGAGGACTGAACCATGGGACTTACAATGACCGAAAAGATCATCCGCGACCACCTGGTCGAGGGGCGGATGGAGAAGGGGAGCGAGATCGCGCTCCGCATCGACCAGACCCTGACGCAGGACGCCACCGGCACGATGGCCTATCTCCAGTTCGAGGCGATGGGCATTCCCCGTGTCAAGACCGAGCTTTCGGTCGCCTACGTCGATCATAACACTCTGCAGGCCGGCTTTGAGAATGCCGACGACCATCGGTATTTGCGGACCGTGGCGGCACGCCACGGCGTGCGCTTCTCGCGCCCCGGCAACGGCATTTGTCATCAGGTGCACCTTGAGCGCTTCGGCATTCCCGGAAAGACGCTGATCGGCTCGGACAGCCACACCCCGACGGCGGGCGGTCTCGGCATGCTTGGTATGGGCGCCGGCGGCCTCGATGTTGCCGTCGCCATGGGCGGAGGTGCCTATTACATCCGTATGCCGCGTGTCATCCGTGTTAACCTCGTCGGCGAGCTCAGGTTCCCATCCGGGGCGAAGGACGTCATCCTCGAGGTGCTCCGCCGTCTCTCGGTCAAAGGCGGTGTCGGTGCCGTGATGGAATACACGGGCGATGGCGTCAAGACGCTTTCGGTTCCCCAGCGTGCGACGATCACCAATATGGGTGCCGAGCTTGGCGCTACCTCCTCGATCTTCCCGTCGGACGAAACGACGCGCGCCTTCCTCGAGGCGCAGGGCAGAGGAGAGGTCTACCGCCCGCTCGCTGCCGACCCGGACGCTGTCTATGACGAGACGGTCGAGATCGACCTCTCGGCGCTTGTTCCCTTGGCCGCCTGCCCCCATTCGCCCGATAAGGTCAAGCCGGTCCGCGAGCTTGAGGGCACCAAGGTCAGCCAGGTGTGCATCGGCTCCTGCACCAACTCCTCACTTGCGGATATGCTGACGGTCGCCGCGATGCTCCGCGGTCGCCGCGTCCACCCGAACGTCTCGCTCTCGATCTCGCCCGGCTCGCGCCAGGTGCTGGTCGAGCTCTCGCGCACGGGGGCTCTCGCCGATATCCTCTCGGCCGGGGCGCGCCTCCTTGAGTGTGCCTGCGGCCCCTGCATCGGCATGGGCTTTTCGCCCGAGAGCGCCGGGGTGAGCCTGCGTACCTTCAACCGTAACTTTGAGGGGCGCAGCGGCACGAAGGATGCCGAGGTCTACCTCGTTTCGCCCGAGACGGCCGTGGCCGCCGCCATCACCGGTGAGATCACCGATCCCACCCTGCTGGGCACCGCCCCCAAGGTGGAGATGCCCGCCAAGTTCAAGATCGACGACAGTGCCATCATCCCTCCCGCCACCCCCGAGGAGGCCAAGGATCTCC